>JAUZFP010000051.1 GCA_030838475.1 Actinomycetota bacterium
CATACGTCCAGACAACCTGGTGAGTACTGTTCACTTGCGAGAATGGGCCATTTGAGAAAATGGGCCGGGCACAGAAAGAGGATTGCGTGACCGATCGGACCCCACCGGTCCTTCGCCCCGAGCATCCGCAGGCTCGCCCGCTCGCCGGGCTCCTCGAGGAATTCGGCCTCACGGCGCAGGGTTCGAGCGACGGCGTCGAGATCAGCGGCGTGACGCTCAGCACTGCGGATCTGCATCCCGGTGACCTCTACGTGGGGATTCGAGGCGCGAATAGTCATGGTGCGAGTTACGCTCAAGCCGCCCGCGACGGTGGGGCCGTTGCGATCCTGACTGACGCCGAGGGGGCAGGGATCGCCAAGGACGCCGGGCTCCCGATTCTCGTGGTGCCGTCACCCCGCGAGGCGCTGGGCGAAATCTCCGCGTGGGTCTACCGCACCGCCGAGCGCCCCCCGCTTCTCTTTGGAACGACCGGAACGAACGGCAAGACCTCCACGTCCTACCTCCTGGAGGGCATCCTGAGGCAGCTCGGGCTGGTGTCCGGGCTGAGCTCGACCTCCGAGCGGCACATCGGCGACCTCTCGGTCGTCTCCCGCCTGACGACGCCGGAAGCGAGCGAGATGCACGCGCTCCTCGCCCGAATGCGTGAGAGTCAGGTGCGCGCGGTCGCGGTCGAGGTGAGCGCGCAGGCGCTGTCCCGCAACCGAGTCGATGGCATCGTGTTCGATGTCGTCGCCTTCACCAATCTCAGTCACGATCACCTCGACGACTACGCCGACATGGAGGAGTACTTCCAGGCCAAGCTCGCGCTCTTCGAGCCCGAGCGGGCGAAGCGCGGAGTGGTATCCCTCGACACCGCGTGGGGCCAGCGGATCGTCGATGCCGCGCGTATCCCGATCACGACGATCTCGGCGACGGCGGGTGTCGACGCGGAGTGGATCGTCACCATCGATGACGAGCGCGCGGCGTACACCGAGTTCACCGTGACCGGTCCGGAGGGCAGGTCTCTCACGACGCGCGTGCCGCTCATCGGCTGGCACATGGCGGCCGATGCAGCTCTCGCAATTGTCATGCTCGTCGAGGCGGGCTTCGAGCTGGAGGCCATTGGCCACGCGCTCGATGAGCATGATGGGATCGTCGCCTATCTCCCCGGCCGCACCGAGCGCGTCTCGGGCGAGCATGGGCCCTCCGTGTACGTCGACTTCGGCCACAGCCCGGACGCGTTCCTCAACACCCTGGCCGCGGTTCGCAAGTTCACCCCGGGTCGCACGATCATGCTCTTCGGCGCCGACGGTGACCGCGACGCGTCGAAGCGGCTCGAGATGGGCCGCGTCGCGGCGGACGGCTCCGACATTCTCGTCATCACCGATCATCACCCCCGGTTCGAGGATGCCGCCTCGATTCGGAAGGTGCTGATCGAGGGTGCACTGCTCGCCGAGCACCAGCCGCAGATCCTCGAGGTGAGCCCGCCGGAGAAGGCGATTCGGGCCGCCGTCGCTCTCGCAACCGAGGGCGATTCCATCCTCTGGGCCGGGCCGGGACACCAGGACTACCGCGATATCGAGGGTGTTCGAACCCCGTATTCGGCGCGCGACGAGGCGCGAGCGGCGCTTCGAGAGGCGGGCTGGGCGTGATTCGGCTGAGCCTCGCCGACATCGCTCAGATCGTCGGCGGGCGACTGGATGCTGGCACGGACCAGAACGCGACGGTGGATGGTCCCGTGCACACCGACTCACGGCTCGTCGTCCCCGGCGCGATCTTCTTCGCGCTGCCCGGCGCGGTGACCGATGGGGCGCTGTTCGCCGAGGCGGCGGTCGCCGCCGGCGCGGCGCTGGTGATTGCCGAGCGGGAGCTCGAGCTCGACGCACCCGTGATCGTCGTACCGGATGGCGTGGCCGCGCTTGCCGCGCTGGCGACCGACATTGTCGCCCGGGTGCGGGCCGGTGGGACCCTGTCCGTCGTAGCGATCACCGGTTCGAACGGAAAGACGACGACGAAGAACCTGCTGCGGGCGATCCTCGGAGGCCTCGCGCCAACCGTCGCCCCGCAGGGGTCCTTCAACAACCACGTGGGTGCCCCGATCTCCATGCTCGGGATCGACTACGACACCCGATACCTCGTGGTCGAGATGGGGGCGAATCACGCGGGCGAAATCGCGCGCCTGGTTGCGATCGCCAACCCCGACATCGGCGTGGTCCTCAAGGTCGGTCTCGCCCACGTGGGCGAGTTCGGGGGAATCGACGCCGTTCAGCGGGCTAAGAGCGAAATGGTGACCGATTTGCGTGCGGACGCGGTCGCGCTCCTGAACGCCGACGACGACCGGGTTGCGGCGATGGCGGGCGTGACCGCGGCGACGGTGCGCTGGTTTGGGCTGTCGGCCACCGCAGATGTACGCGCGGAGGACATCGAGGCGACCTCGACGGGCACGCGATTCACTCTCGTCGTCGGCGACCTACGGATGCCCGTCCGACTTCGCATCCTCGGCGAGCACCACGTGCAGAACGCTCTCGCGGCCCTCTCGGTCGCTCGCGAGCTCGGCCTTGACCTCGCTGCGGCCGTCGCGGCGATCGAGGCGGTTGCTCGCGCCGAGCGCTGGCGGATGGAACTGTTGCTGCCCCCCTCCGGCGCGATCGTGATCAACGACGCGTACAACGCGAGCCCGGACTCAATGGCCGCAGCGCTCAAGACGCTGGCTCAGGTGCGCGGGGAAAACGACCGGACCATCGCGGTGCTCGGTGAGATGGCCGAGCTGGGGGAGTACTCCGACGAGGAGCACGACCGGATCGGTCGGCTCGTGGTTCGCCTGAACATCCGCAAACTGATCGTGGTCGGGCATGCGGCACGCCACATCCATAATGCCGCGGGCCTCGAGGGATCGTGGGACGGGGAGTCCGTTTTCGTCGAGACGCCGGATGAGGCATACGATTTGCTCCGTGAAGACTTGGGCACCGGTGACATTGTGCTCGTGAAATCGTCAAAATCGGCGAACCTTCGATTCCTCGGCGATCGGCTCGGCGGGGTCAGCACGGTCGGGTCTGCGGCATGATTGGCCTTCTCGTCGGAGCCGGCTTCTCGCTCGCCTTCACCCTCTTCCTGACTCCCGTGTTCGCCCGCCTGGCCAAGCGACTGAACTGGGGACAGTTCATCCGGGACGACGGCCCGCAGAGCCATCACGCCAAACGCGGCACACCCACCATGGGCGGAATTGTTTTCATTGTCGGCTCGGGTCTCGGATACCTGGTTGGGCATCTCGTCGAGCGCCGAATTCCGGCAATCGCCGGGCTGATGATCTTCTTCCTGATGGTGGGGATGGGCGTGGTCGGATTCATCGACGACTTCCTGAAGACGCGTCGTCAGCGAAGCCTGGGTCTCGGCGGCTGGGCAAAAATCGCCGGGCAGGTCATCGTCGCTTCGATCTTCGCCGTAATCGCTCTCAACTTCCCCGACGCGAACGGTCTGACGCCGGCCGGATTTGCGGCGACGTCGCACAAGGCCGCCGAGGTATTCATTTCCGGCGTACGGGACATCCACTGGCTCGACTTCATGACCTTCGGCATCGTGATCGGCGGCATCCTGTTCGCGCTGTGGTCGACCATCATGATCGTGAGCGCCTCGAACGGCGTGAACGTTGCCGACGGCCTCGACGGGCTCGCGACGGGGGCTTCGATCTTCGCTTTTGCCGCGTACATCTTCATCGGTTTCTGGGAGTCGAACCAGTCCTGCTTCAACAACGCCCGACTGCTCGATCCGAACGCCGCTCCCTTCTGCTATCCGGTGCGGGATCCGCTCGACATCGCGGTTGCGGCCGCGTGTATCACCGGTGCGCTGATCGGTTTCCTGTGGTGGAACACCTCGCCCGCGCAGATCTTCATGGGAGACACCGGGTCGCTCGCCCTCGGTGGGGCACTCGCGGGATTCGCCATCCTGAGCCGCACGGAGCTGTTGCTCGTCCTCATCGGCGGTCTCTTCCTGATCGTGACCGGCTCGGTGATCGTGCAACGGGTCTACTTCAAGCTCACGCACGGTAGGCGAATCTTCCTGATGAGCCCCCTTCAGCACCATTTCGAGCTGAAGGGCTGGGCCGAGGTGACCGTGGTCGTGCGGTTCTGGCTGATCTCCGCCATGTTCGTGGCGCTCGGCGTCGGCCTGTTCTATCTCGAGTGGATCACGCGCGCATCGTGAGCGAGTCGGCCGCGCGCGTATCGGGGCTGACCAGCTGGCACTCCGAGTGGAGCGGACTGCGGGTTGCGGTCCTCGGGCTCGGCGTCACCGGATTCTCGGTTGCGGACACCCTCATCGAGCTGGGCGCCAAGGTGTTCGTCCTCGCGGCGTCGGCGCGCGACCAACAGCGGCAGCTTCTCGACGTGATCGGTGGGCGATACCTCGAGCACGACCTCCGGAGCGTTCCGGATGAGTTCGTCGACTTTTCCCCGGAGCTCGTCGTCGTATCACCCGGTTTTCATCCGGACTCGCCCATCCTGGCCTGGGCGGCGGAGCACGCGACACCGATCTGGGGCGACATCGAACTGGCCTGGCGCCTCCGCGACAAGGTTCTGCCTGCCGCCGAGTGGATTCTCGTGACGGGAACGAACGGCAAGACGACGACGACCCAGCTCGCGACCCACATGCTCGAGGCGGACGGTCGCCGGGCGGCGGCGGTCGGCAACATCGGCATCCCCGTCCTCGACGCTGTCCGGTACCCGGACGGGTTCGACGTCCTCGTGGTCGAGCTGTCCAGCTACCAGCTGCACTGGCTGGGGCAGACACCGGAGGGCACGCTGTCGCCGTGGGCGAGCGTTTGTCTCAATCTCGCCGACGATCATCTCGACTGGCACGGTTCGCGCGACGAATATCGCGCCGCCAAGGCGAAGGTGTACACCAATACGCGCGTGGCGGCCATCTACAACCGCGCGGATGAGGCGACCCGGCAGATGGTCGAGGACGCGGAAGTTGTCGAGGGGGCCCGCGCGATCGGGTTCGGCCTCGATGCCCCCGGGCCGAGCGATTTCGGAGTCGTTGACGGCATCCTGTGCGACCGCGCGTTCCTCGATAATCGCGCGACGACCGCTCTCGAGCTGACCACGCGCGCCGAGCTCGACTCCGTCGGACTCGGGGCTCCGCACAGCGTGGCGAACGTGCTTGCGGCGTCCGCGCTCGTTCGATCGTTGGGCGTGTCGCCTACGGTGGTGCGGGATGCCCTGCGCAGCTTCCGCCTGGACTCGCACCGCACCGAGGTCATCGCGACCAGGGACGGCGTCATCTGGATCGACGATTCGAAGGCGACGAACCCCCACGCGGCGGCCGCATCGCTGCGCGCACACGACTCGGTGGTGTGGATCGTCGGCGGGCTCCTCAAGGGCGTCGACGTCGATGAACTCGTGCGACTGCACGCCGGGCGGCTCTCAGCGGCCGTCGTCATCGGCGCGGATCGCACATCGCTCCTCTCGGCATTCGAGCGACACGCGCCCACCGTTGCCGTCTTCGAGGTCGACGAGACCGAAACTAGGGATGTGATGCCGTCGGCCGTACGGCTAGCGGCGACGGCGGCGAAGGCTGGCGACGTCGTTCTGCTTGCGCCGGCCGCCGCATCCATGGACCAGTTCACGGACTACAAGGACCGTGGCGAGCAGTTCGCGAAAGCGGTGCGCGAGGCGCTGGAAGGAACAACGGATGACGACGACCCGGGATCCGCGGAGCCCGCGCGGTAGTTCGCGCGCGCATCCGGAGACCGAAGAATCGGACATCCAGAAGCGTTCCGGCAGTTCGGCGGCGATCGTGGTCGTTCAGAGGGTGTTCGGTGCCGAGACGGGCACGTTCTTCCTGCTCCTCGGAACCACGCTCTTCCTGGTCGCATTCGGCCTCGTGATGGTGCTGTCGTCGTCGTCGATCGAGGATGGCGCGAGCGCCGGACACGACTTCTTTAGTTCGTTTACCCGGCAGGGCCTGTACGCGCTGATCGGCGTGCCGCTGCTGCTGATCGCGTCGCGAATGCCGATCGGATTCTGGAAGAAGTGGGCCTGGCCGGCGGTCGTCGGCACGTCGGTGCTCCAGCTTCTCGTCTTCGTCCCCGGCATCGGATACGCGTTCCAGGGCAACAGCAACTGGATTCGGATTGGTTCGTTCACGGCCCAGCCGTCTGAACTGGTGAAGCTTGCGCTCATCCTGTGGGTGTCGTGGATCCTGGCCAGGAAGCGCTCCCTGCTCGACGACTGGAAACACGTCTTCCTGCCCATCGCCCCGGTCGCCGGTGTCGCCATCGGGTTCGTCCTGCTCGGTCGGGACCTCGGCACAGCGCTCATCATGGGGATGGTGGTTCTCGGTTGCCTGTTCTATGCGGGGGTGAGGCTTCGCATCGTCGGGGTCGCGGTCGTCGTCTCCGGCCTGATCGCCCTCATCTTCACCCAGGTGGGCTCCTCGCGTTCGAGTCGCATCGGCGCCTTCCTCAGCGGCTGCACGAACGCCGCTGACTACAAGCGCGACTGCTGGCAGTCCGTACACGCCTGGTGGGGAATTGCGTCCGGGGGGATCTTCGGCTCGGGTCTCGGCGAATCCAAGGTCAAGTGGAGCTGGCTTCCGGATGCCGACACCGACTTCATCTTCGCGATCATTGGCGACGAGCTCGGTTTCATCGGTGCCGTGCTGGTGCTCGCGCTGTTCGTCGTCCTCGCGATCGCGTTCGTCCGCATCATCCGCATGTCGAGCGATCCGTTCGCGAAGTTCGTGACGAGCGGCGTGATGATCTGGCTAATCGGCCAGGCGTTCGTGAACATCGCCGTGGTGCTCGGACTGCTTCCCGTTCTCGGCGTTCCGTTACCGCTCATCTCGGCGGGCGGGTCGTCCCTGATCGCCTCGCTCATTGGCATCGGCGTCGTCCTCTCGTTTGCGCGGCATCAACCGGTGCACGAGTGACGACCTACCTGCTTGCCGGCGGTGGAACCGCCGGGCACGTCAACCCGTTGCTCGCGGTCGCGGATCGAATCCTGCAACGAAACCCAACCGACACCGTGCTCGTGCTCGGCACCAGGGAGGGTTTGGAGGCGCGTCTCGTGCCCGACCGCGGATATGAGCTGCTGACCATCGAACGCCTGCCGTTTCCACGACGGCTCGGTCGCGCGGCGCTCGCATTCCCAGGGCGGTTCCGTCGCGCGGTCGCACAGACCCGGGGCTACCTGGTCGACCGCAAGGTGGACGTGGTGGTCGGCTTCGGCGGCTACGCCTCCGCTCCGGCGTACCGCGCCGCCCGTGCCCTCGGCGTGCCGCTCGTGATCCACGAGGCCAATGCACGTGCGGGTCTCGCGAACCGGCTGGGAGCCCGTTACACGGACCGCGTCGGGATCGTGTTTCCCGAGACGCGCCTGCGCTCGTCCACGGTGGTCGGCATGCCGCTGCGCCGCGAGATCGAGCAGCTGGACCGTGCGCTGAGCCGCCCGGACGCCGCGAAATTCTTTGGGCTGGATGCCGCGAAGCCAACCCTGCTCGTCACGGGTGGCTCGACCGGAGCGCGATCGATCAATCGAGCGGTGTTCGACGCGATTGATTCGATCCTCGCCACCGGCTGGCAGGTGCTGCACATTGCCGGCAACGGGTCGGAGCTTCCCGAGTCGCCCAGGGCCAACTATCACATCCTCAACTACTGTGACCGAATGGAGTTGGCGCTGGCGGCCGCCGACCTCGCCGTGGCGCGCTCCGGCTCCGTCACTCTCAGCGAGTTCGCGGCGGTCGGGCTTCCGGCCGTGTTCGTTCCGTACCCGGTCGGCAATGGCGAGCAGCGGTACAACGCGGCCGACGCCGTCCGGGTTGGCGGCGCGATCCTGGTCGATGACGCCGCCTTCACCCCCGAGTGGATTCGCGCGACGCTCGTGCCGCTCCTTCGCGATCGCGACGCGGTCGAGCGAATGTCCATGGCGATCAGTCGGGTCGGCAGCAGGGATGGAGCAGATCGCATGACGGACCTGGTGCTGGGCGCCGCCCGGTAAAATCGACCCTGATGATCAAGCCCGACCTCTCCCAGGAGCTGCCCGCGCAGCTCGGCTCCCTGCACTTCGTCGGAATCGGCGGGTCCGGCATGAGCGGGATCGCGCGACTCTTCCTCGCCGCCGGTCACCGGGTTACCGGGTCCGACCGCGGCGAGAACCACAACACCGAGGCTCTTCGTGAGCTCGGCGCTACGGTCTCCATCGGTCACGACGCCGCGAACCTTGGCGACGCCGACACGCTCGTCTACACCGGCGCGCTCTGGCCAGACAATCCCGAGTATCTCGCGGCCGTCGAGCGCGGAATCCCGACCCTGCACCGCTCGCAGGCGCTGGCCTGGCTGATCAACGGGCAGCGTCTCATCGCCGTCGCGGGTGCGCACGGCAAGACGACGTCCACCGGAATGATCATCACCGCCCTTCGGGAACTGGGCGCCGACCCGAGTTTTGTCAACGGCGGCGTGATCGAATCCCTCGGTGTGAGTTCGGCGCACGGCGAGGGCGAGATCTTCGTCGTGGAGGCGGACGAATCGGACGGAACTTTCCTGCTGTACGACACTGCCGTCGCCCTCGTAACCAACGTCGACGCAGACCACCTGGACCACTATGGTTCGCACGAGGCATTTGACGCGGCATTCGTGCGTTTCGCAAACGCGGCATCCGAACTCGTTGTGACCTCGAGTGACGACGTCGGTGCGGTCCGGATGACGGCGGGCCTGGTCGGCAAGCGGATCATCACCTTCGGCGAGGCCGAGACCGCGGACGTGCGCCTGCACAGCGTCACGACGGTCGGTCCGGTGACCTTTTCCGTTGCCTGGCAGGGTGCAGATTACGAAATCCGGTTGCTCGTGCCCGGTCATCACAACGCTCGCAACGCCGCGGGGGCCTTCGCGGTCCTTGTCGGGATGGGATTCGACCCGGCCGGCATCGTCGCGGGGCTCGAGACATTCGGCGGCACGGAGCGCCGCTTCGAGTTGCACGGCGTGGTTCGGGGGGTCAGCGTGTACGACGACTACTCGCATCACCCCACCGAGGTCGCGGTCGCACTCCGCGCCGCCCGCACGGTCGTCGGCGATGGTCGGATCATCGCGGTGCATCAGCCGCACCTGTACTCGCGCACGAAGATGATGGCGGGTGAGTTCGCGGAGGCTTACGAGTCCCTCGCCGATCACACCATCGTCCTCGACGTCTACGGCGCGCGGGAGGATCCCGTCCCCGGCGTTACGGGCGCTCTGGTCGCCGAACGGTTTACGGATCCCGCACGAGTGGACTATCTGCCCGACTGGCAGCAGGCCGCCGACCGTGCCGCCGCGCTGGCCGAGGATGGCGACATCATCATGACGCTGAGTTGCGGCGACGTGTACCGGATCGTGCCCCAGATTCTCGCGTCCCTCGGGCAACGGCCTGCGTGAAACGCCCAGAGGGGTTCGATCCGGCTCCCAAGCCGTCCGGACAGCCGCCCGCTCGGCGAAGGCCAGACCGGACAGTGGCGCCGGATCCGTCGCGCAACCGGGTGACACCCCTTGCCCGACCCGCCGCTAAGGTCACCGTGGCGCGCGCGGAGAAGCCGCCGAGGCAGTCGAGGGCCACGGGGAGTGCCGAGCGGCGAGCCGCACGCGCCCAGGCGCGCCGTTTCACTCGTGGCACCCGGCGCCGCAGGCTCGCAATCGTGGGCGCAATCGGCGTCGTGACCGCGCTCGTCGCCGTTCTGGCGATCGCCGTGTTCTCGCCGATCCTCGCGTTGCGGACGATCCGGGTCGAGGGCACGACCGCCATCCAGGCCCCTACCGTGCAGGATGCGCTGTCGAGCCAGCTCGGGACCCCGCTCGCCCTGCTCGATGACGGAAGAATTCGGTCTGAGCTCTCGCACATCATCCTCATTCGCAGCTACGTCACGGAGGTCGTCCCCCCGGACACGCTTGTCGTTCGCATCGTCGAGCGGAAGGCGATCGGCGCGCTGCGCACGGGGTCGAGCTATGAGCAGGTTGACCCCGCCGGGGTGGTCCTTGCGACATCGGCGACGCCGGCGGGTCTTCCGGTCATCCAGATTGGAAAGTCGGGCGTAAGCAGTGCCGGGTTTGCGGCCGCCGTCAAGGTGCTGCTCGCCATGCCGACGTCGGTTCTCGCCCAGGTCGGGTCGATCTCGGCGACCACACTGGACAACGTGAGCCTGACCCTTACGCAGGGCAACCAGACGATCATCTGGGGGAGTGCGACCCAGTCGGACCTGAAAGCCACCGCCCTTGCCATCCTGTTGAAGCGGTGTGTCGGCCAGCCCGTGCTCAACGTGACCGCGCCGCTCGCGCTCGCCTGTGGTCCGGCCCAGGTGGTCCCCACGTCGACTCCCACGCCCAAGCCGTAGGGCTGTGCATATCGGTGACACGCGGAGCGCCTGAGAGCTCATTCGCCCGCGACGACTTACCTTCAATGCAGGAAATACATACTGAGCATAACTTTAATCTTCAGCTAGAGGTTGAAGGTTGCAGTCATGCCCATATGGACAGCAGTGCCAGCGGAGGCCGGACAAAGTGACATCGAACCAGAACTACCTAGCGGTCATAAAGGTGGTCGGCATCGGCGGCGGCGGCGTCAACGCCGTCAACCGGATGATCGAGCTCGGCCTTCGAGGTGTGGAATTCATCGCGATCAACACCGACGCCCAGGCGCTCCTGATGAGCGACGCGGACGTCAAACTCGACGTCGGGCGTGAGATCACCCGCGGACTCGGCGCCGGCGCCGATCCGGAGGTCGGCCGTCGCGCGGCGGAGGACCACGCCGAGGAGATCGAAGAAGCACTCGCGGGCGCAGATATGGTGTTCGTCACGGCCGGAGAGGGCGGCGGCACCGGAACCGGCGGAGCGCCCGTTGTGGCGCGCATCGCAAAGTCCATCGGCGCGCTGACCATCGGTGTCGTCACCAAGCCGTTCGAGTTCGAGGGCAAGCGCCGATCGGCCCAGGCCGAGGCGGGGGTTTCGTCGCTCAAGAGCGAGGTCGACACCCTCATCGTCGTCCCCAACGATCGCCTGCTCGAAATCAGCGATCGTGGCATGAGCATGCTCGAGGCCTTTGCGACGGCAGACCAGGTACTCCTTGCCGGCGTTCAGGGCATTACCGACCTGATCACGACTCCGGGGCTCATCAACCTCGACTTCGCCGACGTGAAGTCGGTCATGCAGGGCGCGGGCTCCGCACTCATGGGTATCGGCTCAGCACGTGGAGCCGATCGGGCCATCAAGGCGGCGGAACTCGCTGTCGCGTCACCCCTGCTCGAGGCCAGCATCGATGGTGCGCACGGCGTGCTTATCTCGATCCAGGGCGGATCCAACCTCGGCATCTTCGAAATCAATGACGCCGCGCGCCTGATTCAGGAGGCCGTGCATCCCGAGGCCAACATCATCTTCGGTGCCGTCATCGACGACACCCTCGGCGACGAGGTTCGGGTCACCGTGATTGCGGCCGGATTTGACGGCGGCGAACCCTCGGTGAAGAGCCGCGACACCCGTCGCAGCAGCTTCGTTGGGGCCGGTGCACCCATCAAGGAGAACGCGGCAGAGGCGGGTGCCGGATGGAGCGAGGGCGAACACCCGGTTACGGCGCCCGTCGACCACGCCTTCGACGACGATGACGACGACCTGGACGTTCCCGACTTCCTGAAGTAGCGGCGCGTGAACGAGGATTCGGGAACGCTCGAGGAGCGACTCTCGCGTGTTCGCTCCCAGGTTGCGGATGCGGCGGTCGAGGCGGGACGGGATCCGTCCGCCATCACAACGATCGTGGTCACCAAGTTCCACCCGGCCTCCCTCGTGCGCGAGCTGGCCGCGCTTGGCGTGACGGATGTCGGGGAGAATCGACAGCAGGACGCCGGCCCAAAGGCGGCCCAGCTTCGTGACCTTGCCCTCACCTGGCACTTCATCGGGCAGCTGCAGAGCAACAAGGTGCGGGCCGTGCTCGAATACGCGAGCGTCGTGCAGTCCGTCGACCGTGCGTCTCTGGTGGATGCCCTGGGCGCCGCGAGAATTCCACTCCAGGTCTTCCTTCAGCTGAATCTCACCGACGACCCGGGTCGCGGGGGAGTGGCGCCCGATGGACTCGAGCAGTTGGCCGAGCGGGTGCTCGCCTCGGATGCCCTGACCCTGCGCGGTCTCATGGCCGTCGCACCGCTGGGCGAGGAACCGAGAGCCGCATTCGCACGAGTTCGAGAGGCATCGGAACGGCTGCGTCGGGTTGCGCCGGATGCCGATGCGCTGTCGATGGGGATGTCCGGAGACTTTCGCGAGGCCGTGGCCGAGGGTGCGACACACCTGCGCATCGGAACGGCAATCACCGGGAATCGCCCGGACGCCGGTTAATCTCAGCATTAGAGACTTCGCAACAACCAGTATTTCCAGGAGGCACACAATGGCAAACCCACTGCGCAAGACAATGGTCTATCTCGGTCTTGCCGACGAGGAGTTCGACTACGAGGACGAGGGGCCATCGGCGCCCATCGCACCGGTCGCCCATGCGGCGCCATCTGCTGGTCGCGCGCCAGTGACCCCGCTGCGACGAACGGCGGCCAAGACCACAGGGTCAGGAGACATGAACGAGATCCTCACCGTGCACCCGCGCCAGTACAAGGATGCGCAAGTCATCGCCGAGAACTTCCGCGAGGGCATCCCGGTCATCATCAACCTTTCGCAGATGTCGGAGCCCGACGCGAAGCGCCTTATTGACTTCGCCAGCGGTCTCTCGCAGGGCCTCTACGGCAAGATCGAGCGGGTCACCAACAAGGTCTTCCTGCTGTCGCCGGCGCACGTCGCCGTGAGTGGCGAACCCGCCACCGTCGACGGAGAACTCGAGGCATCCTTCTTCCAGCAATAACCCCCAAAACTGGTGTGAATCTGGCGCCGGGAGTTCACAGGGGTACTCTGGGGGTTGCAACCGTTGAACGCACCCGTGGGTAACGTTGCTAGCGTTAGCTGTTCGTTACAGTTCGAACGCGTCCAAGCGGTCGAGTATTGATCGTGCACTGTGGGACACGGTTCGTCGGAAAACACCTGTTTGACGATGACCGCTCACACTGATTTGAGAGAAAGTTATTGAGGTGACGGCGATGGCTTTGACACCGGAAGATGTTGTCAACAAGCGGTTCCAACCGACCAAATTCCGCGAGGGATACGACCAGGACGAGGTCGATGACTTTCTCGATGAGGTCGTCGTAGAGCTTCGCCGCCTCAACCAGGAGAACGAGGAGCTTCGCCAGCGATTGATTGCTAGCGACTCCCGCATCAGCGAACTTCAGCGCAGCGGAGCACAGCCCGCGCCGACCGGTTTCGACCAGCCCGTCGCATCCGCGCCCGCACCGGTGCCTGCTCAGGCACCCTTCCAGGCTGCTGCGGCGAACGATCCGAGCATCGACCCAAGCAACACCAACAACCTCCTTCAGTTGGCCCGTCGCCTCCACGAGGAGCACGTACGCGAGGGTGTCGAGAAGCGTGACGCACTCATCGCCGAAGGTCACGCCCAGGCCGGTCGCGTCGTTGAGGAAGCCAACACCCAGGCCGGTCGTGCCCTCGACGAAGCCACCACCCAGGCCGGTCGTGCCCTCGAGGATGCAAACGCCCAGGCCGCCCGACTCGTCGAAGAGGCCCAGACGCAGACCCGGGAGCGCATCTCATCGCTCGACCAGGAGCGCGTCGCGCTCGAGGGCCGAATCGAAGAGCTTCGCAACTTCGAGCGCGAATACCGCTCCAAGCTCAAGGGCTACATCGAGGGCCAGCTCCGCGAGCTCGACTCGAATTCCGCAGTCCTGACCGGAGCGGGCGCCCCGGCCGCCGCGGTACAGGGCCAGAACTACGGTGGCCAGATTGCGCCGCCGCCCGCCAACTACCCGGGCTTTGCCGGCAACTGATTCGCGCGCGAAGGCCAGTGCCTCGAGACTCAGCATTCGAGTTCTCGTCGTACTGGCCCTCGTCGCGTTAGGCGTCTATGCCCTCGACCAGACCGCAAAGTATTTCATCGTCAAGAACCTGACCGAGGGCCAGCAGGTCAACATCCTTGGCGATATCCTGCAGTTCCACTACGTCAAGAATTCCGGAGCCGCGTTCTCGCTGGGGACCGGCATGACCTGGCTGTTCTCGATCGTTGCCGCCGCGGTTGCGGTGTTCATCATCCTGTACGCGCGTCGAATCCGATCGTTCGCCTGGAGCATCCTGTTCGGGCTGCTGCTCGGTGGAACCCTCGGGAACCTCAGCGACCGCCTGTTGCGCCCTCCGCACTTCGGTGAGGGGCACGTCGTCGACTTCATTCAGGTCATCGGTTTTCCGGCGATCTTTAATATCGCGGACAGCGCCATCGTGATCAGCATGGGTCTGTTCATTCTTCTGACGATCCTCGGCGTTCGCCTCGATGGGCACCGCGCGCGCAAGCCGATCGCCGCGGCTCCGAAAACGTCGGCTACCGACAGCTCGAAGTAGCCGGAATGGAATCGCGGAGCCTTCCTGTGCCGGATGGGCTGGCGGGCGAGCGCGTCGACGCGGGCCTCGCGAAGCTACTGGGATTCTCGAGGACGTTCGCGGCTGAGGTCGCCGAGTCGGGTGGCGTGACGATCGATGGCGTACTCGCGGGGAAGTCTGATCGCCTCATCGCCGGTGCGTGGCTCGAGGTGGAATGGCAGCAGCGGGAACCGCTCACCGTGACCTCGACGCCGGTGAGCGATCTCCGGATCGTGTACGAGGATGACGATTTCGTGGTCGTCGACAAGCCGGTCGGTGTCGCCGCGCATCCATCGCTCGGCTGGGAGGGACCCACCGTTCTCGGAGCTCTCGCGGCCGCCGGCATCCGGGTGTCCACCTCGGGAGCCGCGGAGCGCGCCGGCATCGTGCACCGGCTGGACGCGGGCACGAGCGGACTCATGGTCGTCGCGAAGAGCGACCGCGCGTACACCGAACTCAAGCGCCAGTTCCACGACCGCGAGGTCGTGAAGATCTATCACGCCGTCGTGCAGGGACATCCCGACCCGCTGGCGGGCACGATCGATGCGCCCATCGGTAGGCATCCCGGCAGCTCCTGGAAATTCGCCGTCACAGCAGAGGGCAAGGACTCGGTCACCCACTACGAAACGATCGAGGCGTTTCCGGGCGCGTCACTGCTCGAAATCCACCTCGAGACGGGCCGGACGCATCAGATTCGCGTGCACATGGCGGCCCAGCATCACCCGTGCGTCGGCGACGCCATGTACGGGGCAGATCCCACCCTGAGCGCCAGGCTCGGACTCACGAGGCAGTGGCTGCACGCGATGAAACTCGGCTTCCGACACCCCACGTCGGGCGAGCAGCGCGAGTTCGAATCGAATTACCCGGCCGATCTTCAACACGCGTTGGACGTTCTCCGCGAGTCGTAGAGCCACGGGCTTAAGCTGGAGGACACCCTCAGCGACCAGAGAGATATCTTGCCTTCGTCCGCCGACAATTTCGTGCATCTTCACGTGCACTCCGAGTACTCGATGCTGGACGGCGCGGCGCGAATCGGGCCGCTTGTGGAAGCCGCCGCCGAGGCGGGGATGCCCGCGATCGCGGTCACCGACCACGGCAACATGTTCGGCGCATACGAGTTCTGGCAGAAGGCAACGGCCGCGGGGATCAAGCCCATCATCGGCACGGAGGCGTACATCACGCCGGGCACCGCGCGCGGCGACAAGTCCCGCATCCGCTGGGGGACGAGCACGCAGTCCTCCGACGACGTCGGTGGTTCGGGCGCCTACACGCACATGACGCTCCTCGCCGAGAACAACGAGGGGATGCACAACCTCTTCCGGCTGTCGTCGCTCGCCTCGATGGAGGGGTTCTACTTCAAGCCCCGAATGGATCGCGAGCTCCTGAGCCGATATGCGAAGGGCGTCATCGCAACGACCGGCTGCGTCGGCGGCGAGGTGCAGACCCGACTGCGGCTCGGCCAGTACGACGAGGCGCTCAAGGCCGCGGCCGACTTCCAGGACATCTTCGGCAAGGGCAACTTCTTCGCCGAGATCATGGACCACGGCATCGACATCGAGAAGCGCACGATGAACGACCTGCTGCGCCTGGCGAAGCAGCTGAACCTGCCGCTGGTCGCATCCAACGACCTGCACTACACGAACTCGGGCGACGCCGGCGCCCATGCCGCGCTGCTCTGCGTTCAGTCGGCGTCGACGCTGGATGACCCGAACCGGTTCAAGTTCGACTCCGAGGAGTTCTACCTCAAGTCGGCCGCGCAGATGCGCGCACTGTTCCGTGATCATCCGGAGTCCTGCGACAACACGCTGCTCATTGCGGAGCGGGTGGACGTCAGCTTCGAGCATCGAAACCTCATGCCCCGGTTTCCCGTGCCGGAGGGCGAGACGGAGGCCAGCTTCTTCGAGAAGGCCGTGGCCGACGGCATGCAGCACCGCTTCCACGGGGCGCCGACGACCGAGCAGCTCGCGCGCGCGCAGTACGAGGTCGACGTCATCAAGCAGATGGGGTTCCCCGGCTACTTCCTGGTCGTCGCCGACTTCATCGGATGGGCGAAGGCGCAGGGAATTCGCGTCGGGCCGGGCCGAGGCTCGGCCGCCGGGTCGATGGCATCCTTCGCCATGGGCATCACCGAGCTGGACCCACTGGCTCACGGCCTGCTGTTCGAGAGATTCCTCAACCCCGAGCGCGTGAGCATGCCCGACGTCGACGTCGACTTCGACGATCGGCGGCGGCCCGAGGTCATCCGCTACGTTACGGAGAAGTACGGCGACGACCGCGTCGCCCAGATCGTCACGTACGGAACGATCAAGGCGAAGCAGGCGCTCAAGGACAGCGCGCGTGTACTCGGGATGCCGTACGCGATCGGCGAGAAGCTGACCAAGGTCATGCCCGCGCCCGTCATGGGCAAGGACATCTCGCTCGGCGAGATCATGGACAAGGCCTCGCCGCGCTACAAGGAGGGCAACGACTTCCGCGCGGTCATCGAGACCGACCCCGAGGCGGCCAAGGTCTTCGACATGGCGATCGGGATCGAGAACCTCAAGCGGCAGTGGGGCGTCCACGCCGCCGGGGTGATCCTGTCGGCGGAGCCGCTGCTGGACGTGCTCCCGATCATGAAGCGCGAGGATGATGGCGCCATCATCACGCAGTTCGACCAGCCGCCGCTTGAGTCGCTCGGGCTGATCAAGATGGACTTCCTGGGCCTCCGCAACCTCACCATCATCGAGGACGCCCTCAAGATGATCGAGAAGAACACGGGCGAGAAGCTCGTGATCGAAGACCTCGATCTGGATGCCGACCAGAAGACCTACGACCTGCTCGCCCGCGGTGACACGCTCGGAGTCTTCCAGCTGGATGGTGGCCCGATGCGGTCGCTCCTGCGCCAACTCAAACCCACCAACTTCGAGGACATCTCGGCCGTCATCGCGCTGTACCGGCCCGGCCCGATGGGCATGGAGTCGCACACCAAGTACGCGCTGCGGAAGAACGGCCTGCAGGACATCGACGCCATCCACCCGGAGCTCGAGGAGCCGCTGCGCGAGATCCTGGCCGTGACCTACGGCGTGATCGTGTACCAGGAGCAGGTCATGGCGGCGGCGCAGAAGGTCGCCGGTTACACGCTCGGCCAGGCCGACATCCTGCGCAAGGCCATGGGCAAGAAGGACAAGAAGGTCCTCGACAAGCAGCGCGAGGGCTTCGGTGCCGGCATGAAGGCCAACGGCTACTCGAAGCCGGCCATCGACAAGCTCTGGGACACGCTGATGCCGTTCGCGGACTACGCGTTCAACAAGGCGCACAGCGCGGGCTACGGCGTGCTCAGCTACTGGACCGCGTACCTCAAAGCGAATTATCCAGCCGAATACATGGCGGCCCTGCTGACCAGTGTCGGCGACTCCAAGGACAAGCTCGGCATGTACCTGAACGAGTGCCGAAGGATGGGCATCCGGGTGCTCGCGCCGGATGTCAACGAGTCGTTCGTCGACTTCACGGCGGTGCCCGCCGAGATCGATCGGAGCATCGGCGACATCCGGTTTGGCCTCGGAGCGGTGCGCAACGTCGGCTACAACGTGGTCGAGGGCATCCGTGCCGCTCGTGAGGAGAAGGGTCGCTTCGAGTCGTTCTACGACTTCCTGAACAAGGTGCCGGTGCAGGTCGCAAACAAGCGCACCGTCGAGTCGTTGATCAAGGCGGGAGCGTTCGACTCGCTCGGGAGCACCCGGCGCGCGCTGCTGGAGATCCACGAGGATGCGGTCGAGGGCGCGGTCAACGTCAAGCGGACGGAGGCCACCGGCCAGGCCGGATTCGACTTCGACAGCCTCTTCGATGAGCCGCAGGAATCCGGCCGGGTGCCGGACCGACCGGAATGGTCGAAGAAGGACAAGCTCGCGTTCGAGCGGGAGATGCTGGGACTCTATGTCTCCGATCATCCGCTCGCCGGCCTCGAGGCCCAGCTGGCGAAACACGCCTCACTGACCATTACGGAGCTGCTCGGCGGAGAGGCGGCCAGCGACGGCGAGACGGTCACCATCGCCGGCCTGCTCACGAGCGTGCAGCATCGCACAGCGCGCCAGTCCGGCAACCAGTACGGCATGGTCACGGTCGAAGACTTCGGCGCGGAGATCACCGTGATGTTCATGGGCAAGACCTACCAGGAGTTCGCGCCCGCTCTCGCGAGCGATTCGGTCGTCGTCATCAAGGGTCGCGTCAGCGTTCGGGATGACGGCATGAATCTGCACGCGGTGAGCATGTTCTCGCCGGATGTCGGCGCCGGGCTCGGCAGCGGACCGCTCGTCATCTCGGTGCCGGAGTTCCGCGCGACGACCGAAATCGTGAGCGCCCTGAACGACGTGCTCATCCGGCACTCGGGCGATAACGAGGTGCGATTGAAGCTGGTCCGCGGCGAGACCGCGCGGATGTTCGAGATCCCGTACCCGGTCACGGTATCCGCGGATCTATACGGCGAACTCAAGTCGCTGCTCGGCCCCAGCTGCCTGAACTAGGCGGACAGGCCTCGGTGTTTTCGTCCGTTTGGGACGATTTCACCTGCGCGCCCGGGTGGATTTGTCCCAAACGGAGCAAAACGCCGGGAACTAGACGACGCTGCCGGGGGAGCGGTACGAACGCTCGTGGTAGAGCAGCGCCTCGTCCTCCGGTCCGAGGGCGCCGGTCTCGATCTGGACCACGATCACCGCGTTGTTGAAGACCGGATGGACCTCGATGATCCTGCCCAGCATCCACGAGGTAACACCCTCGAGGATGGGGACGCCGTAGAGGCCGGGCTTCCAGTGGTTGCCCTCGAAACGCACCGAATTATCGGCCGAGAGCTTCTCCGCGAGGTGCCGGGTACGCGGACCGAGGGTGTGGATCGCGACGTGGTTGCCCACCGTCATGGCGGGCCAGGCGCTGGCGACCTGTGCCATGTTGAACGTGGCAAGCGGGGGAACGGCGGCGAGCGAGGCGAGCGACGTCGCCGTGAATCCCACCGGCTTGCCATCCGGACCGAGTGCGGTAACCGCGGCGACTCCCGCCGCGTGACGCCGAAAGACCCGCTTGAAGGCGTCGAGATCATCGACGGCAACTTCCTGCGGTTCGGGATCCTGTTTTTCCTGGCTCATACGCTTGATTCAAGTGTGCTGTGCGCACGACTATTCCGCCAACCGGACCACCCCTCGCCGCTCGGTAGCATTGTCAGGCCATGATGCACACCCTTGATCTTCGCAACACCCAGTCCACGCGAGCGGAGCTCGCTCGACTTGCCCCTCGCGCGAGCATCGACGTGACCTCCGCATCCGTGGCCGCCGCCGAACTCATCGCGGATGTCCGGGCACGGGGGACCGACGCCCTACTCGACCAGGCCGAGCGGTTCGACGGCGTCCGGCCCCTGCAGATTCGCGTCCACGCCGCGGAAATCGCGGAGGCGATCAAGCGCCTCGACCCGGTCGTGCGCGGCGCGCTCGAGGAAGCCATCGATCGCGTGACCACAGCGACGAAGGCACAGGTGCCCGAGCCGACCGTCACCCAACTGGCGGCCGGCGCCGAGATCATCCAGCGGTGGCAGCCCATCACCCGGGTCGGTTTCTACGTGCCCGGGGGCAAGGCGGTGTACCCGTCGAGCGTGGTCATGAACGTGGTCCCGGCTCACGTTGCCGGGGTCGGATCGGTCGCGATCGCGTCGCCGCCACAGAAGGCGTTCGATGGGGCGGTTCACCCCACGATCCTTGGCGCGGCCGGGCTGCTCGGTGTCGAGGAGGTCTACGCGATGGGTGGAGCGGGAGCAATCGGCGCGCTCGCCTACGGGGTTGCCGAACTCACGCTCGACCCGGTCGACCTGATCACGGGTCCGGGCAATGTCTACGTGGCGGCGGCCAAGCGGCTCGTTCGCGGCGACGTCGGGATCGACTCAGAGGCTGGACCGACCGAAATCCTGATCATCGCGGATGAGACGGCGGATGCTCGCCTGGTCGCCGCAGACCTGGTCAGTCAGGCCGAGCACGACGAGCACGCCGCGGCGGTGCTGGTCACGCCCTCCGAGCAGCTGGCCGTTGCCGTCTCGGCCGAGTTGGACAGGCTCGCCGCATCCACCCACTCGTCGGTACGCGTCACCGCTGCGCTCAAGGGACCGCAGTCGGCGATTGTGCTCGTCAACGACCTGGTGGCGGCTGCCGCGTTCAGCAACGCCTACGGCCCGGAGCACCTCGAGATCCAGACCGAGGAGCCCGGGAGCGTGCTCGACCTGATCGAGAGCGCGGGCGCGATCTTCCTTGGCGCGTATTCACCGGTCAGCCTCGGCGACTATCTCGCCGGCTCCAACCACGTTCTGCCCACGGGCGGCCAGTCGCGTTTTGCCTCCGGCCTTGGCGCGTACACGTTCCTGCGCCCGCAACAGGTCGTGCGCTACGACCGGGACGCTCTCGCCGCGGTCGAGAAGCAGGTCGTGGCGCTCTCGCACGCCGAGGACCTGCCAGCCCACGGCGACGCGGTGGAAGCGCGCTTCCGGGCTTAGCGACGCTCGCTGACGTATCCTGTATACGCCATGTTCTGCCCCTTCTGCCGCCACCCAGACAGCCGCGTCATCGACTCGAGAACGAGCGACGATGGACTGTCAATTCGGCGACGCCGGCAGTGCCCGGAGTGCGGACGACGCTTCTCGACCACCGAGACCGCCAGCCTCACCGTGATCAAGCGCAACGGCGTGATCGAGCAGTTCAGCCGGGAGAAGATCGTGAGCGGCGTGCGCAAGGCCTGCCAGGGACGCCCCGTCACGGACACTGATCTCGCGGTCCTCGCCCAGAAGGTCGAGGAGACCATCCGCGCGACCGGCGCCTCGCAGATTGAGGCCAACGACATCGGGCTGTCGATTCTTGCGCCGTTGCGCGAGCTCGACGAGGTGGCATACCTTCGATTCGCGAGCGTCTACCAGGCCTTCGAATCGTTGGAAGACTTCGAGACAGCAATCACGCTGTTGCGCGTCGAGCACGACACGGCCGACGCCGACTGAGTCCCTCGCCCCAGCCGGTAGCCTGATCCCGGCATGTATCGCGCACTCTTTCGCCTGGTCCTCAGGCACATGGATCCCGAGCGGGCGCACGGCCTCGCCTTCGCGGTGATCCGGATTCTCGGACTTCCCGTCTTTCGTCAGGTCGCCGCGGCGTTCACGCGTCCGGTACCCGGGCTTGCCGTTGACGCACTCGGCCTGCACTTCTCGTCGCCGTTCGGCGTCGCCGCGGGCTTCGACAAGGAGGGTCTCGCCATCCTCGGACTTCGCGCGCTCGGGTTCTCGCACGTGGAGGTCGGAACTGTTACCGCGATCGCCCAGCCCGGCAACGAGCGGCCGCGGCTTTTTCGGCTTATTCCCGACCGCGCCGTGATCAACCGGATGGGGTTCAACAACCACGGCGCAGCGGTCGTCGCGAGCCGCATCGAGCGGGTGCGTCGGGGTCGCAATCGGCCCATCATCGGAATCAACATCGGCAAGAGCCGTGTCGTCGAGGTCGAGGCGGCAATCGACGACTACCTGGCGAGTGCGCGGCAGCTCGCGCCTCTCGCGGACTACCTGGTCGTCAACGTCAGTTCGCCCAACACTCCCGGTCTGCGCGGCCTTCAGGAGCTCGACAGGCTGCAACCGCTCCTGACTGCGGTCGCCGCCGCGGCCGGAACCGTCCCCGTGCTCGTGAAGATCGCGCCGGATCTGACAGATGAACAGGTGACGTCGATCTCGAAGCTCGCCGTAAAGCTGGGCCTAGCTGGCCTGATCGCGACCAACACGACGCTGTCGCGGGACAACCTCGTGACATCCGCTTCGGTCGTCGCGTCGGCGGGCGCCGGCGGGCTCTCCGGTGCGCCGCTCGCGGGACGATCCCTCGACGTGCTTCGACTCGTTCGCGCGGTCGTGCCCCCCGAGTTCTGTGTGATCTCGGTCGGGGGAGTGGAGACCGGCGCGGATGTCGCGGCTCGCCTCGCGGCCGGCGCCACCCTGGTGCAGGGCTACACGGCGTTCCTCTACCGCGGCCCGTTCTGGGCGCGATCGATCAATCGCGAACTGGCGCGTCTGCGCTCGAGCTAACCCGAGTCGGCACCATCGAATTTGCAGTAGTTGCTGCAAACCCCTGGTCTTGGAGCATTTGTTGCAAAGTCGAGCAGCGCCAGGCGCTCCAACCGCCTCGCGTGGCTTCGCTCAAACTAGCTCGGGTACTGGCCGCGCTTGACCTGTGGCTTCGGGATGCGCATCGCGCGCAACTGGAAGTTTCGGGTAGCGGCATAGAGACCGATGCGGTCGACGTTGCCCGCGCCGAACTTGGCCGCGAGCCGGCGACGAACCAGCACCGTCGCGACGATGCAGTCGATCACGACGAGCGCAACCGCGGCGTAGAGCCCGATCTCCAGCGCGACCGTGTACGCGGCGCCGATGAAGCTGATGATGAAATACAGCACCAGCAGGGGGATGGCGAGTTCGCCAAAGCCCCAGCGGGAGTCGATGTAGTCGCGGATGAAGCGCTTCTGCGGGCCCCGGTCCTTGAGGGGGAGATACTTTTCCTCGCCGTTGGCCATGCCGATGCGGGCCTTCTCGCGCTGCGTGCGCTGCTGGTCCTTCGACAGTGCCCGCGCCTCGGGAGTCTTGCCACCCACGAGCGGTCGCTTTCGGGCGGCCTCGCGTTCCTTGCGCGTCGGGGTCGCGTGACCCTTGGGGGCGATCGGATTGTTGGCGAGTTCCTCGGCCGCGGCGCGGTCCGCTTCGCTCTGTACCTGCTTGGCCACGAGAAGTCCTTCTATCAACGGGAGCCTTAAGATTACTCGCATGACCGAATCGGGATCGCCCAGTACCGCAATCGAACTGCTCGAGCAGCTCACCGACGCCGTCCAGGCCGGACTTCCGCGGGCGATCGCCGACCTGTCGGACCTCGTTCGCATCCCGTCCGTCTCGTGGGACGGCTTCGATCCGTCCCACGTTGCCGACAGCGCCGCAGCCGTCAAGGCACTCCTCGAGGGGCTCGACGTCTTCGAGTCGGTTGAGATCTCACAGGCCAAGAATGCGACCGGAGACGGCCTCGGCCAGCCTGCAGTGCTCGCGTCGCGACCGGCGCGCAACGGCAAGCCCACCATCCTGCTATACGCGCACCACGACGTACAGCCCCCCGGAAAGGACGAGGACTGGGACTCGTCACCGTTCGAGCCGACCGTGCGCGGCGACCGCATTTACGGCCGGGGAGCGGCAGATGACAAGGCCGGAGTGATGGCGCACGTCGCATCCATTCGCGCCCTCACCGCCGTTCTGGGATCCGACTTCGATCTCGGACTCTCGGTCTTCATCGAGGGCGAGGAGGAGAACGGCTCGCGCTCGTTCAAGAATTTCCTCGTCGACCACCACGACCAGCTGGCCGCAGACGCGATCGTGGTCGCCGACTCGGACAACTGGAACACCACGACGCCCGCGCTCACCATCGCCCTCCGCGGCAACGTCAAGTTCCACCTCAAGGTCTCGACACTCGATCACGCCTCGCACTCCGGCATGTTCGGGGGAGCGGCCCCCGACTCGATGCTCGCCACGATCAAGCTGCTGGCAACCATCTGGGACGAGAACGGATCGGTCGCGGTGGAGGGCATGACCTCGTACGACATGGATACCCCCGAGTACACGGAGGAGCTGTTCCGCGAGGAGGCGGCCCTGCTCGACGGCGTGAGCCCGATCGGGACCGGCAGCATCCTGTCGCGCATCTGGGCGCAGCCGACGGTCACCATCACGGGCATCGATGCTCCGACGGTGATCAACGCATCGAACACGCTGTCGGCATCGACGACCGTCGTCATCAGCTCGCGCATCGCCCCCGGGCAGAAGGCGAGTGACGCCTACGAGGCGCTCGTAAAACACCTGCGTGCGAATGCCCCCTTCGGTGCCAGGCTCGAGATCTCCGAGGTCGACCTCGGCGACCCGTTCCTGGTCGACACCAAGGGCCAGTCGGTGGCGGATGCGCGTGCCGCCATGTTCGAGGCATGGGGAGTCGAACCGGTCGACACCGGGATCGGTGGATCCATCCCGTTCCTCGCCGACCTGGTCGAGCAGTTCCCCGAAGCCGAAATCCTCGTGACCGGCGTCGAAGATCCCGATTCGCGTGCCCACAGCCCAAACGAGTCCCTCCACCTCGGTGTATTCCGGCGCGCAATCCTCACCGAGGCGCTCATGCTGGCAAAGCTCCAGAACCGCGCATAGACTTCATTACAGACTTAGAAGGAGCACCAATGACCGACACGCTCACTACCTCCGCGCCAACCGCCCACGGCGTCGGCCTGACCGACGCGGCTGCCGACAAGGTGCGCAGCCTGCTCTCCCAGGAGGGTCGCGACGACCTGCGCCTGCGCGTTGCGGTTCAGCCCGGTGGATGCTCCGGCCTGATCTACCAGCTCTACTTCGACGAGCGCGTGCTCGACGGCGACGCGACGGTCGGCTTCGGCGATGGCGTCGAGGTCGTCGTCGACAAGATGAGCGTGCCGTATCTCGACGGTGCCAACATCGACTTCGAGGACACCATCCAGAAGCAGGGCTTTACGATCGACAACCCGAACGCTTCGGGCAGTTGTGCGTGTGGAGACAGCTTCCACTAAGTTCATTGATCACGCTGGGCTAGCTTCCAGACAAACGAAGATCGGGTCGAATCGACCCGATCTTTACTTGTTTGCGGCCCGGTTGGGCGGGGCGGCTCGTAACGCGCGATATAGACTTGGGACTGCAATCAGTCCGTTAGCTCCGAGAGGCTCAAGGTGCTCCGTAACCGCCGTTTTCGCTGGGCTGTAGTTCCAGCCGCGGTCGTCGTCATCCTCGCTCTTGCGGGTTGTACGCAGCAGCAGGAGTTCGGTTTCCTGCCCATCACATCGCTCAATACGACCAATCACACGAGCGAGGTGGTCGGTCTCTGGAACACCTCGTGGATCGTCCTCATGGGCGTCGGGCTGCTGACCTGGGGCCTCATCATCTGGGCCGCGGTGGTCTACCGTCGGCGCAAGGGCCAGACCGGCCTCCCCGTGCAGTTGCGCTACAACATGCCGATCGAGATTTTCTACACGATCGTGCCCCTCATCCTTGTTCTCGGCTTCTTCGCGTTCACCGCGAAGACACAGAACAACATCGAGACGCCGCCGACCGCGGCGCCGCAGGTCAAGATCGATGTGTACGGCCAGCGCTGGGCGTGGACCTTCGACTACATGAACGAGAAGACCTACAGCCCGGGGATCCAGGCGCAGACCGAGGCGAGCACGGGCGCACTGACCCAACCGCTGAACACGCTGTACCTTCCGGTCGACAAGCGCGTTGAGATCAAGATCCTTTCGCGGGATGTCGCCCACTCGTTCTGGATCGTGAACTTCCTCTACAAGAAGGACATGATCCCGGGCAAGGCCAACTACATGTACTTTATTCCGGAGAAGATCGGAACGTACCAGGGCAAGTGCGCGGAGCTCTGTGGCCAGTATCACTCGCTCATGCTCTTCCAGGTCAAGGTCGTCTCAGACGCCGACTACAAGGCCTACATCGCCGCCCAACGCAAGATTTACCCCGGACTCCTGGGCGCCAACTACAACGCGAACACCAACCTGCCGGGCACCGGCGCACCGAAGGGTTAAGCACCATGACCGCGACAGTGTCGTACACCGCTCTCGAGCGTCAGGCCGGCGTCGGCCGCGCACCGACCACGCGCAAGGGCAACGTGGTCCTCGGCTGGATTACCACCACCGACCACAAGACCATCGGCTACCTCTACCTGATCACCTCGTTCCTCTTCTTCTGCCTCGGCGGTGTGATGGCCCTGGTCATTCGCGCCCAGCTGTTCGAACCGGGTGAGGCGCTGGTCGGAACGCCGGAGCAGTACAACCAGCTGTTCACGATGCACGGCACGATCATGCTGCTGATGTTCGCGACGCCACTGTTCGCCGGATTCACGAACGTGATCATGCCGCTGCAGATCGGCGCACCGGATGTCGCGTTCCCCCGTCTTAATGCGCTGGCCTACTGGTTCTTCCTGTTCGGCTCGCTGATCGCAGTGGCCGGCTTCCTCACCCCGCAGGGTGCGGCATCCTTTGGCTGGACCGCGTACGCGCCGCTCACCTCGACGACCTTCACGCCCGGGCTCGGGGGAAATCTCTGGGTATTCGGACTAGCCCTGAGCGGTTTCGGCACGATTCTCGGTGCCGTGAACTTCATCACGACGATCATCACCATGCGCGCGCCGGGCATGACCATGTTCCGGATGCCGATCTTCACCTGGAACGCGCTCGTCACGTCGATCCTCGTGCTGATGGCGTTCCCGATCCTGGCCGCCGCGCTGCTGGCCCTGGGCGCCGACCGAACCGTCGGGGCCCACGTGTTCGACGCGGCAAACGGGGGAGCGCTGCTCTGGCAGCACCTGTTCTGGTTCTTCGGGCATCCAGAGGTCTACATCATCGCGCTGCCGTTCTTCGGAATCATCAGCGAAGTGCTGCCCGTGTTCAGCCGCAAGCCGATCTTCGGCTACAAGACGCTGATCTACGCGACCATCTCCATCGCCGCCCTGTCCGTGACCGTGTGGGCGCACCACATGTACGTGACCGGGTCGGTGCTGCTGCCGTTCTTCTCGTTCATGACAATGCTGATCGCCGTTCCGACCGGCGTGAAGATCTTCAACTGGATCGGCACCATGTGGCGCGGATCGGTCACGTTCGAGACCCCGATGATCTGGGCGATCGGCTTCCTGATCACCTTCACGTTCGGCGGCCTGACCGGCGTCATCCTCGCGTCGCCGCCGCTCGACTTCCACGTCTCCGACACCTACTTCGTGGTCGCGCACTTCCACTACGTCGTGTTCGGAACCGTCGTGTTCGCCATGTTCAGCGGCTTCTACTTCTGGTGGCCGAAGTGGACCGGCAAGATGCTCAACGAGCGGCTCGGCAAGATCCACTTCTGGCTCCTGTTCATCGGATTCCACACGACGTTCCTGATCCAGCACTGGATCGGCGTCGAGGGCATGCCAAGGCGGTACTGGAGTTACCTGCCCGAAGACGGCGTCACCTGGATGAACCAGGTCTCGACCATCGGCGCCATGATTCTCGGAATCTCCATGCTGCCGTTCCTTTACAACGTCTACATCACCGCCCGTCGCGCCCCCAAGGTCACCTCCAACGACCCGTGGGGTTACGGACGCTCGCTCGAGTGGGCGACCTCCTGCCCGCCGCCGCGGCACAACTTCGTCTCGATCCCGCGCATCCGCTCGGAATCCCCGGCATTCGACCTGAACCACCCAGAGGCGGAGATTCCGGTCGGCACCGGACCGTTCAAGGATGCGCCGGACGAGCTCGTCTACGACCTGGCCAGTGGAGGCGTTAAGTAACCATGGGTGCAACCTGGAAACTGTTTCTCATCCTCGCGATCTTCTGTTTCGCGGCCTGCGCCGGCTACATCGTGTGGGGCATTTGGGACCCGACCTTCGGCAACGCGTCCGACCAGGGCGGCTGGGAGCCGGTCGGCGCCGTCGGACTCGCCCTCGTCGGGGCGCTCTGCACGCTCATCGCCTTCTATACGAACCGCCTGCACCACGCGCAGGGTGGTGAGCTTCCCGAGGACCGCAACGACGCTCTCATCGACGACGGCGAGGCCGAGCAGGGCTTCTTCAGCCCGTGGAGCTGGTGGCCGGTAACGCTCGGTGCATCCATCGCCCTCATGTTCCTGGGTCTCGCGATCGGCAACTGGATCTGCTTCATCGCCGTACCGCTCGTCGCCGTCAGCGTCATCGGGCTCATCTACGAGTACCAGCGCGGCAACTTCGGGCACTAGCCGCACAACATCTCGCCGGGGCCGTCCTTCGGGGCGGCCTTTGTGCATTTTCCGTGGGTATCAGGCTCCGCCAAGCGAAAAGCAGCACGGATCGGGATGTCCGCCGCTGTATTCGCGGTTGGCTCGAGCATTGCGGTCGAAGCTTCGCGTTCAACAGGACGAATCCGGGGTTCGGAACCTTCCACAGGAGTAATTCGACCCATTTGGTCGGCACTTCCGGTTGAACGAGCACGCCGGGAGGAGATTTTCGCGGACTCGCACCAGAGGAGGAGATCTTGGTCTGCCGGCGACCGGATGTCCTCCTCAAGGCGGGTGGCCGTCCCGAATACGGGTCTTTGGGACGCGACAAACCTCGTAAACCGGCACCCCGCCGACATCCGTGCAGCCTTTTGTTTGGCGGAATCCAGAACCCTGCGGTGGAACGCAAAAGGGCCGCCCCAATGGGACGGCCCTTAGTACGTGGACGAGCTAGTGGTGACCGGATTCGATCTCGGTGCCGGAGTCACCCTCGAGGGCTCCGTGGCCCGCGTGGTGCTGCTGCTCGAGTTCGTGCGTGGTGACGGGGGTGATGCGGTCCTCGAAGAACCAGCCAGACAACACCGATCGTGCGCGCTCGAGCGGCGAGATCTGGCCCTTCGCGTTGGGACGGAGCATCAGCGGCTTGTAGTCTTCGAAGCTGACCAGGCGCCAGCGTTCGTAGTCCGTCAGCTGCTCGTGAACCTCGATGTACTCGCCACCGGGCAGACGCACGATACGACCGCTCTCGTAGCCGTGGAGGGCAATCTCGCGGTCCTTCTTCTGGAGTCCGATGCAGAGTCGCTTCGTGACCAGGTACGCGATGATGGGCCCGACGATGAGCAGGATCTGCAGAGTAAGGATGACGCCCTCGACGGTGAGACTGAAGTGGGTGGCGATGAGGTCGGAACTTGCCGCCGCCCAGAGGACCGCGTAGAAGACGACTCCCGCAGCACCAATGGCGGTGCGGGTCGGCGCGTTGCGCGGCCGGTCGGCGATGTGGTGCTCGCGCTTGTCGCCGGTCACCCAGCTCTCGATAAATGGGTAGATCGCGACCAGCACGATGAACAGTCCCAGCACGACGATCGGTAAGAAGACGTTGAGCGCGAACGTGAAGTCGCCGATCTGGAACCCGAGCCCGGACGGAACGAGGCGCAGTGCACCGTCGGCGAAGCCGATATACCAGTCCGGTTGGGTGCCCGCCGAGATCGGGGACGGATCGTAGGGCCCGTACAACCAGACCGGGTTGATGGTGAAGAACGTCGCCATGAGCACGATCACACCGAAGACGATGAAGAAGAAGCCACCCGCCTTGGCCGCGAACACCGGCATGATCGGCACGCCGACGACGTTGTCGTTGGTTTTGCCGGGGCCGGCGAACTGGGTGTGTTTGTTGATCACCAGCAGCAGTAAGTGCACGCCGAGTGCGGCGACAAGGATGGCCGGCAGCAGCAGAATGTGCAGCGTGTACAGGCGTCCAACGATGGCTGTGCCAGGGAATTCACCACCGAACAGCAGGTACGACGTAAACGTTCCGATCACCGGGATGCCCTTGACCAGGCCGTCGATGATGCGAAGGCCGTTTCCCGAAAGCAGGTCATCCGGCAGCGAGTAGCCGGTGAAGCCCTCGGCCAGCGCAAGGATGAACAGCACGAAGCCGATGACCCAGTTGAGCTCACGCGGCTTGCGGAACGCGCCCGTGAAGAAGATGCGCAGCATGTGCAGGCCGATGGATGCGACGAAGAGCAGGGCCGCCCAGTGGTGGATCTGCCGCATGAGGAGTCCGCCACGGATGTCGAAGCTGAGGTGCAGCGTCGAGCTCATCGCGGCCGACATGTCGATTCCCTTGAGCGGCAGGTAGCTTCCGTCGTACGTCACCTCGGCCATCGAGGCCTGGAAGAAGAACGTCAGGAACGTGCCGGTGAGCAGGATGACGATGAAGCTGTACAGCGCGACTTCGCCGAGCATGAACGACCAGTGGTCGGGGAAGATCTTGCGACCGAGTTCGCGAACCAGTCCTGAGATGCTCGTGCGCTCGTCGATCCAGTTGGCCGTCGTCTGCGTGACCGACTTCCGCTCGGGGACTACCGCTCCGCCACGTGTCTCGCTGGTTGTGGTGGTCATACGTGACGCTCCCAATAATCTGGCCCCACCGGTTCGTGGAAGTCACTTCGTGCGATCAGGTATCCCTCGCTGTCGATCGTGATCGGGAGCTGGGGGAGTGGACGTCGCGCCGGGCCGAAGATAACCCGGGCCTCGTGGGTCATGTCGAACTGCGACTGGTGGCACGGGCACAGGAGGTGGTGCGTCTGCTGCTCGTACAGTGCCACCGGGCATCCGACGTGGGTGCAGATCTGCGAGTAGGCGATGATGCCCTCGTAGTTCCAGGTCTCCCTGCCCTTGGTGACGTGCAGGTCTTCCGGCTGCAGGCGCATGAGCAGCACCGCCGCCTTCGCCTTCTGCTCGAGGGCGTCGCTGCGCTGGTTGAGACCCTCGGGGATGACATGGAATGCGGAGCCCAGGGTGACATCGGATGCCTTGATCGGGACGCCCGTTGGGTCGTGGGTAAGCTTGACGCCCTTCTTCCACATGGTGTGGTTGAGCAGCGCCGTCGGATCGGTGTCCGGAGCGAGACCGCGGAACAGCGCGACGGCCGGAACGGGGGTCAGAACGAGTGCGCCGATGAGGCTGTTGCGGATGAGCGTGCGGCGCCCGAACCCGGACTCCTGGTCGCCGAGCTCGAAGACCTCGACCGCCTTGGCGCGGGTTTCTTCCGTGCCGCGCGTACCGTGACGGTATTCGACGCTCTCGTCTTCGCGCATGAGCTGCTTCGCCCAGTGCACCGCCCCGAGGCCGATTCCGAGGAGGCCGAGCGTGATGCCGAGGCCAAGGAAGAGGTTGTTCTCGCGGATCGATCCGAAGTCGCCCGGCACGATCGGGAAGACCATGTACGCCGCGAGGGCGAACACGCTGCCGATGATCGACAGGAAGAACAGGAAGGTGACCTGGCGCTCCGCGTTCTTGTCCTTCTTCGGGTCAAGATTCGTCTGGCGGGGGTTGTGCGGCGGAAAGCCGGGATTCTCGACCGAGTCCAAGGGAACAACGCCCGTCCCGCTCTCGCTGGAGAGCGCAACCGTCGAACCAACCGGGGAGCCGGCAGCGCCACTGTCGGGTGTTGTCACACCGTCGTCGTGCTGTGCCATGCTCTTCCCTTTCGCGCTGTGATTGAGGTTCGTCCCGCAGTCCCGGCCACGCTAGTTGGCCTTCGCCGTCAGCCAGATGGTGACGCCGACGATGGCACCCAGGCCGAAGATCCAGAGGAACAGACCCTCCGATACGGGGCCGAGGTTGCCGAGGTCAAGTCCACCCGGAGACGGGTTCTTGTCCAGGTACTTGAGGTACGTGATGATGTCGGCCTTCTGGCTCGGCGTGATGTTCGCGTCGTTGAAGACCGGCATGTTCTGTGGTCCGGTGATCATCGCCTCGTAGGCGTGGAGCGCGGAGACGCCGCTGAGCGACGGGGCGTACTTGCCCTCGGTGAGCGCACCGCCGGCGCCGGCCACGTTGTGGCACATCGCACAGTTGATGCGGAACAGCTCGGCGCCCTTGGCAGCGTTGCCGGTACCGCCGAGGTACTGCTTCGACGGAATCCCCGGTCCGACCGCCTTCGACCCGACGAACTCGGCGAGCGCCAGGGTCTGCTGGTCGGTGAACTGTGACGGCTTCTCTTCTTCCTGCGGGCCCGACGCCGCTGCGGGCATCCGGCCGGTGGAGACCTGGAACTGTACTGAGGCGGCGCCCACGCCGAGGAGCGACGGAGCCTGCTGCGTGCCTTCGAGGTTCATTCCGTGGCACGTGGCGCAGTTGGCCTGGAACAGCTTCGAGCCCTCGGTGAGCAGCTGCTGGTTCGCCGCCGTCGTCGAGGCGCTGGCGGTCGTGCTGAACAGCGCGTACGCACCGCCGGTGGCGACCAGGCCGATCAGAATCAGGGCAATGGATGCGAGCGGGGAACGGCGGCCCGTCTTGCGAGGCTTGCGGGCAAGCGGGCTGATGTCGGTCGACTTACGCATGTGCGGTTCCTGTGTCTTCACTTATTTCAGCAGGTATATAACGGCGAACAATGCGATCCAAACGACATCGACAAAGTGCCAGTAGTACGAGACGACGATCGCGCTGGTCGCCTCCTTGTGGCCGAAGTTCTTGGCGGAGTATGCGCGCCCAATGACGAGGAGGAAGGCGAAGAGTCCCATCGTCACGTGCAGGCCGTGGAAGCCGGTCGTGAGGTAGAACGCCGACCCGTAGGCGTTCGATGAAATCGAGATGTTCTCGCTTGACAGGGTCGCGTATTCGAAGATCTGCAGGACGACGAAGACCGCGCCCATTGCGTAGGTGACGAAGAACCACTCGACCATGCCCCAGTCGGTGGGCTTCCAGCTCGTGCGTCGGGGCTGCAGTCGTTCTGCCGCGAAGACACCGAACTGGCACGCAAACGATGACGACACGAGGATGAGCGTGTTGGTCAGCGCGTACGGGACGTTCAGGTGGCTGGTCATGGAGGCCCATAGAGCGGGCGACGTCGAGCGCAGCGTGAAGTAGATGGCGAAGAGTCCCGCGAAGAACATCACCTCGCTACCCAGCCAGACGATCGTTCCGACCGCGACAATACTCGGACGGTTCACTGAGGAAATACCGACCGGGCGAGTAAGAGAGGTGCTCGTCACTGTTCCATTATGTCCGATATCGAAGCCCGATTCGGCCAGATCGGCCGCCAGTCGCACACCAATCGTTAGGATTTCGGACATGCCCTCCGATCACACCTGGACCAGCATCCTCAGCCACCTCGTAGAAGGCTCGGATCTGTCAATCAGTGAGTCCACATGGGCTATGCAGAGTGTGATGGCGGGGGAGGCAACGCCGGCCCAACTGGGCGGCCTCCTGGTGGCGCTGCGCATCAAGGGCGAGACCGTCGACGAGATTGTCGGGTTTCGGGATGCCGTTCTCGCGAACGCGCTGCCGCTCGACGTCGATCCGATGGTTCTCGACATCGTCGGAACTGGCGGCGACCCGTACGGCGCCGTGCTCAATATCTCGTCGATCGCTTCGGTGATTGCGGCGGCGTCGGGAATCCCTGTGGTCAAGCACGGCAATCGTGGCGCGAGTTCGGCCTCCGGCGCATCGGATGTGCTCGCCGCGCTCGGTCTCAATCTCGACATTCCTCCGGCGCGAGTGGCAGAGGTCCTGCGCGAGACGGGAATCACGTTTGCCTTCGCGGCCCTATTCCACCCGGGCTTTCGTCACGCGGGACCAACTCGCAGGGAGCTGGGGATTTCCACCCTGTTCAATATCCTCGGCCCGCTCTGCAACCCTGCTCGGCCCGAGGCGTCGGCGGTCGGGGTCGCGAGTCTCGACCGGGTGCCCCTTGTGGTTGGTGTATTTCAGACCCGGGGCGCGACCGCGCTCGTCTACCGCGGCGATGACGGCATCGACAAGCTCACGACCACCGGCCACAGCCACATCTGGGAGGTTTCGCGCGGGTTCGTGACCGAGCACGACCTCAACCCGGTCGAGCTGGGAATTCCGGTGGCAGACATTTCGTCGCTCCTGGGTGCGGACCCCGAGCACAACGCCGCGGTCGCCCGGGCCGTTCTCGCCGGCGAGACGGGGCCCGTGCGCGACATCGTGCTGCTTAATGCGGCAGCCGGCATCTCGGCATTCGAGCTCGCCGAGGATCCCGATCTGAATCGCGTCCCGATCGTGGATCGACTCGCACGTTCGATGGAAACGGCTGCGGCCACCGTCGATTCCGGTCAGGCGGCGGCCAAGCTCGAGCAGTGGGTCGCCGCGACGAACGCTTAGCTCGCGCGAGTAAGCGAGTCGGGGCCGAGGTCCGCGATCGATGTGTTTCCGCTCAGTCCAAGACTGAGGTCGAACTCGGCCAACAGGTTGCGGAGCACGGCCTCCGCGCCCGCGGAGCCCCCGATCGCCAGCCCGTAGACCCATGGTCGCCCGACGAGCACCGCGCTGGCCCCGAGCGCGAGCGCGATCAGGATGTCCGAGCCGCTTCTGATACCGCTGTCGAACAGCACCGGCACCCGGGACTTCACCCGCTTCACGATCGCCGGGAGGGCATCGAGCGACCCGATCGCCCGGTCGAGTTGGCGCCCGCCGTGGTTGCTGACGATGATGCCGTCCGCGCCGTGCCGGATCGCGAGCTCTGCGTCATTCGGGTGCTGGATGCCTTTCAGGAGGATGGGCAGCTTCGTGCGTTTTCGCACAAACTCGAGGTCGGCCCAGGCGAGCGACGAACGGGAGAAGACCTCGAGGAACACGTCGACAGCGGTGCGGGGTTCCTTTGAGCGCAGGTTGGACCAGAACGAGCCGGGGTAGTGCCGGGTCATGTCGAGCAGTGTCCGAAGAACGGCGCCGTTGATCCGCGGCGTCTCGCTGGCCGCCGCCGCCGCGACGCGCTCCTCGACCAAGCGACGGAAGACCGGATCACTCGTGTACTGCGCGATGCCCAGTCCGTGCGCAAACGGCAGGTACGCGACGTCGAGGTCACGCGGTCGCCAACCGAGCATGTGGGTATCGAGAGTGATGACGATGGCTTCCGCGCCGGCGTTCTCTGCGCGCGCGATCAGGCTCTCGACCAGTTCGTCCGAGCTGCTCCAATACAGCTGGAACCAGTGCGGTGCTCCCGGTGTCGCCGCGAAGGTCTCTTCGAGGGCAATCGATGCCTGGTTCGATGCGACGTAGGGGATGCCGAGCGCTGCGGCGGCGCGCGCAATGCCGAGATCGGCCTCGGGATGCGCCAACTCCAGCACTCCAACGGGAGCCGCGATCACGGGGGAGGGGTAGCGGTGTCCGAATAGGTCTACAGACAGGTCGCGAGCGCTGACGTCGCGGAGCATTCGCGGCACGATGTGCCACGCGTCGAAGGCGGCCGCGTTCGCATCGGTCGTCTTCTCGCGGCCTGCTGACCCGGCAACGTAGGCGAAGGCGTCGGTGGACATGACGGATCGGGCGGCCGCCTCGAGTGCGTGCCAGTCGGCGGGGACCAGCGGCATCCGGCCGACCGCGCCGCCACGGTAGATCGCGGACTGTGTGTCGCGCCCAATGCTCGCCGCCATTGCCAGCTCCCTTGCTTCGAATCGAGACTAGCGATTCGAGGGGACCTCCCGAGGCTACGCCTGCTCGTCCGAGGCGTCCGTTTCTTCCTTGTCGGCTGCGCGTGCAATCTTCAGTGCGGTCGCCCACCAGTGGAGGTCTTCGAGCAGGGCATCAAGACGGGGCGCGAGTGGCTCCAATACCTCGTCCGGATCCCCGCCGCCGCGGATGCCCATCACGTAGTTTCCCAGCAGGTTTACGGTCGGGCGAACCGATGCCATGTCGAGCTCGTCGACGACCTGGCGAAGCTGCTCGATCGCGCGGGCACCGCCAGCGTTGCCGTAGCCGAGGAACGAGATGGGTTTGCGGTTCCATTCGGCGAAGTAGCTGTCCAACGTGTTCTTAAGTGCTGCCGTGTAGCCGTGGTTGTACTCGTTGGCGATCACGAGGAATCCGTCGGCCGCGTCGAGCTTCTCGCCGAGGACGCGCTCGGCCTCCGTCGCGTACTCTCGCGGCGTCATCGCGGGCGAGCCCGCGCGGTCGTAGAACGGAAGCTGGTGGTCTCGAAGGTCGACGACCTCGAACGTAAAGTCGGTGCGCTTCGCGGTCTTGGCGACAACCCAGTTCAGCGGGTAGTCGGCGAAGCGGGCTGCCCGCGTGCTGGCGACGAGGATGACGATGTGGGGAGTAGTGGACATGTCCCCAATCTAGCCGCCGTCAGTCTGTGACGGTTCCGTCGACGTAGTACCAGGTCTTTGCCTCGCGAACGAAGCTGCTGTTCTCCCGCTGGTGCAGGCGCATCCCGTCGCGCCGGTACGTCGCCCGAAATTCGACAGTGCCTTCGTTGTCGAGCATGCCGCCGCGGGTTCGGCCCAGAATCTCGAGGCCGAGCCACTGGGTGTCGGCGTCGAGCACGAGGGTCGGTGGACGGGTCGACGGATGCCAGGTCGCTAAAAGGTACCCGGGATGCCGCGCGACGTACGCGGTGTAACGCGAGCGCATCATCCGCTCGGCCGTCGGCGGCTGGGCGGTCGCCTTCAGGAACCGGCCGCAGCACTCGCCGTAGGTGAGGCCGGTGCCGCAGGGGCAGCGTGTGGAGTCGTCGATCTCGGGCACGGGCCAATTATGCGCGCTGGGGCGGAACGTAACAGTACTTAGTATTTGCGAGGAGTTTTCGCGTCTCGTGGCATCCTGATTCGATTGCGTACATTGGCCGAATCGGAAGGGGCAATCATGACGCTGTCCCAGACGGTCAGTAAGGACCAGGGCGACCAGGAGCGTGGCTTCGCCACCCTGCAGCTGCACTCTGGGGATCGGCCCGGGTCGGGCGTGACCCCTCGCGCCACTCCCATCTACCTCACCGCCGGTTTCGTTCTCGAGGATTTCGACCAGGCCGCGGACCTGTTCGAGAACGGCGACGGGTACACCTACACTCGCGTCGCAAACCCGACGGCCGAGGCGGTGGAGCAGAAGGTGGCGCTCCTCGAGCGTGGGGCGGAGGCACTTTTGGTGTCGAGCGGCCAGGCCGCCGTCGCCATCACGCTGCTCGGCCTGCTCGAGGCGGGGCAACACGTGCTGTCCTCGTCCAGCATCTACGAGGGCACTCGCGGCTTCCTGCTCGACAACCTCGCCCGCATGGGCATCGAGACGGACTTTGTGGATGATGCGAACGATCCGCGGGCCTGGGAACGGCTCATCCGTCCCACCACCCGCGCCCTGTTCGCTGAGTCGATTCCGAACCCCAAGAACGACATCTTCGACATCGCAGCGATCGCCGAGGTAGCGCACGCGCACGGTATTCCGCTGATCATCGACAACACTCTGGCGACGCCCTACCTCCTTCGGCCCCTCGAACACGGCGCCGACATCGTGGTGCACTCCGCGAGCAAGTTCCTGGCCGGCCACGGGGCCGTCCTGGGCGGGGTCATCGTTGACAACGGAAAGTTCGACGGGGACGGGAGCGGCAGTCTGTTTCCCCAGTTCATCGAGCCCGCCCGCCTCGGCGGCCCGAGCTTCGTCGATCGCGAGGGTGGACTCGCGCGTATCGCTTACCTGCGGGACGTCGTGGCCCTCCGATTCGGTCCGACACCCTCTCCGCTCAACGCCTTCCTGATCAACCAGGGCATCGAGACCCTGTCCCTACGAGTCGAGCGCCAGTCGGCGAACGCGCTCGGCGTCGCGCGCTGGTTGGAGCAGCAACCCGAGGTGCACTCGGTCGACTACTCCGGCCTCGAGTCGAACCCGTTCCATACGCTTGCCGAGAAGTATCTGCCGGTCGGACAGGGATCGGTGTTCTCGTTCACGCTTCGCGGCGGACTGGATGCCGCTCGCCGCTTCGTGAACGCACTCGAGATCTTCACCCACATGACTCACCTGGGCGACGTGAAGTCACTGATCCTGCACCCGGGTACCACCAGCCACAACCAGCGCACCGATGACGAGCTCAGCCAGGGTGGCATTTGGCCCGGGACATTGCGCCTCTCGATCGGCATCGAGGACCTTCCCGACCTCCTGCGCGACCTCGACCGCGGCCTCGCCGCTGTACGCTCGGGCTCGTGAGCAAGCAGCAACATTTCGGCTGGTTCCTGGCCCGCGGATTCGGTCCGCACGGCTGGGGTCATCCCTACCTCGACTGGAACTATCGCTGGACCGAGCCCGCCCTGTACCAGCAGTCGACGCGGGACCTGGAGCAGGCCGGTTTTGACCTGCTGATCATCGAGGATGCGCCGTCGATGGGCAATCCGTCGACAATCGATCTGCGCATCCGTCAGGCGTTCGGCGGTCCAAAACACGACCCGCTGCTGCTCGCGCCGTACCTGTTTGATGCGACATCCAACATCGGCGTCGCACCGACCGTCAACCCCGCCGCCTACCTGCCGTACACGGCCGCCCGCCAGTTCGCGACGCTGCAGCATCTCAGCGGGAACCGGCTCGGGCTGAACGTCGTCACCGACACCGGCAGCGCGCGGCACTTCGGCGCCGAGCCGCAGCTGTCACACGATGCCGCGTATGACCGCGCCGAGGAGTGGCTGGCGGGCATTCGTCGGCTCTGGGGCAGCTGGGGCAAGGATGCGCTCATTGCCGATCCCGCCCGCGGTCGCTATGCCGACGGGGCACGGCTCGACGCGGTGCAGCATCGCGGGGAGTACTTCGCCTTCGATGGTCCGCTGAACGCAATACCGTTTGCCGAGGGTGATCCGACGATCGTCTCGCCCGGCGGCTCGGGTCGCGGGCTGGGCTTCGCAGGAGCGAATTCGGATGTTCAGCTCGCGCTGGCGCCGCTCGATGTGGAGAGCGTCCGTGCCTATCGCGGTCGCATTCATGAGGCGGCGCGGGAGCGGGGGAGGGATCCTCGCGACATTCAGATCCTGTTTGCGATCCAGCCGGTCCTGGTGTCGAGCGCCGAGGAGGCCGATCGCCTAGTGGCCGAGTCGGCGAATCCGAACGACGCGGCCATCCTGACGATCGCGGAGCGGCAGTCCAGCGACCTCGAGACCGACTTGACGATCCTCGATTTTGAGAAGCCGTTGGATGTCCGCGTCTTCGGCGACCACGTCTCGCAGGGCAGCATCAAGCGTTTGATCGGCAAATACGACCCGGAGAAGACCCCGCTGAAGACCCTGTTGGGGGCGCAGGCCCGACTGGGTCGAATCACCGACGGTTCCGGTTTCGTTGGGACGGCGGGAGAGTTCGCCGATCTCATCGAAGACCTTGGCGACTCGGCCGACAACGACGGCATTCTGCTCTGGGGAGACCTGCATCCCGTGACGGTGCATCGAATGTTGGACGAACTGGTGCCCATTCTTCGTCGTCGTGGCATCCTCCGCACGGAGTTCGGCGGCGGCGGCGGCCTGCGCGCGAACCTCCACGACTTCTAGAGAAGGAACGCGGGATGTCTCTGGACGAGCGCATCGGAATACTGGGCGTCGGCCGGATGGGCCTCCCGATTGCGCACAACCTGCTCGCGGCGGGGTATGTCGTCACGACGTTTGACACGGACGCCACTAGATCGGCAGCTGCGGGTGGCGCCGTCACGGAGACCGCGGCCGGGCTGGCCGAGGGCAGCGACATCCTCATTACGGTGCTTCCGGGCATGGCGGAGATCGAGGGGGCGATGATCGGCGCGGGCGGACTCATCGACTACCTGCCGCCGGGCGCGCTGTGGCTCGACCTCACCAGCAATGACCCGAGGATTGCGCACTCGATTGAGGAGAGCGCTTCCGCTCGAGACATCCAGTCGGTGGGAGCGCCGATGGGCGGGGGAGTGTCGGCGGCCAGGGATGGCTCGCTGCAGTTCTTTGTTGGTGGGGCCAATCGAGCGGTCGACCGCGCGCGACCGGTGCTCGAGGCCCTCGGGTCGGTTGACCATGTTGGCGAGGGGATCGGGGACGGGTACCTGACGAAGCTGCTTGCGAACCTGCTCTGGTTCGGTCAGGCGGTGGCGGTGACAGAGGCGATGCTGCTCGGAAAGGCACTCGGTCTTTCGCCGGCAGTCCTTCGCGACCAGCTCGCGGCGAGTGCCGGCGGCAGCGTGTTCATCGACGAGTACCTCGACCGGCTGCTGGCCGGCGACTACCTGGAGACGTTTGGGATCGACCGCTGCGTCGAGGAACTGGAGACGCTGGTCTCTCTTGCCCGGGGCGCGAATGTGCCGTTCGAGCTGTCCTCAATGGTCGCTCGGTTGCATCGCGACGCGCTAGAACGGTTCGGAGCGATCGACGGCGAGTTGTTGGCTGCCAGACTGCTCGAAGAGCGCGCCGGCACCGTGCTCAGAGCGGATGTCAGCAGACCGAGCTCGGAGTAGACCCCTTCGAGAGTTGGGCGAAGAACTGCATCACGGTGGGCATGGCTCGCAAGGCGACCAGGCCGTGACCCGTTTTCGGAATACGGATGAAGTTCACTCGCGTGCCGATGCTGCACTCGTGCGTGACGAACGCGCTCGTCGCCGTTGGACGAACGAGAGTGTCGGTCTCACCCTGGGCGACCAGGAGGGGCACGGTGAGAGGCGTCTGACCTGGCGTGTTCTGTTGCAGCAGGTCCGCCCACGGCTGGGTTGTGGCCGGATCGCCGGCCAGGTATCCACCGAGAAGCTTGCCCGCGCGAGAGTGCAGCTCGTCGTGGCCGGTCACGAGACAGAGCTTGGCCATGATCGGAGTTGCCCGGACTCCTGCCGGTGTCAGGATCGTGTCGAGCGAGGTCCCCGGCACCGTCGACCGATACACGGTCGAAAACGCCTGGAACGCATACGAGGCAATGGTCACGCCCGAGACGTCACCAATATCGTCCTTGAGTAATGCGCCGAGGTCGGTGGCCGGGGCGGCGACCGCAACGCCCTCGAGGTGAAGTTCGGGGGAGTAGGTGGGGGCAAGCTGGGCGGCGAACAGGGCGGCCTGGCCGCCCTGTGAGTGACCCCACAACAGCAGGTTCGCGCTGGCGTGTGTGGCCGGGATGTCTCGCGCGGCCCGAGCGGAATCCAGCACGCTGTTTCCCTCGCTCACTCCGATCAGGTACGAGTCGGGTCCGGCGACGCCCATCCCGGGATAGTCGGTTGCGGACACGACGTATCCCGCCTTCAGCAGCGTGGTCAGCCCCTCGATGACGTCAAAGGGCGCGATGTTCGAGGACGGGCCGCACTGCTGCGCGGCGCCGGTGGTGGGATGTCCCCACGCGACGATCGTTCGTCCGCCTGTCGGGGGAGTGGACGCGGGCGAAATCACCGTTCCGGAGACGAGGATGTCTCGCCCATTCAGATCCCTCGAGTGGTAGATCACTCGCCAAGCGACGGCCCCGTTCGGCGCTCCGAGGAGCTTCTGCTGACGAAAGATGGTTCCGGGCTTGGCGGCCGGAACGTGCTGTGGAAGTCGGTAAAAGGCGGTATTGGTCAGGATGTTGGCGGCCCCACCGGAGATCCGGCGGACCGCGGTAGGCGTGCATCCCACCACCACGAGGGCGCACAACAGCACAATCGCAAGCACCACATACCCGCGCCGCATGCTTCGCCCCTTCGTCGCCCGGTCTCAGTGTGACCCTTCGCGGCAATCGGTGCCAGTAGATTCGAGGGCAGACGATGTCGGGAGGTGGCTCACGGATGAGCACGGTTGCGCAGAAGCTGGGGATCAAGCCGGACGCCATCGTCGCGGTTGGCGGACACCCGGTGTCCGAGGTACGCGAACTGCTCGGCCAATTACCCGACGGCGTCACTGCGACGCAACGATCCGGTGCAGCGGCCGATCAGGTTCTACTTGTCGCCGACGGCCTCGCGGATCTCGCGTCGATGCTTGACGGGGTGTGGGACGAGGTCGCACCGGGTGGTCGGCTCTGGGTGTGGTACCGCAAGGGCGCCAACCGGTCGCGAGCGCAGGGGAGCGAGGCACGACTCCATCGGGACACTCTCCAGACCGTTTTGGCGGAGCACGGGATGGATGGCGTCACCCTCATCTCGGTGGACGACACCTGGTCGTCCATGCGGGTGCGCAAGCTCTAGGCGGGAGTGTTCTTCGCCATCCGCGCGTCGCGCGCGTCGGCGTGGAAGTCCCAGGGCGGCTGAGGGAGCACGTCGCCGGTCTCAAGCAGCGTCTTGAGGTTGGCAAACACGGTCGGCCAGCCGGCCCCGATGGCATGGAGTTCGTCGATCGTTCGAAGTCGCGAGTGCGTGACGGTGAGCTTGACCACGTCCAGTGAGGACTCGATCTCGAAGGTGACCAGGCTCGGCTCGAAGGTTGGGTCGTCTAGCCGCGTGGGATCGTCGAAGCCGAACGCGAGCCGGTAGGGGCGGTCGACTTCCACGACGACCCCTGCCGCGTCGGAGATGCCCGAGCCGTCGGTGCGAACGTGGTCGACACGACTACCGACGACCCAGTCCGAGCTCTGCGAGTGACCCCAGAAGCGTCCGGTCTGCTCGGAGTCGGTGAGAGCGCGCCACACCTGCTCCGGTGTCGCGCGAATGTAGGTCGTGTACACGTAGTCCGGGATGGCTCCGGGATTGGGTTCCGTCATGGCATAGTCCTCCGCTCGTTCTTTGATGCGCCCGAGGGCGGCCAGGGTCGGCTCCTCGAACTTCCAGATCCAGCGGCTCTGGATCTCGTTGATGGGGACGGTGTTGAGGTAGTGCAGTTTGCGCCTGCCGTCACGCAGCGACGTGATGAGGTTCGCGGCCTCCAGCTGTTCGAGATGCTGGCTGACCGACTGACGCCGCATGTCGAGACCGTCACAGAGTTCGTTGAGCGTCAGCCCGGGCCGCTCGTGGAGTACATCGAGCAGGCGACGACGGCTCGGGTCTGCAAGCGCCTTGAACACGGTGTCTACATCCATCAACTCATTATGCAGGCGATTACCTGCGTAATACAAGACTGTCATTGGAAGCCTCAGGGGAGCGCGCTCGCTCGCCGATGAGGACTGACTCAGCTGGGAGTCGTTGCCAATGTGATCGTCAAGAGAGGCAAAAAGCGGACCCGAGAATCGGCGTCCGGGGGAGGGATTATGTATTGCGCATCCGTCATGTATCCCATCGACGCCGAGAATTTCGACATCGACTATTTCGCCACACGGCACGCTCCAATGTTCGCTGCGTCCCTCGGAGACAACTGCGTCAGGTTCGAGGTTCACCGTGCGCTGGACACGCCGGGCGCACCGACGCCGCCCTTCGTCGCGGCTGCATATTTCTGGGTACGGTCCGCCGAGGAGTTTGGAGCCTCACTGGCGGCGAACGGCGAGGCGGTGTACCGGGACATCCAGAATTTCAGTAACACTCAGCCCAGCCGAGGATGGGCTGAAGTCCTGTAGCATTTCCCCGAACGTGACACGATTTCTAGGAGGTGAGCCCGATGTACACAATGTCCACTCTGGGTGCTCCTAACGAGTTCACGATCGCGCGATTGACGTAGCCGTCGCGGGGAGCGCCTGCCAGCACTCTCAGAAAGCTACGACTATGAATCATTCACTTCAGCACAACACCGCACTCGTCCTCGGCGGCGGGGGATCGACGGGCAACGCCTGGCTGATCGGCGTTATCGCCGGCCTATTCGAATCAGGTCTGGACGTCACGACAGCCGACCTAACCGTTGGGACTTCGGCCGGATCAACAGCGGCGGCTCAGATAGCGGGGGCGACGCCGACCGAGCTCCTCGCCGCAACGCTCGCGCCCGTACCCCAGCAACAGGCCGGTCCGGGTGGATCCGGTCGAGGACAGAATCCGGCAAGACCGGTCGTGGACCATCTGGCACGGGTACACGGCATCATCGCCGCGTCCCGGGACGCGGCCGACATGCGTCGCAGGATGGGCGCGTCCGCCCTCGATCTGGATGCCGCATCCGACGGGTCCTGGCAGGAAAAGTGGCGCGCCACCGTCGCCTCGCGGCTTCCCAATCAGCTCTGGCCGGAACGAACGGTGAACATCACGGCGGTCGACGCCGGATCCGGTGAAGGGGTGGTGTTCGACCGCCACAGCGGGGTCGACCTGGTGGATGCCATCGCAGCCAGTTGTTCCAGCAGTATTCCTTTCAGGATCGGAGACCACCGGTACATCGACGGCGGCTACCGTACCAACGCCGAGAATGCCGATCTGGCAGCCGGATACGGGCGAGTGCTCGTGCTGTCGCCGTTCGGTGGCCGATCACTGGTGCCAGCGGAGTGGGGCGTGCATCTCGCGACACAGGTCGAGGAACTCCGTGCGGGCGGCAGCAGGGTCGAGACAATCTTCCCAAACGGCAGTTCCGAACACTTGTTCGGCGTCAATGGGATGGACCTGTCGCTGCGTCCCGCCGCGGCACAAGCCGGCTCCGAGCAGGGGAGAACTCTCGCCGACCAGCTCGCCGACTTCTGGGGGTGACACTCAAGGGCCTAAATTCGGCTTACTTGACATAATGTACATTATCAGCGTTGGAGTATGAACGGAATTGTGCGGCAATACGATAACGGGTATGAAACCGGCTTCGACGGTAGCCCGAGCGCCGACGCCAGCACTGGTCATTGACGAGACCGTCCTTGACGCGAACATCGCGCGCATGGCGGACTTCACGGCACGTGCTGGGCTCTCGCTGCGCCCACACGTAAAGACCCACAAGTCGATCGAGATCGCACGGCGACAGCTCGCGGCGGGTGCCGTCGGGATTACGGTCGCGACGCTGTCTGAGGCGCTGATCTTCTCCGAAGCCGGATGCACGGACATCTTCGTCGCGTACCCACTCTGGCTCGACGAGACCAAGGCGGAGATGCTCGGGCGCGTACTCGAGCACAGTTCGGTGCTGGTCGGCGTCGACTCTCTCGAGGGTGCCGTGCAAATAGCGGGCACCGGACTCGGCCAGACAGGTCGCCTTACCGTTCTGATCGAGATCGATTCCGGGCATCACCGAAGCGGTGTCCTGCCCGCCGAGGCAGGGGTCCTCGCCAGGGCAGTCAGGGATGCCGGTCTCGAGGTCACCGGAGTTTTCACCTTCCCCGGCCACAGTTACTCCCCGGCGACCAGGCAGAGCGCCGCACAGGATGAACACCGGGCGTTGTCGGTCGCCGTGGCATCCCTCGCCGACCAGGGAATCGACGCGCACGTGGTGAGTGGCGGATCGACTCCGTCACTGGAATTCACCGAACCGTCCGTTCTCACCGAGGTGCGCCCGGGCGTGTACGTCTTCGGCGACGCGCAGCAGTGGGAGCTGGGAACGATCGAACCGGGCACAATCGCACTCACCGCGATCGCGACCGTGGTGTCCCGCTCCCCCGGCCATCTCATCCTCGACGCGGGAAGCAAGGTACTCGGCGCCGATCGGGGCGCCTATTCGACCGGGTACGGGCGCCTGCTCGACTACCCGGATGCCCGCATCAGCGCCCTGTCTGAGCACCACGCCACGGTCACCGGCGTCGCACTCGAGCGAGGAGCCCGGGTGCGGGTGGTTCCCAACCACTCCTGCGCGGCGGTCAATCTCGCCGACGAATACCTCGTCGCTTCCCCCGATGGCAGCGCCAGGTGGTGGCCGGTCAACGCCCGAGGCAGAAACCGCTAGCCGAGGTTCGGGCTACGCGGACACCTTCTGCTGCTCCGCGACCCGTCGCGTAAAGTTACGGAACAGCTCGAGACCGTTCGCGGTGAGGATACTTTCCGGGTGGAACTGAACCCCCTCGACGAGGTCCGTGCGGTGGCGCAGGGCCATCACGTACCCGTCATCGCGGGAACGCGCGGTCACGAGAAGCTCCGCGGGAACGGTCTGCTCCTCGACGATGAGCGAGTGATAGCGGGTAGCCAGGAAGCCGGGCTCGAGGCCCGCGAAGACTCCGGTGCCGTCGTGATCGATGGTGCTCGTCTTCCCGTGCATCTGGTGAGCGGCCGGTGCGACGGTGGCGCCGTACGCCGTCGCGATGCTCTGCAGGCCGAGGCAGACGCCCAGCACCGGCTTGACGCCGCGAAGCTCGAGCACCATCTCGACGTGCCCCGAGTCCTCCGGCGTGCCGGGTCCTGGTCCGAGCAGGACAAAGTCCGAGTCGTGTTCCAGCGCATCCGCTGGGCTCAACTCCCCCGACCTCACGACGTCGGTGTCGACGTCGATCATCCTGAGGTACTGGTAGATGATGTGCGAAAAGCTGTCGTATGCGTCAATCAGTAGCGCTCTCATGCCGCATCTCCATTCGTGATCGCGCGGATCGTGGAACCCATCTTCGCAAGAGTCTCGAGCCATTCGCTGTCCGGCGCAGAATCGACGACGATTCCCGCGGATGCCCGCGCCGAATATCCCTCCGGCGTGGCGACGATGGTGCGGAGGCTGAGCGCCAGATTGGTGAACCCGCCGAAGCCGAGAACGCCGAAGACGCCGGCGTAGATCCCGCGACGGGACTTCTCGAGTGTCTCGATGATTTCCATCGCACGGATTTTCGGTGCGCCCGTGACCGTGCCAGCAGGGAACGTCGCGCGGATGACGTCGTACGCGTCCCGGCCAGCCTCCAGAGTCGCCGTCACAGTCGACACGAGATGGAACACGTGCGAGTATTCCTCGACGTTCATCAGGTTTGAGACGGCCACCGATCCGGGAACGGCAACCCGACCGAGGTCGTTGCGGCACAGGTCGACGAGCATGATGTGCTCGGCCGCCTCCTTGGGGTCCTGTTGGAGCCACTCGACCGATGCGGCATTCTCGGTCGGATCCGAGGTCTTGCGCGCGGTTCCGGCGATCGGCCGCATCGTGAGCAGCGTGTTGTCGACGCGCACGTGCAACTCGGGGCTGCCGCTGATGACCGCGAGTTCCCCGAGCGGCAGGAACGCCATGTAGGGCGACGGGTTGATGGCGCGAAGCCGGCGATAGACGTCCAGGTCACGTCGCGGTGCCGCGACGTGGATGGGATGGCCGAGCTGCACCTGGTAGATATCGCCGGCGTGGATGTGCTCGAGCGCGACCCGCGCCCGCTCGACGTATTCGTCCTGGGTCATTGTCGCGGTGCCGGACTTTGCCACAGCCACGGGCGCGATCGCGGCGTCGTTCTCGGTGGCGATGTGCGGTGCCTCGGCCGCGAGCGTGACGATCCGTCCCCCGTCCGGACGGTCCCAGAGTTCGCTCGACGCGACGGTGAGCACCCCCCTGTCGGCGGGCAGGTCGATGTCGATCGTCGCAGCGTAGACGCGAAACACCATGTCCGGGTCAGTGCCACGCTCCGTGATCAACTCGGGCAGGTTCTCCATGTACTGCACGGCGTCATAGCTCAGCACGGTGACGAATCCGAATCCGAAGCTCGCGTCGTCGACATCCGGGACGTCGAATCCGGACTGCAGGTGCCGAAGCGCGGTCCAGACATCCGTCCTCGCATCGAGAGTGTGCGATCCACTCGGCGTGGTGGTCAGGGTGTCGAGTTCGGAGAGCCGCGCGTCGGCCCAGGCGACCAGCGTGGGGACCCCGGCCAGCGCGATCACGCCGTCGCGTACCGTGACGTCGAGGAGCGGTGAAATGCCGATCATCGCGCGGTTGGTGTCGGCGGCCGGACCACCGAGCGACTCGAACAGGCACACCTCGTTCTCGCCGAAAATCTCGCGCAGATGTACAAACACGGAGAACGCACTGTCGCCGTCAATCGGCCACGCGGTGAGCTGCACAGCGAGTGCGTTGCTCAGTACTGGCGTCATGCTTCGGTCGGTGCTCATGCTCAAGTGTCGCAGCAGTGACGGCACCGCTTCAAATCAGCGTCGAATCTCTTACGAGCGCAGGTCCACGTAGCGTCTCAGCGCCTCGGATGCTGCCTCGTGGTCGACGACGTCCGGCTCCCCGGACATGGTGATCGTCCCCACGAGGGTGCCATCGACATAGATCGGGATCGAGCCGCCGTGAGCCTTCATTGCGTCGTGGTCGAACGGGAGATCGGTGAACGGAATGCCGGTCGCCTCCTGGCGCAGCTTGACCAGCAGCGAGCTATCGCCGAAGTGATTCACCACGGCGGCCTTGCCGGACAGCCACGGGTCATTGCCCGCCCCGGTCGTGCCAAGGCGGGCACGGTATACCAGATAGTCGCCGATCACGATGTCGACCGAGAGGCTCACTCCCCACTCCTGCGTCACGGCGGCGGCGAGGGTGCCGAGCTCGAAGGCGTCCTCGCTCGTAAAGTGGTCGAGCTCGATTCGCCCGGCGGCCTCGAGCTGCTCGAGCGTGTATTCGGGGATGGCGTGGGTCATTGTTACGTCTCTCGTTCGAATCGGTGATGGGACACGAGCTCCAGCAGGTGTGCCGGCTCATAGGGTTCGTGGGTGGTTGTCAGGTCCCCGAGCGTCCACCAGCGGGCGTCGAGCGTGTCCACGCGTTCGCTATCCGTCCAGCCCTCGTCCGATGGGTCAAAACGGGTAGTGTGCACGACGTAGTACTCGGCGTGCCCGGTGTCGTGATCTGCGTCGTCCCATTCGACGACGAAGTCGTACTGCCAGACCGGTTCGCCCGGATCGGTGATCGCGAGTCCGGTCTCCTCAAACAGCTCACGGATTGCGGCGTCGGCGTGGGTCTCCCCCGGATCGACTCCCCCGCCTGGCGTTACCCACCGCGCCAAGCCACTCGTGTCCGGCGCGGTGGTCAGAAACAGCAGGATGCTTCCGCTCTCGTCGAAGAGCAGGATGCGCGACGTGAGACGGTGCCCGATCGTCATTGGGCGGGACTCAGGCGCCGAAATCGCTGACGTCGCCAACGTAGCGAGTGTTGTTTTCCGGCACGGGATCGACCGCCGCGAGCGCAACCTCCGCGGCGAATTCGCTCACGTCGTACAGGCGTCCCGCTGCCTCACGTCGCTGCCCGATCGCTCCCGGGTTTGCGCGCTCAAGGAGGGTTGCGGTGATCGTGCCCTCGATCATGTCGCCCGAGACGACGACGAACCCGATGCCGGCGTGGGCCAGCGCCGGGATCTGGTCCCGCAGCGCATCCTCGCCCGCTCGCTTGCTCAACGCCACCGGCAGGTACTCGGGCATCGTTTCCGTGGTCTTGATGAAGTGGGCCTGATGACTGGTAACGAACACGATTCGTGAGCCGTCGTGCAGCAACGGCCGCGCAGCGTTTAGCAGCTCGACCTGGGCGTCGCGGTTGAGCCGCATCGCGTAGTCCTCGCCCATGCCGGACTCCATACCGCCGGACGCATTCATGACCAGGATGTCGAGGCCCCCGAGCTGCGCCTGGATCGCCGCGAACATCCCCGCGAGAGACTCGGGATCAGTCAGATCGGCACCGATCGCGATCGCCGTGCCGCCCGCGGCCTCGATCGCCGCGACGAGCTTGAGGGCGCGCGCCTCCTTGTTGCGATAGTTGATGACGACCGTTGCCCCCGCCGCGGCGAAGTACTGCGCGGTGTCGGCGCCGATGCCCCGGGACGAGCCGGTCACGAGTGCGCGCTTGCCTGCGAGGGAGCCTGCGGCCAGCGGGCCCGCAATTGGAGAGTCAGTCACGAAAGACGACATTACAGCCACCCTGCGAGAGCCAGTTTTCTGAGTAACACATTCTGAGTAGTGCGAGTGATACCGTCAATCGAGCGACACACAGGAGGGCTTACGCGTCCCATGGATTTCCTAACTACATACGCATGGATTATTTGGCTAGTGGTGATCCTCGTGTTCGTGATCCTCGAAGTGATCACGATCGATTTCACCTCACTCATGCTGGCCGTTGGCAGCATCGGCGGACTGCTCGCGAGCCTCTTCCACTCGCCCTTCTGGCTTCAGATCGTGATCGCGGCGGTGATCTCGCTCCTGCTGTTGTTCACGGTCAGACCGCCGCTCAAACGCGCTCTCGGTCGTGGCTCGGATCATGCGAAGACGCTTGTCGACGCGTTGATGGGCATGAAAGGCGTTGTGACGCTCGACTTCAACGGCAAGCCGAATATCGTCAAGCTCGCCAACGGCGAGACCTGGACCGCCCAGCGCGCACAGACCTCAGAACCCGAACTCAAGGAGGGCGACCGCGTGGTCGTCACAGCCATCGATGGGTCGACGGCAATCGTCGAACCCGAGACAAGGACCGCCAAGAAATGAATGGCAACAACATCGTGCTCCAGGTAATCCTGGGGATCGTCATCCTCTTCGTGATCATCTTCGTGATCGTCACGATCTTCCGCGCCATCAAGATCGTGCCGCAGGCGACGGCCGGCATCGTCGAGCGCCTCGGCAAGTACCACAAGACGCTGACGCCCGGCCTGAACCTCCTCGTGCCGTTCATCGACCGGATGCGGCCGCTTATCGACATGCGCGAGCAGGTCGTGTCGTTCCCGCCCCAGCCCGTCATCACCGAGGACAACCTGGTGGTCTCGATCGACACCGTCGTCTACTTCCAGGTGACGGATGCTCGTGCCGCGACGTACGAGATCCGCAACTACCTGGGGGCCGTCGAGCAGCTCACCACCACCACGCTTCGTAACGTGGTCGGTGGCCTGAACCTCGAGCAGGCACTGACCAGCCGCGACAACATCAACGGCCAGCTCCGCATCGTCCTCGACGAGGCCACGGGCAAGTGGGGTATCCGCGTTGGACGTGTCGAGCTCAAGGCGATCGACCCGCCCCTCTCCATCCAGGACTCGATGGAGAAGCAGATGCGCGCAGAGCGTGACAAGCGCGCCGCCATCCTTACTGCCGAGGGCACCAAGCAGGCCGCGATCCTCCAGGCCGAGGGTGCACGGCAGGCGGCCATCCTGAACGCCGAAGGCGACGCCCGCTCGCAGGTTCTTCGCGCAGAGGGCGAGGCGAAGGCCATCGAGACCGTCTTCGGTGCGATCCACGCCGGAAACCCCGACGCTCCCCTGTTGGCGTACCAGTACCTGCAGACCCTCCCAAAGATCGCAGAGGGGGAAGCCAGCAAGCTCTGGATCATCCCGAGCGAGCTGAGCGAGGCCCTCAAGGGCATCGCGGGTGGGTTCTCTGGTTCGATGAACCCGGGTACGGCGTCAGACAGCACCCCGGCGAACCGATCGCGCGCGACCGCGGTTCCGAAGAAATAGCGTGGCGAAACCCGAAAAGAGTTCGACCCGCTCCGCGTGGTTCGAGCCGGCACTGCCGCGTCTGCTCGCCCACCGCGGCCTGGCCGTTGACGCCCCGGAAAATACCCTGCTCGCGTTTGTGAAGGCGCTGGCCGCTGGGGCGACCTATCTCGAGACCGACGTGCACGCGAGCAAGGACGGTGTCGCGGTGCTCTCGCACGACCCGAACCTGGTTCGCACGGCGGGACACAAGGTGCGCGTGAACCAACTCACGCTGGCCGAGCTTCGCAAGATCGATCTCGGCGAGGGCCAGACGTTCTCGACACTCGCCGAGTTGCTGGACGCGTTTCCCGAAGCGCGCTTCAACATCGATATCAAGTCGCTGGATGCCGGGCGACCGGCCGCCGAGGCGATCCTGAAGGCAGGCGCCACAAATCGCGTGCTGATCACCTCGTTCAACGCCAAGCGCCGGCACTCCGCGGTGAAGCTTCTTCCGGGAGTCGCGAGCTCGTGCTCCCCCGGGGAGATTGTTGTTGCGGTGATTGCGGCAAAGCTGCGACTGTCCGCGGTCGTACGGTGGGCCCTGCGTCATGTGACTGCCGTGCAGGTGCCCGTGCGCAGTGCCGGGGTGCGGATTGCGACCAGGGGCGTCATCTCCCGTTTTCACGCTGCCGGACTCGAAGTTCACATCTGGACGATCAACGACGTTGCTCAGATGAAGCGCCTTCTCGATCTCGGCGTCGACGGCCTGTTCACCGATCGCATCGATCTCGCTCTCGGTTTGGTCAAGGGCACCTGATAACTGGGCAATCCGGCGAATCCTTCCCTGCCAATTAGCTGGGAACTTCCTGCAAACCGCAGGCGGTTGAAAGGATTCGCCCAGCCAAGGGGTTTATAACTTGGAGTGCGAAAGCGGAGTAAGGAGGCCACACAATGGCAGACCGTAGTTTGCGCGGCATGCGACTTGGAACACAGAGCCTTCAGAGTGAAGAGGGCGTCGAATTTTCGCCGCGAAAGAAGAGCGTGTACCGCACGCCAGATGGAACAACGTTTGAGGTAGTTTTCTCGGCCGAGGCCGAGGTTCCCGAGGTCTGGGAATCGCCGAAGAGCGGCCAGGAGGGTGTCCTCCTTGACAGCGCCGGCGAGACGATCAAGACCGAGCAGGTCGACGTCAAGGCGCCCCGTAGTCACTGGGATATGTTGCTGGAGCGCCGCACGCGTGCGGAGCTCGAGGAACTGCTTCAGGAGCGACTGGACTTCCTGCGTGCCCGTAAGGGTGAGCACAAGATAGGAGCCTGACGTACCTCGTCGGGTGGTATGAGAGCGTCGGCGCCTAGCGCTGGCGCTCTTTTCTTTTGCGCGTTGAGATCGACGCAACGATGAGCCCACCGAGTCCGAGCACGGAGACAAGCTGCTCGATGGGCTCCCCCAGCCACGTCGCCGGCGTGATGGTGGTGCTGAGCGGCACGGTAGCGACCAGGGCGCCGGCCTTGTAGGTCGGGAGTTGTGACACGGTCTTGCCGTTCGGCAGGACGATCGCAGTTGTTCCAACGGTCGAGTCGTTCACGAGCGAACGGCCGAGCTCCATGGCTCGGATGCGCGCAATCTCCAGTTGTTGGATGCTCTCGTCGGTGTGGCCGAAATCCCCGTTGTTGGTTTGGGCGATGAGGATCTGGGCGCCGGATTTGATCGAGTCCCGCATCACCGTGTCATCCGTGATGTCGAAGCAGATGTCGATCCCGGCGATGACCCCATTCACGTTGAAGACCGTATCGGTCGTTCCGGGCGTGTAGTCCCGGCCGACGAGGTCGATCAGGCCGGGCGCGAACGCGCGCCAGACGGCGCGGTCGGGCACGTACTCGCCGAACGGGACGGGGTGCTTCTTGTCGTAGTGGTCGACGGCGCCCTTGCCCGCCTCCCACAGCAAGGAGGTGTTGAAATATTTGGAGCCGCGGTGCTGGATGGTTCCGGCCAGCAGCGGAGCGTGCATCCGGGTGCTGATGTCGTCGAATTCGGTCGCGGCGATATCCTCGTCGGGCGCGTGGTCGGCGGCGACGGGATCGATGTCGCTCGCGCCCTCGGGCCAGATGACCATGTCGACGCCCTTGCGGCCGAACAGCGGGACCGTCGCCTTGTACTGTGCGGCGAGCAGATCTCCGTAGTCGTGCGGGTCGAAATACCCGGCAGGACCGGCGCCCTGCACGGCCGCGACGGTGGTCGTGCCCTTCAGGGCGATCGGATACGCGGGAACCAGGACGATGAGGGCGATGGCACCGACCACGAGAATCCCGCGAACGAGTTCGGGTACGGCTATGACGAGCACTGCTTCGAGGGCCAGCGCCACCAGGAACACCATGACGAAACTCACGCCGGAGATGCCGATCCACGAGAACAGGCTCGAGAAGGGGCTCTGCGACTGCGACTCGGCGACGCGGGCCCAGGAGAAGCCGCCATACGGCCACACACTCGCGATTCCCTCGCGCAGGGTCCACAGGCCGGCGACTACCGCGGGACGCCAGCCGAGACGCCCGAGCGGCGAGATCCAGACCAGCGGGACCACCCGATACGCGATCGAGATCAGGACCGCTCCGCCCCCGACGAAGATCGACTCGAGAGTGGACAGGGCCGCGAGCGGGACGGGCCCGAGGAACAGGGCCGCCCACCCGATCTGTACGAGGTAGAAGGTGAGTCCGCCGACGAATCCGACCAGAAACGCCCCGCCGGGACGCCTCCCGCGAAGGCTGACGAGGAAGATCCCAATTCCGACGAAGGTGAGCGGCCACCAGGAGACATCCGGGAATCCCGCGTCCATGATGGGACCGGATGTTGCCGCCAGCAGAACGGCGGCCCAGAGCGGACGCACCCGCACGTCCGCCATCACCGCGGTCGGGCGAAATTCACGGTTCATAGAGCTCGCATCCTACGCAACGCTGCTGTACGCAACGATGCCGCGGAAGATCGAATCCAGCGCCTTCCGCGCGGTGGCGCCGACGGGCGAATCCGCGACCACGGAGAGTTGGTCGAGCAGGTCGATGGTCTGCTTGCTCCACCGTACGAAGTCGCCCGCGGCGAGATCGGCGATGGTCAGGGCCGAGTCAAGGGAACCGCCCTGAGCCCACTTGTGCATGGCCAGGGTGAGGCCGGTCGAGAGCGGGTTCGTGCCGGGCAGCCGGTGGTCGCGCTCGAGGTCATCCAGTCGCGCCCACAGGTCCGTCGTTCGGTCGAAGGCCTCGCGGAACGGGCCACCGGGAAGATTTCGATCGTTCGGTGCGCCCTCGTCCCGACGCGGCTCGAAGATGAGCGATGCGGCCATGGCGGCCAGCGATGGGGCGTCGAGGTGGTCCCACAGGCCCTGCCGCAGCGACTCGGCGACGAGCAAATCTCGCTCGCCGTAGATGCGTCGGAGGGTTCTTCCCGGGGCCGCAACGCTCAGGCTGCCGTCTTTCCCGACGACGAGGTAATCGAGCTCGACGAGAACGTCCGTCACTCGATCGAAGACCTTGGCCACGGCTCCCGTGCGCGTGCGTATCTGGGCCGTGAGCTGATCGGTCTCGCGCTTCAGCTTCCACCAGCGCTCGGCCCACCGTGCGTGCGCCTCACGCTCCGGACAGCTGTGGCAGGGGTGCTGCTTGAGACGCGTCCGCAGTGCCGTGAGCTGGCGCTGGCGCTTCTCGCGCTCGCCCCTGCCCTTCTGGTCGTCTCGCGTATTGGTCTTGCGTTCGAGGTCGGTCAGTTCGCGCCGGATCGTCGAATACTCGACGAAGTTACCGAGGTGGCAGGTCATTGCCTTCGCGTAGCCCGCGAGCGACTCCTGCTGGGTGCGCACCTTCCGCGCCAGGTCGACGACGGCGCGATCGGCCTGGAACTGGGCAAAGGATGACTCGAGGATCTCGCGCGTGCGATCGCGCCCGAACTGCTCGATGAGGTTCACGGCCATGTTGTAGGTCGGCGTGAACGACGAGTTCAGCGGGTAGGTTCGGCGACTGGCGAGGGATGCCACCGCCTGCGGGTTCAGCCCGTCGACCCACTGGATGACCGCGTGGCCTTCGACGTCGATGCCTCGTCGGCCAGCACGCCCGGTCAGCTGGGTGTACTCCCCCGGCGTGATCGGCACGCGCGCCTCGCCATTGAACTTCTCGAGCTTCTCGAGGATGACGGTCCGGGCAGGCATGTTGATACCGAGCGCAAGCGTCTCCGTCGCGAATACCAGCTTGACGAGCTTCAGTCGGAAGAGTTCTTCGACGACCTCCTTGAAGGCGGGCAGCATGCCGGCGTGATGTGCAGCGACGCCTCGCTCCAACCCCTCGAGCCACTCCCAGTAGCCGAGCACCGCGAGATCCTCATCACGCAGCGTGCGGCAACGCTCCTCGACGATGGCGCGGATCTCATCCCGTTCGCTCGCCTGGGTCAGCCGCACGCCGGCTCGCAGCACCTGCCGGACCGCCGCATCGCATCCCACCCGGGAGAAGATAAAGAAGATCGCCGGCAGGAGATTGCGCGACTCGAGGAGCGCCACCAGGTCGGAGCGGTCCATGCGGACGTTGTCCTGCCGTCCGCCGCGCGAGTGGTAGCGACCGACGTCCCGGGTCTGCTTCGCATTCAGGTTGCGACCGCCATAGTTGGCCATCTGCGCGAGCTCGGGATTAACGCGGTTTGTCGCCGCGAGTCCCGAGGAGTCGAATAGGTCGAGAAGTCGGGTGCGCACGAGGACGTGCTGTTCGAGCGGTACCGGCCGCTCCTCGGAGACGATCACGTCGGTGTCGCCGCGAACCGCCTGCAGCCAGTCGCCAAACTCCTCGGCGTTGGAGACCGTCGCGCTCAGGGAAACCAGTCGCACGGACTGCGGAAGGTGGATGATGACCTCCTCCCACACGGCGCCACGGAAGCGGTCGGCGAGGTAGTGCACCTCGTCCATGATCACGTGCGAGAGGTTCTTCAGCAGGCCGGAATCCGCGTAGAGCATGTTGCGGAGTACCTCCGTGGTCATGACCACGATGCGCGCGCCCGAGTTGATATTGGTGTCGCCGGTCAGGAGTCCGACCTCGTCGGGGCCGTACTCGTTCACCAGCTCCTGGAACTTCTGGTTGCTGAGCGCCTTCATGGGCGCGGTGTAGAAGACCTTGTCGCGGGAGTCCTGCATCGCGAGGTAGATCGCAAACTCGGCGACGATCGTTTTCCCCGCTCCGGTCGGGGCGGCGACCAGGACGCTATTTCCGCGCTCGATCGAGGAGCACGCGGCGATCTGGAAGTCGTCGAGATCGAAGCGCTGGTGAGCGCGAAATGCCTCGAGCATGGGAAGTTCGTTGCGCGAACGGGAGGCCGCGAACCGCTCGGCCGGGGAGAGATCTGTCATCGAGCGTTCACTGGTACCGGCTCGCGCCCGCCGCCGCCCACTCGCGAACGGCGGCACGGGCATCCGGTGGGCCGATCACAATGGCGACACCGGGCATGCTCGAGATCAACCGCTTGAGACCGTGATAGTGCGAAACGCGAACGGATGTCCGCAGCCGACCGTCCTTCTCGACCGTGACCGCGCCGTCGGGGATGTAGTCGGCGAGGAGGGGCGCCGCGCTCGTCGCAATGTCGATGGTGACGATCAGGTCGTCCGCGGAGCCTTCGAACAGGGTGTCCGGAAGCTTCACGTCGGCCGCACCGTGGGTGATCGGCTCGGTTGTGACACGCGGGTCGGAGATGCGGTCGAGTCGAAACGTGCGAACGGCCTCGCGGAGGTGGCACCAGGCGCGGAGGTACCAGTCCGCGTCGAGCGACTCGATGCGCAGTGGATCGACGCGACGACGCTCGCGTTCGCCACGCGAGTTCAGGTAATCGAATTCCATCTGGACGCCGGCATCCACCGAATCGCGGACCAGGGCCAGCGTCTCGTCTGTTCCGCTCGACTGCACGGTGAGTTGGCTCGGGGTTGCGGATGCGCCTCGCGACAGCTTTGCGCTCAGCGTGGCGATGGCTGTGCGGTCCGCGTGTTCCGGCAGCGATGACAGGTACTGAAGCCCGGCGATGAGCGCGGCGGCCTCGCGCGCCGAGAATCGCGGGGAGTCGTCGATCGCGACCCGGTGCGTCAGCACGATCTGGTCGTTTTCTTCCAGGTCGTCCCACGAGATGTCGAACAGGTCCTCGTGCTGGTACTGGGCCGTCTCGCCCGGGATGCCGGAGACACCGATAAGCCGCACTGCCTCGCGAATCTGTTCCTTGGTCATCCCGAAGTGCGCTGCGGTCTCCTCGACGCTCACTCGATCGTGATCCATCAGGTACGGCACGAGTGAAAGCAGGAAGGTGAGCTTGTCCTGCGCCTGCAGCGGTTGTGGTTTCTGCTTAGCCATTGGTCACCGCACCATGATCCGCCGCGGTAAGCAGCAGTCGGTCTCGCACGGCGTCCCGGAGCTCGTCGGGCGAGCGAACGAGCACCTCGGGCCCATACCCGGCAAGCTCGTCGGCGAACAGGTCGATGTCGGAGTAGTGCAACGTCAGTGCGTCACCCGACGCCGTCGTGCTCGGGCGTTTGCTCAGTCGCGTCGCCGCATCCGAGCCCGGCTCGACCTCGACGATGGCATAGCGGCTCTCCCAGATTTCGTCGAGCTCGGCCTTCGCGGCCTCGGTGGCGGATGCCGGAAACGGCGGGTATTTGGTGTTGGTCGTCGTGATCGGCGTGACGATTCGACGGAGCAGGAAGTTGCGGGTGCCGCCGGCGTCCTGGTCTTCGCCGTGCAGCATCCAGCGACCTTCGCGCTGGATGAGCGCGATCGGTGCCACCGTTCGAACACGTGCCTCCTGCTCCCCTGGCTTCAGATAGCCGAACCGGATGATGACGTGTTTGTCGAGGGCGGCCGAGAGCGGTTCGAACGCCACGTCGCGGACGCGCAGCCGGGGCGCGTACCCGATCATCGGTTCGTCGGTGACGACGCCGAGCGAACGCAGCTTCAGGATGGCGCGGCGCGATTCCCCCGAGATAGACCCCTCACGCCAGACCATCGCGGCCAGATTGAGCAGCGTCGTCTCCTCCGGCGAGAAGGAGATGTCGGCGGGCAGCTCGTAGTCGCCGCGCGGGATGCGGTAACGGAGGTTCTGGTTGTTGCCGGCCTGGCCTGGAGAGTCCAAGGTCTCGAGCGGGACGCCGAGATCCCGGATGTCGTCCTTGTCACGTTCGAACTGGCGCTCGAGATTCGCGTTGTCACCCGAGGTCGAGTAGCGCTGGCGGTAGCCCTGCACCGTCGATAGGATCTCGTTCTTGGTCAGCCCGGCCTCGGTCGCGAGCAGCGCGAGGACCAGGCTGAAGAGTCGCTCTTCAACCGGGATTCGCGCTGGGGCGGCTGCTGACACGAAAGTTATTCCTTGTGAGGTAAGGACACCCGGCCAGTGTCGTGAGTGTGGTTGTGGGCTACTGCCTAGTATGTGCCGAGAATGTCGTAGACGAAGATCAACGTTCCCGAGGGGTATCCGCTCGGCGCCTTGCCGGAGGGATACCCCGCCTTAGGCGGCACCACCACGAGGACCTGGCTGCCGACCCGCTGGCCGACGAGCGCCTTGACCGATCCCTTGTCGAGGAACTGTCCGCCGGCGTTGGCGGCCAGCGCCTTCAGGGAATAGAACCGCGGTGTGTGGTCGGTCCAGGTCGAGTCGAATGTCGTCGTCGGAGCGGGATCCGTCCACGAGACACCCTGGACCTGGAGCAGGACCTTCTGGCCGGCCTTGACCTTCTCCCCGCTTCCGCCACGGACGAGCTCCGTCTGGAGTGTCTTGGGCGGCTCCTGCAGGTCGAGCGTGAGGCCCGGAGTCCCGTCGCCAGAAGTGACGACCGAGGGAAAGCCGGACTGAAGCGGCTGCAGGATGCCGGTCGCACGCCCGCGGAAACCGTCGCCGATGTCGGTGACGAGAACCATGGTGTCCGTGCCAGCCAGACTCTGAGCACTGGCTGCCGAGGCGCTGCCGTAGACCTGTGCGGCCGTGAGCACGGTGACAATTCGCGAGCCAACCCGGGCACACTGCAACGCCTTAGTGACGGTCAGCGGCAGGACGGTCGACTTGTCGCCAACGGGCACCTGCACGGCGGTCGCCTTCGAGTAGGCCGCCGTCTGAGCCGTTGCCCCGACCAGCTTGCCAGTTTCGCCGACATACAGGACCGACGAGATTTCGGCGATGTCGCCCTTCCCAAGTATCAGCCCGGTGCCCTGGTGGAGCACAGAATTCTCGACCTTTGACGCCTTGGTCGGAGTCGGGACGTGAACCTTCGGCTTGGTGCCGATCGCCCCGCTGGCCGAGATCGACTCAGAGGCTGCGCCACCGCCGAAGGCGGGCACGCATCCCTGCACCTGCGCCGGCAGGTCGCTGCATGCGGCAACGCTGGCAACGAAGGCTGAGGCGAGCAGAATCGCGGCCAACTTGCGCACGACACCAGTTTTCGATCGGTCCTGAATCACGTGAATTACTCTAACGGTTCTGTGTCTGGCGAAATGCTGTCCCCCGCCGCAGCGGAGGCCGCCGCGCGAGCCTCACGGATGGACTTGCGGAGGCTCTTGTCGCTCGCCGTGCGATCGCCGAGAGCGCCCGGCGTCCACACCTCCACGTCGTCGTCGGAGTAGTCGGATTTGGATGCACGGCGCGCGACCTCCGGCAGCCGGGCTCCGGGAGCCAGGCGCCTCGTCGCGATCAGGAATCCGGTGTGTCCGATCATCCGGTGGTCTGGCCGCACCGCGAGTCCCTCGACGTGCCACGTGCGCACCATGGTTTCCGCGGAGTCCGGCGCCGTGAACTGGCCCGTGGCCCGGATCGCTTCGGCCGTTCGCGAGAGTTGGGTGACGGTCGCGACGTAGCAGAGCAGCACGCCGCCCGGGGTGAGAACGTCGGCGGCCGCGTCGATGCATTCCCACGGGGCGAGCATGTCGAGCACCACCCGATCGACGGATCCGGCATCGACTGCCGACGGTACCGCCTCGACGAAATCACCGACGGTGATTGACCAGTTGGCGGGAACGGCCCCCAGGAAGGCCTCGGCGTTCGCCTGCGCGATGTCCGCGAATTCCTGCCTGCGCTCGAACGAGTGCAGCGTGCCATCCGGTCCGATCGCCCGAAGCAACCAGAGCGCGAGCGCGCCAGAGCCGACGCCCGCCTCAACGACGACCGCGCCGGGAAAGATGTCGGCCATTCCGAGAATCTGGGCGGCATCCTTCGGGTAGATGATCGCCGCCCCACGCGGCATCGACATCACGAAGTCGGTGAGGAGCGGACGGAGCGCGAGGTAGTCGACTCCCGTGCTGCTCGTAACAACGGAGGCGTCCGGCTGACCGATCACGAGGTCGTGATCGAGGATTCCCGTGTGCGTGTGAAATTCGCCGTGGGTTTCGAGGGTGATGGTATTCAGCCTGCCCTTCGGGCCGGTCAACTGAACGCGGTCGCCGGGCCGGAACGGGCCGCTCTGCCGGCGCATGGCGTGGGTCATCGCCGTGCTCCTGACTGTGAGGCAGCCAGAACCTGGGCAAGGTCCTCCACACCGCGACCGGAGAGGGTGGGCCACACGGCGAATGTGCCGTCATCGATCAACGGAAGGTTGAGAGGTACGCCGATCGCCGCGGCGCCTGCGGCCAATGCCGACGCGACTCCCGGAGGGGAATCCTCAATTGCAACGCAGTCGGACGGGGCCACGCCCAGCAACTCGGCTGCTCGAAGGTAGGCGGCCGGGTGCGGCTTGCTGTGTTCGACATCGTCGCCGGCGACGACATAGTCAAATGCGTCGAAGTCGATTGCATCGACGACCAGGTGCGCGAGCGTTCCGATCGACATGGTGACGAGTGCGGTGCGGACGTCGGCGGCGCGCAGTTCGAGCAGAAGTTCCCGCGCCCCGGGGCGCCACGGCAGCCCGCCGGACCGGATGCGCTCCGCCACGGTTGCAGTGAGGGAGTCGATGATCTCCATCTCCGTCAGTTTGACGCCGCGTGATTGCAGCACGCGCGCCGAATGCCAAAGCCCCTGGCCCGCGAGCTGAATCGCCTCGTCAAACGACCAGGTTCCGCCGAACGAGGTGATGAGGTCGGTTTCGGCGTCTACCCAGAAGGGCTCGGTGTCGATGATGGTGCCGTCCATGTCCCAGAGAACGGCGGCGGGGAGAGCGGTCACAACGCCCGATTCTACGGTGCCGATCGAGCGCGGTTGGGCCCAAGTGGGATGACTCGGCCTATCCTTGTTAGAGAATGTGCGCTCGAAGTGATGCGTACGGCTAAGGATTTCTTACGTGGCAGAGAGCTCAGGATTCACGACAGGTCGAATCCTCGTCGTGGCCTTCGAGGGCTGGAACGACGCGGGTGAGGCGGCCAGCGGAGTTGTCGAGACGCTCAGGGCACAGCTCGATGTGTATCCCATCGCGGAGGTCGACCCCGAGGACTACTTCGACTACCAGTTCAACCGGCCAACAGTCGAGACCGACGACGATGGTGCTCGCCAGCTGATTTGGCCCGGCGTGACGATTTACGGACCCACCACGCCGAGTTCGACGCCCGGAGCCGCAATCTACCTGATGCTGGGGACCGAGCCGTCCCGCGGCTGGAAGACGTTCACGGAGGAGATCTTCGAGGTCCTCGATGACGCCGAGATCACGGGCATCGTTTTCCTGGGCGCCATGCTGGCCGACGTGCCCCACACCCGGCCGATCTCGGTCTTCACGAGCAGCGAGAATTCGGATGTTCGGGAGGCGCTCGGCATCGAGCGAAGTAGCTACGAGGGGCCTGTCGGCATTCTGTCCGTGCTCTCCGATGCGGCCGACAAGGCGGGAATCGCGACGGTCTCGATCTGGGCATCCGTTCCGCACTATGTTCACAACTCGCCCTCGCCGAAGGCGACCCTCGCGATGATCGAGAAGCTCGAGGAGCTCATCGACGTCGTTATTCCGCGCGGCGACCTTGTCGCTGAGTCCGAGGCCTGGGAGAACGGCATCGACGCTCTCGCCGGCGATGACGAGGAGATGGCGGCGTACATCGAGCAGCTCGAGCAGGCGCGGGACACCGTCGACTCCCCCGAGGCGAGCGGCGACGCGATTGCCGAGGAGTTCGAACGCTACCTGCAGCGGCGGGACGGTCGTGATGGCCGAGGTTCGGCCGGCGACGACCCGTGGCGGCCACCCGCGCCGTAGTGCGTCAGATTTAGAGCTGGATCCCCAGTAGGGCGTCGATGGCCAGAATGTCTCCGTCGCTCGCGGGCGTCCCGCTTTCGATCGCGTGGTCAACGGCGTCGATTGCCCGCGCGGTATTCAGATCGTCGGCGATGGCCTCGCGGAGCACGGTCGTCAGCTCGAGCGTCCCACCCTCGACCGGGTTTGCGGCCCAGCCGCTCCACCGTCCGAGGCGCGCCGTCGCGGTCGCGAGGACGGCATCCGACCACTCCCAGTTGTCGCGATAGCGCTGCGCAAGGATGGCCAGGCGCAGGGCTCGAGGATCGATGCCGGAGTCGAGCAGCTCGTCGACGAGGACGATGTTGCCAACAGACTTGCTCATCTTCTCGCCCCGGAATGCGACGAGACCGGTGTGCGAATAGATGGAGGCCAGCGGGGTTCCGGTGAGCGCGATCGTGTGACCGGCGGTGAACTCGTGGTGCGGAAAGATCAGGTCGGCGCCTCCGCCCTGCACGGTGATTGGCAGGTCGAGGAACTCGGCGGAAATGACCGAACACTCGATGTGCCAGCCGGGGCGGCCCGGGCCCACAACGCTGGTCCAGCTGGGCTCGTCGTCGCGCTCGGCCTTCCAGAGCAGGGCGTCGAGCGGGTCGCGTTTACCCGGGCGTTCAGGATCACCGCCCCGCACCGCGCTCAGCGCGAGCATGCGGGCGCGATCGTATGAGCTCTCATCCCCCAGCATCCACGGCTCGTTCGCCTCCACGGCGGCCGTGTCGAAGTAGTAGTCGCCCTCGAGCACGTACGCGAGACCGCGGTCGGCGAGTGACTTGACCGCGGCCGCGATCTCGTGGATGCGCTCCGTGACGGCGATGTAGTGATCGGGCGGAATGACCCGCAGTGCCTCCATGTCGACGCGAAAGCGGTCGGTCTGCGCCGCCCCAAGCTCGCGCCAGTCCATCCCTCGGGCGAGCGCGCGCTCCAGCAGCGGGTCATCCACGTCCGTCGAATTCTGGACGTAGCTGACGTCGAAGTCGGCATCGAGCCAGAGGCGAATAAGCGTGTCGTAGGCGACGTAGGTGGCCGCGTGGCCGATGTGTGTGGCGTCGTAGGGCGTGATGCCGCAGACGTAGATGCTGGCCACGGCGTTCGGTTTGGCATCCAGAAGGCGCGCGGATGCGGTGTCCCAGATCCGCGGGACGGGAGCGCTGCCGGTGAGTCGCGGAACCTCGGGTCGGCTCCAGGACTTCACCCCTGAAGCGTATCCCGCCGCGCTCAGTAGTTCGTGAGCAGGTCGCCGAGCACCCGACGGCCGAAGACGAGCGCGTCGAGCGGCACGCGTTCATCCACCCCGTGGAACAGGGCGGGAAAGTCGAGTTCTGGCGGGAGTTGGAGCGGCGCAAAACCGTATCCCGTAATGCCCAGCTTGGACAGCGCCTTGTTGTCGGTGCCGCCAGACAGCAGGTAGGGAAGCACCGGTGCCCCAGGGTCGGCCGCCTGAAGAGCGCCAACCATGGCATCCACGAGCGGGCCCTCGAAGCGGTTCTCGAGTCCGATGTCCTCGTGGAGCACCTCGAGCTCGACGTGCGGTCCGATCAGCTCGCGCACCTCCGCGAGAACGGATTCTTCCTCGCCGGCGAGGCAGCGGATGTCGACAAGGGCTTCCGCCACGTCAGGAATGACGTTGTGCTTGTAGCCGGCCTTCAGAAGCGTCGGGTTCGTCGTCGTGCGCAGCGAGGCCTGGATGAAGCCGGCCGCGGTACCGGTGCTGAGCACGAGCTCCTCGGGGCCGATCTGGGTCGCATCCACTTCCATGATTCGCGCGAGTTCGGTCACGAGTTGCTCCGTGGTCGCGGTGAGGTGCACGGGCCAGTCGCGTCGACCCAGCATGACGACGGCTTCCGCGAGACGGGTGATCGCGTTCGCGTGAATGACCCTGCTGCCGTGTGCCGCCGTGCCGCGCGCGGTGAGCTTGATCCAGATGAGCGCCTTCTCGCCGGTCTGCAGCAGGTAGGCGCGCGTCCCGTTCAGCATGACCGAGTATCCGCCGACCTCGCTTATCGCCTCCGTCGCGCCGGCGAACAGTTCCGGGTTGTTGTCGACGAGGTAGTGCGAGCCGTAGACGCCGCCGTTTTCCTCGTCGGAGAAGAACGCGACGATCAGGTCGCGCCTCGGCTGGCCGCCGTTCGCGAGGATGTCGGTCAGCGCGCCGATCATCATCGCGTCCATGTTCTTCATGTCGACGGCGCCTCGCCCCCACAGCATGCCGTCGCGAATCTCGCCGCCGAACGGGTCGACACTCCAGTTCGCGGGGTCTGCCGGAACGACATCCGTGTGTCCGTGCACGACAAGGGCAGGCAGGCTGGGGTCGCTCCCGGCGACGCGCGCGACAACCGAGGTTCGCCGTTCGGCGGCATCGACGTACGTTGTCGCGAGTCCAAGCTTTTCGAGGAGTGCGCCGAGATATTCGGCCGCCTCCCTTTCTCCGTTCGATCGACCTTCGCCGTAGTTGGTGGTGTCGATCCGGATCAGGTCCTGGGCGATTCGCGCGGTGTCCTCGGTCATGTTCCAACGCTATCTTGTGGTTCGACTGCCGATCATGTGAATGCTATTGTCGTACGTCGGCTGGTTCGTAAGATCCGGTCGCCTGCGCGCGGATGGCGGAAATGGCAGACGCGCTAGCTTGAGGTGCTAGTGCCCGTATAGGGCGTGGGGGTTCAAGTCCCCCTTCGCGCACGAATCAAAAAAAGACGTCCCCGTGGGGGCGTCTTTTTTTGATTCCCGCGCGAAGGTGCCGCGCGAAGCACTCGTGGGCCCACACGCGCCGGTTACGACGCGTTGCGAAGCAACGTGGCGTCCGTGCTGTGGGGAGTCAAGTCCGCCGTTCGCGAGGCCGGGACGCAGGCCCGGCCTCGCACCCACGCCGAAGGTCCGGCAGCCCTTTTATCCCAAAACCAAGGGTTGGCAGCAATGACCCGAACCATGGCATCTCTGCCATCGCGCATGTCGGTGGTGGCGAGGAAACTCTAGTTATCGAGCTATTCGCGTGGGAAAGTGTGGCACCACAATGATCGCTATCTTCGTCATCCTTGGCATTGTCGCAATCGCCATCGGAATCTCTACCGGGTTGCTGATCCGGCGCGACGGCGCGGGTCCGCGTCCGTATTGCAGCGGCTACGACACCCGTAATCCGCAGTAGTCGAGTCGACCTACCGGGAGACCTCGGCGTAGTCCGCCGTCACCAGGATCGGCATGTGGTCGCTCATGCCCTGCTTGAGCGTTTCTACCCGATCGATGCGCAGCCCCATCGAGGTCGCGAAGTCGAAGTGGCCACGGAAGAACTTGTATCGGGTGTACGTGCGGGTCTCGCTGAGGGTCAGGTCATACCCATTCTCGGCGACGTGTTCGCTGAGGCCCTTCTTGAACCACGGGTAGTTGTAGTCCCCCACCATGAGCGCGGGAAGTCCGTCGCCCAGAACCCGCAGCTCGGCGTGCGCGGCGCGAATCTGGTTGCGTCGGAGCGAATTGAGCGCGGTCAGCGGCGCCGCATGGAATGAGGCGACGACGAGTTCGCGCTTCTCCTCGTTGTCGATCAGTCGCGTACCGAGCAGTCGCTCGTGCGCTGGCGCCAGGAGTCGGTCGTGCAGCGACTTCTTGAGCGCAAACGTCGCCGACTTGACCGCGGTAAACCGGCCCTTACGGTAGTACAGCGCGAGGCCGAGGCGGTTGTCCTTGGTGGAGTCGGCGAGAGACAGTTCCCCCACCTCATCCGGAAGGTCCGCGCTGTCGCACTCCTGCAGGCAGAGAACATCGAGAGAGTTGTGTTCAACAAGATCAACGATCTCGCCGACCGCATGATTCTCGCGGAGGTTATAACTGATGACACGTATCACTGGGATGGGCTCCGCTTGTTCACTTTACTGTTGTGCAACGAGCATAGGTGCAGCGCGTCGCACTTCCGGCCGCCTCACTCGACCCGCTCGAATCCACTACAGACCATTCGGGCTCTGACATACACTCGAATAGCCATGGGGAAGGCCCAGCAGGGGTCTGCGGCAGGTAAGAGACGGGAGTATCCGAGTGAGCGTTGCTGACGGCACGTCGGTAATCCCGCCCGGCTGGTACCCGGACCCGGCGGATGACGCCCGCCTGCGCCGCTGGGATGGCCAGCAGTGGACGCAGGAGGTTCTGCTCGCGCCCGAACAGGCTCCGGCCGAAGCGTCGATCCCAACAGCCCCACCCGCCGCCCCGCAGCCGTACTCGCCGCCGCCCGTCGAACCCGCGCCGCAAGCCGCCGCGCCGCCCGCGACGCCGCCCACAGTCCAGTCCGCACCCCCTCCCTCATCTTCCGCCGCCAGCCAACCACCGGCGGGACGGCCGGTTCCCCCATCGCCAGCACCGTCGAGCGCGCCGCTCGGTACGCCAACCGCGCAGCCGTCGCCGCCACTCGGGACACAGCCGCCCGGGGCACAGCCGCCCATGCCACCGACGATTCCGCGGTCCTCTCCCCCGGTCAACCAGCACCCCAACCCGTCGTCCGGTCCGGTGTCGCTTCCGGAATGGGCGAACCTGCCCGGCCTGACCCTGCCACCCGACCTCAGCTCATTGCCCGGCATGGAGTCCAACTCGATCCTGAGTACGCCGACCTTCGCCGAGCCGGAGCCGCAACTCGGGCTGCCGACCCTCCCCGTCTTCGAGCCGCCGTTCATCCCGCAGCGACCGGATGTGCAGGACGTGGGCCGAGCGACGAACGCTCCCAGCAAGCAGCGACCGGATGCCCCGCCGCCCGCTGCCCCGTACGCGCCCCCGCCCTCGGGGGCACAATACGACGTACCGCCGCCGCCAGGAATGGCACACGTTCCGACCGCCGGTCCCGTGTTGCCCCCGTCGGCATTCGTCGCCCCGCAGATGCCTGCGGCCGCCTGGCCGACACTGCCACCGGTGGGTTCCGTCCCGATGGCCCCCGCAGCATCGGCGGACTTCGGATCGCTGCCGCGGACGGCTCCGGATCGATCGTTCGAATCGGCGGTTGGCAGCGCGACCGTCTCGTCGTGGCTGATCGGGGTGCTGCCGCTTGTGCAGTTCGCCGTCGTCTACGTCGTCTTCGGAACGTTGGCCGTCACCCTGGCGCCCGGCATGCAGTGGGGAATCCTCGCTGCCCCGGCCGCCCTCTCCCTCCTGTTCGCAAACGCGGACAGGAAGAAACTCACGGACCTGGGCTTCCCTGCCCCGAGCATTGTCTTCGCTTTCATCCCGCCCCTGTACCTGCTCGTGCGCTGCTTCACGACCGGGCGGAGTTCCGTGCTTCCGCTGGTCGCCTGGATCATCCTGCAGGCGGGAGCCGCGGCGGGCGTCTACTACCTGCTGCCGTCCGTACTGGACGCCGCGATTCGGGCCATCGGCTAAGACCGCCTCTCTTCTCGCCCCGGCTGAGCAGTCCTGCCGGTCACTAGAATCGCTTGCATGGCGGTCATTTCGGTGGTCATCCCGGCGCTCAACGATTCGGTCATGCTCGAGCGTTGTCTAGCCGCACTTGCCGTACAGAGCCGTCCCGCCGACGAAGTGGTGGTTGTCGACAACGGCAGCACGGACGACACCGCCGAGGTCGCTCGGCGAGCGGGAGCTCGGGTGGTGGTCGAACCCCAGCGCGGAATTCCCGCCGCGACGGCGGCAGGTTTCGATGCCGCTCGCGGTGCGATCATCGGCAGGCTCGACGCGGACTCCGTTCCCGCCCCCGACTGGATCGAGGAGTTCGAACGACGGTTCGAGTCGGATGCCGGACTCTCCGCCGTGACCGGTCCGGGCGAGTTTTATGGCGCCAACCGCCTGGTGCGCCGGGCCGGCGAGGTGCTGTACATCGGCGGCTACTTCTGGTCGATGGGATGGCTGCTCGGTCATCCGCCGCTGTTCGGGTCCAACTTCGCCATCCGCAAAAGCGCATGGCTGCATATTCGTGAAACCTGCCACCGGGATGTCCGCGAACTGCACGACGACCTCGACTTCAGTTTCCAGTTCACGGTCGCAATGCGCATCCAGTACGACAAGCGGCTCCGTGTCGGAGTGTCCTCGCGGCCGTTCAGTTCCCTTGGCGGCCTCGGTCGTCGGATCTACTGGGCGTATACGACGATTTCAACGAACGCCAGGGAGCAGTCGCTCCTCGGGCGACGTGCGGAGCGTCGGAAGTGGGCTCGCGCCAACGCGCGCACCGCGCCGGTATTTGTTGGCGAGGAGCTCGGCGCGGAGCAGGCGCAGGACGACTTCGGCGGCGCCGGTCTGGGGGCGGAGTAGTCGCCACAGGCAACCGACTACGCGGCGCGGGAGTACAGCGCGAGCAGGTCGCGGACCAGTTGGTTGGGTGAGGTCTCGCACGGGCTGTGCCCGGTCGGGTAGACGGCGAGCGTCGCCCCGATCGCAGACGCAAAGTCGCGGTGCAGTTCCACAGGCCAGAGGTCGTGCTCCCCCACGGCGACCAGCTTCGGGATCGGGGATCCCGCGAGCACCGCATCCAGATCGGGCGCGTGTTTCATCAGCGAAATGATGTCGGCGACGCTACGGCGACTCGTCAACTTCAGGCGGTCACGAACGAAGGATGCCCGCCCCGGTGGCACCTTCACGACGTTGAGCTGGAGCCCGAGGATCATCAGGGCCGCACCCACGCTCCCCGTCGTCAGGCCGGAAAACCAGCCGATGCGCTTGACTCCGCGAAAGCCCTGTCCGGACTGGGGCGGAGCGCTCAGCATCGTCAGGCTGAGAAACAGTTCCGGCCGCTCCACGAAGGCGAGCTGGGTGACGGTACCGGCGAAGGAGTAGCCGAGCACGTGTGCCGGTTCTGGCACCGATTCCAGGACCGCCAGCAGGTCGGCGACGAAGAGCGCGTGGGTGTAACGCCGGGCTGGTGGCACCAGATTGGCCGGTCCCGCCGCGTGGGACTCGTACTGCCCCGCCATGTCGTAGGCGAGCACGTGAAATCCGGCCTCGGCGATTGCCGGCATCATGAGGACGAAATCTTCCTTCGAGCCGGTGACCCCAGGAACCAGCACCACCCTCGGGTCTCCACGGCGACCGGCCTCGAGAACGGCGAGACTTCCGCTCGGGGCGGCGAACCGGGATGCGGTCACCCCGTCGGGGAGCTGCGTCCAGTCACGGTCGGGCAATTGGCTGTCGAGCGCAAAGGCATCGTCTCTCACGTCCTCGGGCACGGAGACAAACATACGCCAAGCGCTCGGCTCGGTTTCCTCATGTTTTGCCCGGCTCAGCTAGGGTCGTCAGGGCGATAGAACGAGGGTGCGCAATGACAATTACAGGTGGGTCGACGACCCCGGCGGGGTGGTACACCGACCCGGGTGGATCCGGTCACCTGCGCTGGTGGGACGGCACGGCCTGGAGCGCGCACCTCGCGCCGCAACCGACCCCAGCGCCCACGCCCGTTGTTGCACTACCACCGGTCGCTCAGGCGCCCGTCATTCAGGCACCGGCCGCCTACGAACCGGCCATGTCGGCGGACAACCAGCCCTACGTGCCCTTCCAGGGGTCGTGGAACGGTCGCGAACAGGGTGGCTACTCGCAGGGCGGCGCGGAAGACTTCGCCCGCCCGGCGCAGTGGAACACGGCCGGCGCGTGGCTGCTCTCCTTCAGCTACATTTTCACGCTCATCATCGCGCTCGTGTACGTCGTGCTCGAATTTCCGGCGCTGACGCTGCAGACAGCCCAGACCCGGCAGGGCAGCATCACCTTCGCCTCGGTCCTGATCCAGCTCGCGCTGTGGCTGCTGATGGTCCTGTTCGCGCTCACCGATCGCAGAAAGTTGAAAAGCTACGGCTACATCCGGCCAGCCAGCGTGCTGTGGATTCTGCTCTTCCCGCCCCTGCTGTACCTCATTATGCGGGGCGTCGCGATCTCTCGTGAGGTGCGTCACGGATTTGGGCCGCTCATCGCGTACCTGGTCTCGATCGCCGCGATCGTTCTCCTCGGCGTCGGTTCGGCCATCGCAATTCCCGCGATCCTCGCCGGCCAGGTTGCCGGCAGCTCTGTCTCCGGAGCGGCATTCGCATCATCGCTGCAGACGGGCCTCAACGAGCAGGGCGGCAACTATACGGTGATCTGCCCACGGACCATCCCGACCACGGTCGACTCTACTTTCAGTTGCACGGCGACCCCCTCCGGCTCTGGGAAGGCGCACACCCTCAAGATCGAGGTTGTTCGCGGTGCGGACGGCCAACCCACGACCAAATTGCTCTCGGTGACCCCACCGTTCTCTGGTTAGACGCTACTTCTCGGCGGCCCTCAGGGCCGCCAGTATCGCGGTGCCGTTCGGCGTTCCGAGACCGGTGCACGCATCCCAGCCCTTCTTCGCCTTGTACGCGCCGTTGTTGCCTGAGGTGATGTCGTGTAGCGCGGCGTGCAGCGGGTAGAGCCTCGGCTGCAGCAGCCCGAGCGGCGTCCCGAGCGACTGCACCAGGCGCGCCACCAGCGCGGCCCAGAGCGGCGCCACGGCACTCGTGCCGCCATACACCGCGTTAGTCCCGTCGACGAGCACCTGGTAACCGGTCTCCGGGTCGGCGTTCCCCGCGACATCGGGTACTCCCCTGCCGCCGGGCTTTGCCGCCTTCGGAACGCCGACCCCCTTCTGCCAACTCGGCAGCGGGAACACGTCGCTCACACCACCCCCGGTGGCGCCGCCGCCCGCTCCGTCGTTCCAGACGGTTTCGCTGGCGATCGCGGCGCCCTTCGCGCGCAGGCTCGTGCCACCGCAGGCCAGCGCGTGCGGGCTCGACGCGGGGAAGTCGGCGTGCTTCGCGGTGGTGCCGCCCCCGTCCGAGCTCCCGTTGTCGCCGGCTGCCGCGGTCACGGTGACACCGAGCGCCGCCGCATCGAGGAGCGCGTCGTCGAGGGCGGTGCGCGCCTGGGCCGTCCATTGGTCCTCGCTCTGCCCCCAGCTGATGCTCATCGCCACCGGGGTCGGCGACGCGTGCGCTGCCTCTGCGACGGCATCCACAAATCCGGCATCGGTATTTGGCGCGAAGTAGACCACGATTCTGGCAGCCGGGCTGAGCGCACCAATTACCTCGATGTCGAGCAGAACCTCGCCATCCGCACCACTCGGATCCTGCCCGGGTTCGTTCCTGGCGCCGTCGACCCCGACCGCCGTCACCGAGGGACTGCCGACACCCAAGCCAGAAAAGTAGGTCGCGAGGTCCGTTGTCTCATACCCGCCGCCGAGCTCGATGATCGCGATCGTCTGTCCGGCGCCGTCCGTGCCGGCGGGAAATTTGTAGAGTTCCCCGAGCTGCACCGGGGTGTAACTGACCGAGGCGGCCTTCGCACTCGAGATCCGGAACTGGGGCCGTGCCTGAGGGCGGTTGTCGAGGCCAAGAACCGCCGTCACGACGCCGTCCAGCTGGACCGGGACGCTCAGCGCTCCACTGCGCACTCGATGGGGCGCGGCAATCCCGTCCACGTTCGCGGCGGTGAGCGTCGTACCGAACACGCGACCGAGATTCGCGAGGGTCCCAGTGATCCGGATGCGCCGCGACGGCAGGTCTGTGCTGACGACCCGAATCCCCTGGGCGGCGAGCGTCGTGCCGACGAGCGCCGCATCGGCCGGGTCGGCGCCAAATCGTGCGGCGAGCTCCTCGCCAGTGAGCCGGGCGCCGACGGCGTCCGCCGTGCTCATCGCGTCGCGTCGCCGCAGGATCAGAGTTGCCTCGACCGTGCTGGCGGAGTCCAGCGGCACACTCGCGGGAACGAGACCGGTGGCTCGAGGCCGCTCGCTCCCCGGTAGTGGGACGAGATCAAGCGGAGCGAAGGACGAGTCGGGGGCGGAATCAGTCATACCATCCTGTCTACTCCCCGTGGCCGGCGAGAACCATGGCTTATCCATAGTCGTATGCACTCAATACGCTGGAGACATGACGCACGAAGACGTGATCGTTCGCCCGGTCGACGAGGTGTCGTGGGCGGATGCGGAGACGGTATTCGGAACACGGGGCGACCCGTCGACATGCTGGTGCCAGTTCTTCAAGGTCACCAACGCGGAATGGAAGCAACTGGATCGGCCGACCTGCTCATCCCGGTTTCGCGACCAGGTTCAGGATGCCCGCGATGACCCGTCCATGCCCGCGCCGGGACTCATCGCCTACGAGGACGGTGAACCGGTCGGCTGGGTCGCGGTCGAGCCACGCACCAGTTATCCGACTGCTCTGCGCGGGAAGGTCATCACGGGAGGCAGCACGGAGGCTGCGGACGACGCCTCGGTGTGGGCGGTCGTGTGCTTCGTTGTGCGGGTCGGGTTCCGGCGTCGCGGGGTCGCGGGCGCTCTCCTCGCCGCCGCGGTCAGTCACGCTCGCGACCGCGGCGCTCGCGTGATCGAGGGATATCCGGTCGACGTGGTGGACCACCAGAAGATGAGTTCCGCAGACCTGTACCACGGCACAGTCACGCTGTTTGAGGGCGCCGGATTCGGGATTACCGCACGCCCGACGCCGGGGCGTGCACTGATGACCCTGCGGTTGTGACCGTGCAGCGCACGTGCAGACTTCTCGGCGTAGCGTTTGATCCATGGAGCTCACCGATATTCCCGTAACCACGATTGACGGTGCCGAAACCACGCTCGCACCGCACAAGGGCAAGGTGATGCTGATCGTCAACGTCGCGTCGCGCTGCGGGCTCGCGCCCCAGTACGAGAAGCTCGAGGCTCTTCAGAAGACGTACGGCGATGACGGCTTCACGGTGCTCGGTTTTCCGAGCAACCAGTTCCTCCAGGAGCTCGGCAAGAACGACGCCATCAAGGATTACTGCTCCACGACGTGGGGTGTCACCTTCCCGATGTTCGACCGGGTCAAGCTCAACGGCAAGAACGCCCACCCGCTGTACGCCGAACTGACCAAGACGCCGGACGCGGACGGCAAGGCGGGCAAGGTCACCTGGAACTTCGAGAAGTTCGTCGTGACACCTGATGGCAGTGTGCACCGTTTCCGCCCGAAGACCGAGCCGGATGCGCCGGAGATCATCGAGCTGATCGAGTCGTCGCTCCCCGCCAGGTAGAGAAACCATGGGCAAGACTTTCGAGCACCAGCCGGACAACGGCCGGTATGTCATGTTGATCGACGACGAGCTCGTCGCGGTGGCGGACTATCGCATCAACGGTGACTCGATCTCGTTCAACCACACGTTCACGAATCCCCGGCTTCGTGGCAACGGTTACGCGGGCGAGGTGGTCGAGTTCGCCATGAACGATGTCGAGGAGACGAGCGACCGCCACGTCGTACCGATGTGCTGGTACGTCGACAAGTGGTTCACCGAACATCCGGAGCGGGCGAGCCTGCTTACTCGGACTGCTGGAACCACGGCGGATACACCGAGATCTTCGGAGTGAAGTCCGAGCCCGCGAGAATGTCGCGAACGGCCGAGCGCACCTTGTCGTTGGCCACGCCGATCAGGCTGACGGACTCGAGCGGTAGCCGGTCCGCAACCAATAGCTCGGCATTCTGCAGGCGTTCGGTGTCGGACTCGGCTCGCAAGCGATAGAGCATCCGCTCGGCGTCTTCCCGTGTGGTGGCAAACCGGGTCGCGCTGGCCTCGGCATTACCGTCGGCGAGCACGAACGCTGGGTCGGAGGCGACGACATGTCGCACGGTGCTGACCAGAAATACGAAGTCGAGTGGCTCCGCCGCGCGACCGGCGGCGGAGACGCGGGGATGATCGTGCCCCGACCGCAGGCTCTGCCACAGGCCCGTCTCAGGGGACAGGAAGAACGGCACGAAATCGGTGAGCCTCAGTTCAGGGCTGCCCGGAATCGAAACCTCGCTGCGCTCCGCGCGAAGTTCGGCCGACGAGAGGTCAAGCTGCGGAACCGCGCCGGCGACGATCGCACGCTGCTCCAGGATGCCCGGCAGATTGCTCACGTGCGTGACGTGGTAGATCCGCTGCTCGAGCAGGGTGTCGGCGGGCAGGGAGCCCACCGGAATCCGGGCGGCGGCGCGCAGACTGCGCACTGTCGCGCGCGGGGGCGCCGCGACTCGGCTGCGTGCGGCGGGCCGGGATGCGGCAGCCGGTTCAGGCAGCGGTTTCGGGTTGCAGGTAGCACAGAGCCCATCCACAAAGCCGTGGATACATTCGTCGGTCACGCAAAACCCTCCTGGGTGCGCGCGTCCCGACCGGGTCGAAACGACACGCAGGTCTTCAAGATTACGTGGTCTGAATTACCGGGTCGCCCTATTCTCGTAATGCCGGGACGATCGACAGTTCTGATCGGCACTTCTTTGGAGGGAGAACCGGATGTCTGGACAGGGACCTCAGCATCCGTCGATTTCCGGTTCGATCCCGGCCGGCTGGTACCCCGATCCCGCGGGTGGCGCAGGCAGGCGCTGGTGGGACGGCACCACGTGGACGGCCAACGTGCAGGAGCCCGAGGCTCCACCACCGCTGCCGACCTTTGGCAGCTACGTCCCGGCCGATCTGCGCCCCTCGACCCCGCTGCCCGTCGCCGAGGCGGGGGTCGCCTACACGCGGGCGTCGTGGTGGATCGCGGGTTCACCACTCTGGGTCGTCGTTCCGCAGGTCGCCATTGTGCAGATCTTCAACTCGCTCGCGCCGCTGCCGATACCCACGCTGATGCTCGCCATCGCGCTGTTCACCGCCCTGGCGCTCGCCATCCTGATCGGACTGGCCTTCGCTGATCGCAGCGGACTGATCAACGGCGGGAACAATTCGGTGGCATCGCCCTGGTGGACGCTGTTGACGCCGCTCGCGTACCTGATCGCGCGCGCACGACAGGTCCAGCTCTATGCGACAGGAGGCTGGGCGTCGGTGATCTGGTGGTGTCTCGCGGCCATCCTGACTCCCGGCGTGGCTGTACTCACCGTATTCGCGGTGTACGGGATCGTCGCGAACTGATCGCTCCCCCCGTCTGATGGCTAGACGAAGCGCACCACGGCCTGGAGTCGTGACCGGATCTCGAAGAGTTCCGAACCGCCCACCGCGGGAGAACCGGGAATCCCGTCCCGCATCAGTTCGGGAAGCCGGGAACGTGCGACGAGCGCAGTCGGAATCCCTCGGATTCGACCCGCCAGCGTGAGTCCGGCATCCGTGGCATCGTCCGGGACGACAATCACGAACGCGTCGAAGCGGACTCGCGCGGCGCGCGAGATCTGCCGCGACCGCGCCGCGAGGGCGGCGAACGGATGCTCGCCATGCGGGAGGGTCTCCCCGATGAGTTCGCCCTTCCGAACCTTCACCGGTCCGCCCCAGTCCTCGGACAACAACGCGAAGAGCCCGGTGGGGCCGAGCACGACGTGGTCGATCTTCTCCTCCGGTCCCGCTGGTGTGGCGACGTCGTGCCAGAGGGTGAACGCGATGCCGAGCTGCCCGAGTTCGCGCGCGCTCGCCTCCTCGGCGAGGGCATCGGCCAGGATGTGCCGGATATCCCGGGGCGCCGAGCGGACGAGGGCCGGGTCATAGGGGTTGTCGATCGTTGTTCCCCTGCCGACCCACTCCCGGATCAGCGTCAGGTAGCGCTCGCGACGCCATCCACCCGGATGCCCGTACGAGCGAGCGGTTGGGCGGGTGTCCCTGCGTGGCGCCGCCGGTTGCGCCTCGAAGACGGCCCGCGGCACGCTCCGGCCGCTGTCATATTCCGCCCGAGCTGCCGGTGTTCCCACCTTCGCCCAGGCCAATTGCACCGCGGTGAATTCGCGCGCAACGCCGCCGGTATCGGGGTGCGTCTGGCGAAGCCGGCGCCGATATGCGCGCCTCAGCTCGTCGTCGGTGGCCTTCGCCGAAACGCCGAGCACCTCGTAGGCGTCGGAGGCAACGGGACTGTCCTGCACCCGGTCGAGAATACTGGCTGCGAGCCATGCGGTGCCTGTGCCCGCACGTGCGCCGCCTACTTGTCGATCTGCTCCAGCAGTTTGCGTGAAGCCTTTGCGATCCCGGCGTGGTCGTTCTGCGCCGCGCGACTCTCGAGCGAGATCACTCCCCCGCGTCTCACCTTACTGAAATCGCCGTAGGGGAAGCTGTACCGCTCCTTCGTGTCTTCGGACTTCGTTTCGTCAACACCCAGGAACCACTTGGAGTACTCCGTGAACCCGTGCTTTTCGAGGAACCTGTTCTCCTCGTCGGCGGTTGGCGCCGCCTCACTCCAGGCATCGCGGTCATCCCGTACGACACTGCCGTTCTTGACCAACCGCTTCGCGTGGGCGAGCGCGGCCGAATTGAGTTTCACCGTCATACCTCTGGCCTATCAAGGCCGCGACGAGGGCAACAGGGGCTTGCGAAAGCGCAACTACATCAGTACGACGTTGCCCGAGCTTCCCGCAATTATTCCGACACAGACCACGCCGATGACCGCGATGGCGATCATGAAAGTCGCAAGCCAGCCGAGCATCCGACGGCCGGGTCTCGCATTGAACCGCACCACCACCATTGCCGCGTACAGGGCCACGATCGCGCAGACCGCGAACAGGGCGACGCCGGCAGGTTTCTGGGACAGCAGCGGCACCAGCACCGCGACCGCAATCAGCGAGAGCAGCCCGCCCAGGATGAGCCAGCTTTTCCCCGACGAGGTCGTGAGCGACGGTTGGTCGCGCACGCGCGTCGACGTGCCGATCGGCTGGTCGTGCTCGTCGTTCGCCATGACTGCAACGCTACGCCCCTCGAGCGTGCCCGGCGCCGGACAGGGCAAATCCCCGTCTCCGTATCGGAGGCGGGGATTGAGTTGGTAAGAAGAGGGTTAGCCCCGGAAGGCATCCTTCACATTCTCAGCAGCCTGCCCCAGGTGAGCCTTGGCCTGGTCGGCCTGACCCTCCGCTTCCAGTTTCGGGTCGTCGGTGGCCTTGCCAGCGGCCTCCTTGACGTGGCCTGCCACGTCCTTCGCCGTGTTCCGGGCTTTGTCGTCGGTTCCCATTACGGATCCTCCTCGTGATCGGTTGAGCGTTGAATCCAGCTAACGCTGCGATCTCGATCTGCGGGAGACGGTTGCCCGAGGGCGCCGTGCCGGTGTACCTTACCGAGCTTCGCGAGCGGCGTTGCGCTCCTTGACTCGGCGCTGCTCCTCGCGCACCGCGGCCTGGGTCGCTCGTTCGCGCACCAGCCACTCGGGCGGATCGGCCAGAAGTTCCTTGATCTCCTGAGTCGTTAGGGCTTCGGTGACGCCGGCGCGTGCAAGGCCGGATGCCGACACTCCCAGCTTTCCCGCCACGATGAGTCGGGGATGTGGCCCGTGAAGTCGAAGCTCGGTCAGCCACTCCGGCGGGGTCGCCAAAAGCTCGTTCAGCCGCTCCCGCGTGATCGGCGTGTCCTGGAGTTCCTTCGGCATCGCCGGCAGGTAGACCCCGAGCTTCTGCGCAACGGTGGCGGGCTTCAGGGTCTGGGGCGACTTCGTGGGACTCACCCAGACAGCGTAGCCTGACCCTCGTGACCGAAGCCCCGCCCGCGTTGCGTATCGCCTTCGCCCCGGGCGTCACCGTGGGCAAGTGGACGAGGCGCTGGCAGGACCGGCATCCGGATCTCCCACTCGAGGTATTCCCCGCCACCGAGAACGACGGCGTTTCCGTGCTCCACGATGGCACCGCGACGCTGAGTTTTGTGAGGCTGCCCATCGAGCGCGAGGGGCTGAGCGTCATCCGGCTCTACGGAGAGATTGCCGTACTGGTCGTTCCTCGCGATTCGGAGCTGGCGCAGCTCGAAGTCGTTGCCGAGCGCCACGTCGCTGATCTCGCCCAGGTTGCCGACTATTCCCCGACTCGTCCGGTGAAGGATGCCGTCGCACTGGTTGCGGCGGGCGTCGGCTTCCTTCGACTTCCGCACTCGCTCGCGCGGCTGCACGCCCGCAAGGACGTCGTCGCCATCCCGATCGAGGACGCGCCGGAGACCGAGATCGCTATCGCCTGGCTGCGCGACGAGACCACGGAGCTGGTCGAGGAGTTCGTCGGCATCGTGCGGGGTCGTACGGAGGCGAGCTCGCGGGCGAACCCGACTCCCCCGACCCCGAAGGTGCGCGCGGCGAAGGTCGCGAAATCGCGTACGGCCAAGTCTCTGTCTCGTCCCGCTCCGAAGCGTCCCGGCGGCAAGACCAGAAAGCGCGGCAGTCGCTAGCGGTTCAGGAAGAGCAGCTCGGGGACGAGCGCGTCGATCTGGCTGCTCCACTCCGCCGGGGTTCGACGGGAGGCGCGGCTCGGCCCCGCCTCGGAGAGAAAGTCGATGAGCGATCGGATGTCGGACTCGCCGACCTCGAGACTCTCCCGGGGATCGAGACGGTCCAGCCAGTGGTCCCGTGCGGCCCGCCAATCCCCCGCCGAGCCACCTGCTCCCCTGGGGTGATCTGCGGCGCGCAGCAGGCCGCGTACGCGCGTTGCGAGGTGCTCTGAGAGGGCTGCGGTCACGCTTCGAGGCTAGCCGAGACGACACGCCGCAGGATGTCGCCAGCAATTGACACAATCGAACGTATGTTCGAATATGGGAGCATGACCCTGGCAGCGGCGACCCTTCCTGAGATGCAGGACGAGGAGATCGCGCTCGCCGCAGCCCCTGCCGATTCGGCCACGATAATCGACGACCTGCAGCAGCGCATCCGCTCCATGCAGGCGACCAAGCTCGACAGCCGGCTTCTTCCCACGCATCCTGCCCTCGCCGAACTGCTTCCGGGCGGCGGACTCAAGCAGGGCGCCATGTATTCGGTCGAGCCCACAGGAACCGGGTACGGGGCCACCCTGCTGCTGGCGCTGCTCGCCGGGCCCTCCGCCGCGGGCTCCTGGTGCGGCATTGTCGGAGTACCGGAGTTCGGCATCGAGGCCGCGGCATCCTTCGGAATCGACCTCGATCGGCTGATTCTTGTGCCTGCCCCCGGCGACCAGTGGCTGGCCGTGACGGCCGCCATTGCCGACGTGCTGACCGTCGTGGTGATCAAGCCACCGCGACAGGCCTCGGAGGGAAACCTTGCCCGGCTTGCCGCGCGACTGCGCCAGCGTGGCTCGACCCTGATCGTCGTCGGCTCGCACAGCGCGTGGTCGCAGAGCGAGGCAATGCTGAGCCTCTCGCAGAGCAGCTGGAGCGGCATCGGCGACGGCGCCGGCCATCTCACCGCTCGGCAGGTCACCGTGACGGTGTCGACGCGAACCGGTGGTCGACCGCGCAGCGCACGGCTGTGGCTACCGGACCCGGAGCTGCAGTTTGTTCGTGTTGAGGCTCCCCCGACACACCTGCGGGCCGTCGGATGAGCCCCATCACGCGCAGCATGGTGCTCTGGGTGCCAGACTGGCCGATCCTCGCCTCGCTGCGAATCGAACCGCTGCGAGGCGAACCGCTAGCGTCCGGCGCAACGGATGTCCCGCTCGCGCTCATCGAAAAGGGTCTCGTCTTCGCCTGCTCCGCCGCGGCCCGCATCGAGGGTGTGCAACGTGGCCTGCGGATTCGTGAGGCCCAGGCCCGCTGCACCGACCTGGTCGTTCGGCCCTACGAGCAGCAGCTCGACTCACGAACCTTCGAGACCGTGATCACGGCCATCGAGGAACTCATGCCCGGAGTGCAGCTCGTGCGACCGGGAATTGCGGCCGTACGCTCGCGCGGCCCGGCCCGTTACTACGGCGGCGAGCAGCCCGCGGGGCTCGCCCTCGTCGCCCTTCTCGAGGGTCTCGGTATCCCGGGGGCGCGGGTCGGCATCGCCGATGGACCCTTCACGGCCGAACAGGCGGCGCGCACCGCCACCAGCGCACACCGGGTGCGGGTCGTCCCCGAGGGTGCATCCGCAGACTTTCTGGGAAACCTGTCGATCAGCCTGCTCGAAGATCCCGCGCTCATCACGCTGCTCAGGCGACTCGGCATCTCGACGCTCGGCGACTTCGCCGCGCTGCCCGCGGCAGACGTGCTGGGGCGCTTCGGGCCCGATGGCGCACACCTGCACGCCCTCGCCGGCGGACTCGACTCCCGACCCATCGTCGCCCACCAGCCACCCGACGAGCTCGACCTGGTCGTCGCCTTCGAACCCCCGCTCGATCGCGTCGACCAGGTCACGTTCGGTGTCCGGGCATCCGCGGACGACTTCGTGCAGCAACTCGTCGCCAAGAAACTGGTGTGCACGACGCTGCGGGTCGAGATCGAGACCGAACTCGGCGACTACTCGGAGCGCAGCTGGCTGCATCCGCGATCCTTCACCGCGTCGGATGTCGTCGACCGGGTGCGCTGGCAGCTGCAGGGCAGCGGTGAGGTCGACTCCGGGCTGCGTTCGTCAGGGTTCAAATCAGGAGTAAGCGCCGTTCGTATTGTGCCGGAGGCGGTGGATGCCATCGGCAACCACGAGGTCGGCCTGTTCGGTGCGGGGCCGGATGAGCGCATCCACAACGGGCTCGCCCGGGTGCAGAGCATGCTCGGGCACGAGGGTGTTCTCACCCCGGTGGTGAGTGGCGGTCGAACCCTCGCCGACCGGCAGAAGACCGTGCCGTGGGGGGATCGTCCGCTGCTCCCCCGTTCCAACCGGTTGCCGTGGCCAGGCCAGCTGCCCCTGCCACTGCCTGCGACGATCTTCGCCGCGCCGCATCCCGTATTCGTCTACGGGGCGGACGGCACGGAGACGCAGATCGACGAGCGTGGCAGATTCTCGAGTGCGCCGGCCAGGTTCTCCCCCGCGACCGGCAAAGACTCGCGGCAGATCACGGCGTGGGCGGGACCGTGGCCGATCTCCGAACGCTGGTGGGACGCGGAGGCGGCACTTGACGCATCCCGGTTCCAGGTCGTCGATGATCGCGGCGTCGCATGGTTGCTGGTGCTGACCCGCCGCGCCACCGGCTCCAGCTGGGCCGCAGAGGCACGGTACGACTGATGGGCGGAGCAGCTAATGGGCTTCAATAACCCACCCGTCTCCTGGTCCGAACTGGAGAGAGCCCTCTCCAACCGCCAGCGCCCCGGCGCACCGCCCGTGGGAGCCGACGGAGGCGACAGCCCGGCCTGGTCACCCAAACGGATGCCCTACATCCCCGTCGACATCGCGCGCCCCGATACCCGGACGGTGCCCTACGCCGAACTCCACGCGCACTCCAACTACAGCTTTCTCGATGGGGCTTCTTCCCCCGAGAGCCTGCTCGAGGAGGCGACGCGTCTCGGCCTGCACGGTCTTGCGCTTACCGACCACGACGGTTTCTACGGCATCGTCCAAATGGCGGAGGTTGCCGAGAACTACGACGTAAAGACGATTTTCGGCGCAGAGCTGTCGCTGGGGTTAAGCGCCCCACAGAACGGTGTTGCCGATCCCGAGGGCAGCCACCTCCTGGTGCTCGCCCGACGGGAGGACGGCTACCACCGGCTCGCCGGTGCCCTGACTGCAGCACAGCTGGCCGGCGGAGAAAAGGGCCGGCCCCTCTACGACCTCGAGCAGCTGTCGAATCGCGCGGGAGGCCAGTGGACCGTCCTGACGGGGTGTCGAAAGGGCCGGACGCGACAGCAACTCCTGCGCGGCGGTGGCACCGACGGTGAAAACCGTGCCGCACGTGAGATCGATCGCCTCGTCGACCTCTTCGGATCCGACAACGTGCTGGTTGAGCTCTTCGACCAGGGCGATCCGCTCGCCAGCGATCACAACGATGTGCTTGCCCGCATTGCTACTGCGCGCGGACTCCCGATCGTCGCGACGGGGAATGTCCACTACGCGACACCGGACGAGTATCGTCTCGCCTCGGCGCTCGCGGCCGTGCGCGCCAGAAGAAGCCTGGACGAAATGGATGGCTGGCTGCCCGCGTCGTCCGGCGCGCATTTGCGCAGCGGCGCGGAGATGGCCGAGCGCTTCTCCCGCTACCCGGGGGCGGTCGAAAACACGGTTGCCGTCGCCGATGCCCACGCCTTCGAACTGCGTAAAGCAAAACCGGGCCTTCCCGCGCAGGAGGTTCCGGAGGGCGAGACCCCGATGTCGTGGTTGCGCAAACTCGTGCGACAACTCGCCCCGGAGCGCTATCCCAAACTCACGCCCGACATCCTCGACCGGCTTGAACAGGAACTGAACGTCATCGCCGAGAAGGACTTTCCCGGCTACTTCCTCATCGTCTACGACATCGTCAGGTTTGCGCGGAGCCAGGGGATCCTCTGCCAGGGGCGAGGCTCCGCCGCCAACTCCGCGGTGTGTTACGTGCTGAAGGTGACCGCGGTCGATCCCGTTCGTCACCAACTGCCGTTCGCGCGTTTTCTCTCCAGCATCCGGGATGAGGAGCCGGATATCGATATCGACTTCGACTCGAATCGTCGTGAGGAGGTCATCCAGTACGTCTACAAAAAATACGGAAGGGAGAACGCCGCCCAGGTGGCGAACGTCATCTCCTACCGCCCCAAGAATGCCGTCCGTGACATGGCGAAGGCTCTGGGGGCAAGTCCGGGGCAACAGGATGCGTGGTCGAAGCAGGTGGAGCGCTGGGGTGCCCTGACCGAGAGCCAGGATCACGACATCCCACCCGCCGTCGTCGACCTGGCCCTGCAGGTGATGAAGTCTCCCCGGCACATGGGGATCCATTCCGGCGGGATGGTGCTGACCGATCGTCCCATCGGGGAGGTCTGCCCGATCGAACACGGCCGCATGGATGGCCGCACCGTACTGCAGTGGGACAAGGATTCCTGCGCATGGATGGGTCTGGTCAAGTTCGACCTGCTGGGTCTCGGGATGCTCGCGGCACTGCAACACAGCTTCGACCTGGTGAACGAGCATCTGGGCGAACTCTGGGACCTGGACAGCATTCCCAAGGAGGAGGCCGGCGTCTACGACATGCTCTGTCGCGCCGACGCGATCGGAGTCTTCCAGGTCGAGTCCCGTGCCCAGATGGGGCTTCTCCCCCGGCTTCAGCCGCGCAAGCTCTACGACCTGGTGATCGAGATCGCGATGATCCGGCCTGGGCCCATCCAGGGCGGGGCTGTGCATCCGTTCGTCCGGCGAAAGCTCGGACAGGAACCCGTCACCTACCTGCATCCGGCCCTCGAGGAGCCTCTTGCCCGCACGCTGGGCATTCCGATCTTTCAGGAACAGCTCATGCAGATCGCGGTGGCCGTCGGCGGGTGCAGCCCGGAGGATGCCGACCTGCTGCGGCGCGCCATGGGGTCGAAGCGTGGTGTCGAGCGGATCGAATCGCTCAGGGCGAAGCTCTACCTGGGGATGGAATCCAATGGGATCTCCCCCGAGGTAGCCGACGAGATCTACGGCAAGATCAAGGCGTTCGCCAACTTCGGATTCGCGGAAAGCCACAGCCAGAGCTTCGCGCTTCTGGTCTATGCCAGCTCGTGGATGCGCCTGCACTATCCCGGCGCATTTCTGGCGGCCCTTCTGCGTTCCCAGCCGATGGGTTTCTATTCGCCGCAAACCCTGGTTGCGGATGCTCGCCGGCACGGTGTCGAGGTGCGGCGGCCGGACATCCAGCTGTCGGGGGTTTCGGCGGGGCTTGAGGCACTGGAGGGACCTGCTGTACCCATCGGCTCAGATTCCTGCCTCGACCGTGAGCAGCCCGAGGTCCCCCTCTTCGATCGCAGTATCCCCATGGACTACGTCCGTCATCGTCGCGATGCCGGTTTCGCGGTACGGCTCGGCCTCGATGAGGTCAGCGGGATCAGCGAGACGATGGCCAAAAAAATTGTCGCCGAACGCGATCGCGGCGGCAGGTATCTCAGCATGAACGATCTCGTGCGGCGGGTGGGGCTTTCGACGGCGCAGCTGGAGATGCTCTCGGCGGCGGGGGCCTTCGATACTTTTGGGCTGCGTCGACGCGAGGCGATGTGGAACGCGGGCAACGCCGCCCAGGACCGTGTTGAGTTTCTCCCCGGCACGATCGTGACCGTGCAGCCCCCGCTGTTCTCGATTCCGTCCGAAGTCGACGAGCTGGTGAACGACCTGTGGTCGATGGGGATGTCGGTGGACAATCATCCCGTCCACCACCTCCGCGCGCAGCTCGATGCGCGCGGGGTGCTCTCTGCCGCCGCACTCGGCACGGCAGAGCCGGGGCGACGGGTCGAGGTCGGGGGTGTCGTCACTCACCGCCAGCGGCCTGCAACCGCCAGCGGCATCACCTTCGTGAATCTCGAAGATGAGACCGGACTCGTCAACGTCATCTGCGGCGTCGGCGTCTGGAACCGCTATCGGCGGATCACCAGGGATGCGCAGGCCATGATCGTTCGCGGCATCCTCGAGCGTTCGGCCGAGGGCGTCACCAACCTGCTCGCCGACAAATTCGAGGTGTTGTCGATGACGCCGCAGACGAGGTCCCGGGACTTTCGGTAAACATCCAGCAAGACTCCAGCAATGGCACCATAGGGTCGAGAAATGTCAAAGGAGTCTGCGCGCGTCAGCTCCGAGCATCGCAAGGCAGTCGTCGCCGCGGCCAAGAAGGCAGAGAAGCGTCGCAGGTTCATTGGACGGACCGTCGTCATCGCGGTCGTCGTGGTTGTCGCCGCAGCACTCACCGTGCTGATCATCGTCGTCACGCGGCCCACGCCATCGACCGCAGCGGCGACGAGCGGACAGATCATCCCCGCCGCCTCGTCCGGCACCACGACCGTCGAGGCACCGGCCACCAGGGTGAAGAACACCACGGGCATCTCCGGTGTCCTGGCCTTTGACACCACCGGCTGGCCGGGCGACGGCTCCGACCACAACGGTGCGCTGGAGCACAACCACGTCACCACTCCCGTCACCTACTCGGTGCTTCCACCGGTCGGTGGCCCGCACAACCCGGTCTGGATGAATGCCGGCGTCTACACGAAACCCGTTCCGACCGAGCGAGCGGTGCACAACCTCGAGCACGGCGCCGTCTGGATCACCTACAACCCGAACCTCCCCAAGGCCGACATCGCGAAGCTCACCGCATTTGTCACCAAACAGTCCCTCATCGCGGAGCCGGCGAGCGAGGTCGGCTTCAGCGGCGAGTCGAACCGCTACATGGACCTGACCCCGTGGGCCAGCAACACGCTACCGAGTCCGATCGTGATCAGCTCGTGGGGGTACCAGCTGCGAGTGTCCAGCCCGACCGATCCGAGACTGCAGAAGTTCGTGGATACGTTCCGCAACCAGCAGAAGTACAGCCCGGAGTTCGGTGGGCCGGTGGACGGCGTTCCGATCCAGAGCGGTGGCCGCCCCGCCCTCGACGGCGGAACCGAGGCGAACCCGCCCGGTACCACCAACTAGCCCACGACCGCTGCACTTTGTTGAGCACGCGGTAGTTACAGGGGCCGCGCGGTCAACAAACTGCGGCGTGTCTAGGCGGCGGCGTGCTCCGCCTGGGCGAGCAGGATGCACGTGCACAGCCCGTCGATGGCCGCACGAACGTCCGCGAGCGACGGAAATGTCGGCGCGATCCGAATCGTGGAGTCCCTCGGATCGTCACCGTACGGGTAGGGCGAACCGGCAGCGGTCACCGCAATGCCGGCCTCCTTGGCGAGGGCGACGGCACGTGTTGCGCAACCCTCCCCCGCCTCGAGGCTGATGAAATAGCCACCCTTCGGGCGTGTCCACTCGGCGGCACCGGCCAGGCGAGCGTCAAGGATCTCGAAGACAGCATCAAACTTGGGCACGATAAGCGCGCGGTTCTCGCGCATGTGCTCCCGCACACCCTCGGCATCCTTCAGAAACCGAACGTGGCGCAGCTGGTTGATCTTGTCCGGCCCGATGTTGCGGGCAGACGAGTATTCGCGAACCCACGCGACGGTCCCCGGCGATCCACCGACAAAACCGACGCCACCGCCGGCGAACGTGATCTTCGAGGTGGACGCAAACACGATGGGACGGTCCGGATGTCCGGCGGCCGCGGCCAGCGCGAGCACGTCGATGACGGGCAGTTCATCGTCGGTCAGGTGGTGCACGGCGTACGCGTTGTCCCACATCAGAGTGAAGTCTGGGGCGGCGCTCGGCATCTCGACCAGCGCCGTGACCTCCGCCTCGGTGAAGCTGTATCCGGTCGGGTTTGCGTAGGTCGGTACGGCCCACAGCCCGCGGATGCTGGCGTCGCTCGCGACGAGGCGCTTGATGGTGACGAGGTCGAGCCCGCCGTCCACGAAGGGGACGGGGATCATCCGGATTCCGAGTGCCTCACAGATCGTGAAGTGTCGGTCATATCCGGGGACGGGGCACAGGAACGTCACGTCCTTCACGTCCCGCCACGGGCCGTCACCACCCGGGCGGCCGTTCAGGAGAGCGTTGACGATCGTGCCGTGCATGATCGGCAGTGTCACAGCGTCGAGCGCGAGCAGCTGCGCGGTCGGGATGTGCAGAAGCTCACCGAAGATGGCACGCAGTTCCTCGAGACCGTCCGGACCACCGTAGTTGCGCAGGTCCGTTCCGTCCGCGCCGCGGAAGTCGCCCTCACCGGGCAGAGTCAAGAGGGCGTTGGAGAGATCGAGCTGCTCCGGCGATGGCTTACCGCGCGTCAAATCGAGCTTCAGGCCCTGGCCGCGAAGTTCTTCGTGTTGCTGTCTCAGCTCTTCGATCGAGGTCACCAGACAACGTTAGCGCGAGGCTGTACGCCCGAATGTCTACCCTCCGGCGTGGATGCGTTTACGAAGGAAGTCGATGCGGTCCTGCAGCTGGCTCACGGTGGCCTGTGCGACGGCGGGGCCGCCACAGCTTCGACGAAGCTCCGCGTGGATGTGGGCGTGCGGTTCGCCGCTGAGCTTGGCCCGCACGCCAACCAGGCCGTTCAGGACCGCCCGCTGCTCTTTGAGGTTTCGGTACAGCGGCTTGTCTTCCGGCCGGTCATCCATCGGCCCAGCGCTCGCGCGGCGAGCGGTCGCCCGACGAGATTGCCTGGCCTGGCGGGCACGCAGGAGGTCGCGAACCTGGTCGGGTTCGAGAATGCCCGGAAGCCCGAGGAAGTCCAGTTCCTCGTCGCTGCCCACCTCGGCGGCGAAGCCGAACTCGGTGCCGTCGTACAGAACGCGGTCGAAATTCGCGTCGGACTCGAGCGCCTGCCAGGTGAACTCGTCCTCAAGCCGTTCCGAGGCGGATTCCTCTCGATTCGCCTCGTCCATAAGGTCGTCGTCGAGGAGGTCGATCTGCTCCGAATCCCGGTCGAGAGCGTGGTCGCGCTCCAGCTCGAGCTGCCCCGCCAGCGCCATCAGGATGGGCACGCTCGGCAGGAAGATCGACGCGAGTTCGCCTCGGCGACGCGCCCGAACAAATCGACCGATCGCCTGCGAGAAGTACAGCGGGGTCGCGGCGGACGTGGCATAGACCCCGACGGCGAGCCGCGGAACGTCGACGCCCTCGGAGACCATTCGAACGGCGACCATCCAGCGGGAGTCGCCCGCGGCAAAGGCCTCGATGCGGTCGCTGGATGCCCGCTCATCCGACAGCACGATCGTTGGCGCCTCGCCGGTCAGACGTTCGAGTACGGTCGCGTAGGCGCGCGCCGAGGCCTGGTCGGTGGCGATCACGAGTCCGCCGGCATCCGGGATCGTGTGCCGGACCTCGGTCAGGCGGCGATCCGCCGCCGCGAGGACGGCGGGAATCCACTCGCCATCGGCGGCGAGAGCCGTGCGCCATGCCTGTGCGGTGACATCTTTGGTGTCCTCCTGGCCGAGCCGGGCCTCGAACTCGTCGCCCATCTTCGTGCGCCAGCGCATCTTGCCGGCGTAGGCGAGAAAGATCACTGGACGCACTACGCCGTCGGCGAGGGCGCGACCATAGCCGTAGTTGTAATCGGTGCGGGAGAGCCGGATGCCGTGCTCGTCGCGCAGGTACGTCACGAATGGGATGGGGGCGGTGTCGGATCGAAATGGCGTGCCGGTCAGCGAGAGACGCCGGGTCGCCGGTTCGAACGCTTCCCGAATGGCGTCGCCCCAGCTGAGTGCGTCTCCGCCGTGGTGGACCTCGTCGAGGATCACGAGCGTGCGCGCCGATTCCGTGAACTGCCGGTGCAGCGCGGCGCGCATCGCGACCTGGGCGTAGGTGACGATGACACCGTTGAAGCGGCGGCCGCCCATCGACTGCCCGTTGCGGAACTCGGGGTTGAGCCGGATGCCCGCTCGGTGGGCAGCATCCGCCCACTGGCGCTTCAGGTGCTCGGTCGGCGCAACCACGGTGATGCGGTCGACCACCCGGCGAGCGAGGAGCTCGGCGGCGAGGCGAAGCGCGAAGGTGGTCTTGCCTGCGCCGGGCGTCGCGGCAGCGAGAAAGTCGCGCGGTTCCGTTTCGAAATAGACGTCGAGGGCCTCGGCCTGCCAGGCGCGGAGCTTGTCTGCGGTGCCGCGCGCCGCACGCTCCGGGTAGGAGGGCGACAGGTGTTCTGCCGCGAATGTCCCAACGGCTCTCGGCTGTGGTCCGATCATCCCGGCGGAAGAAACGTCAGGGGTGGTCACTTGATAAGACGATACCGGGCAGGACCGACAGGCCGGCTATCGACCGGCGGTCGGCACGGAAACGAAAGGTTACCTGGCCAGCTGCACGAAGAGGATGATCGCGACGGCGGCCGCGGCGAAGATCATGCCAACCAGTGTCAGTGCCCGCAAACGAATGCTCATTGGTGCCCCCTTGCGGAACACTCTATTGGGTCTCCGGAGTTTTATGTGGGATTGCTGGGAGGCTTGACAAGTGCGGCCGGCCTGAGACTTCCGCGGCCGAACCGGTCGGATACCGCGTCCACGGCTCCCTCCGCCTCGCGCCAGCCCTCGTCGGTGTCCCAGAGGCCGAGTACGGCATCGGCGGCGGGTGAGAGCTGCTCCATCCGGACCCCGATGAGACGGATACGAGCATCCGGTCGTTCGACGGCCGCGTAGATGTCGAGGACCTCTTCGTAGATGCGGCGCCCGAGGTCGGTGTGCTCCTCGATGGTGCGCGATCGCGAAATGGTTGTGAAGTCGCCATAGCGAAGCTTGAGCACCACGGTTCTGCCGATTAACCCGGCACGCCGGAGGCGCACGGCGACCTGGTCGCTCATCCTGAGTAGTTCACGTCGAAGCACCGTGGCGTCGGTGACGTCGTACTCGAACGTGACCTCGTGCCCGATGCTCTTCTCCTCGCGGGCGGTGGTGACGCCGCGCGGGTCGCGAGCCCAGGACAGGTCGTGCAGCTTCGCGCCCGCCGCGGCCCCGAGCGCCTTCGTGAGGGTTGCCGGTGGCGTGTTGGCGACATCGCCGACCGTCCGAAGGCCGAGCCGCTCGAGCTGCTCGGCGGTCTTGGCCCCGACGCCCCATAGCGCGCTGATCGGGAGCGGATGCAGAAACCCGAGTGTTGCGTCTCCGGGCACGACGAGCAGTCCGTCTGGCTTGGCCAGGCCGGAGGCGAGTTTGGCAATGAACTTCGTCGTCGCGACTCCGATCGAGCAGGTGAGGCCGGTCTCGTCGAACACGCGCCTACGCAGTGCCGTGGCGATCTCCCACGGGGTGCCGAGGAGGCGGCGTGCGCCCGCGACATCCAGAAACGCCTCATCGATGCTGAGTTGCTCGACCAGCGGTGTGACGTCACCGCACAACGACATCACGACCGTGGAAAAGTGACGGTAGCGATCGAAATGCGGTTCGAGCACGATCGCGTTCGGACAGCGACGAAGCGCGATCGACATCGGCATGGCTGAGTTGACGCCGTATTTGCGTGCTTCGTAGGTCGCGGCCGTCACTACCGAGCGACCGCCCCGACCGCCGACGATGACCGGAAGTCCCACGAGGTCGGGTCGTTCGAGCAGCTCGACAGATGCGAAAAACGCGTCCAGATCCAGGTGCATGATGGTCGCCGCAGGATCATCGATGGGGTCGGTCGAGACCTGCCGGCCTCGCCCGTCCTGCTTGCTCACCCGCCCAGTCTCGCAGGCGCCGCCGACGTGTGCGCGGGTCGCATCCGGCCCTTCGGCGGAATGCGAAGATGGATGCATGGCCTCGCACCCGCACTGGAAACGCTACGTCGCGATCGGCGACTCGTTCACCGAGGGAATCGGTGACCCCGAGGCCGGGAGCCCGGGCGGTTTCCGCGGCTGGGCCGACCGTGTCGCCGAGGTTCTGAGCGCGCAGACCGACGATTTCGCCTACGCCAATCTCGCAGTGCGTGGCAAGCTCATGCAGCAGATCTTCGACGACCAGCTCGAGCCGGCGCTCGCGCTCGCCCCAGACCTGATCACGATATCTGCCGGCGGCAACAACATCCTTCGGCCCGGCAGCGATCCGGACTGGGTGGCGAGCCGACTCGACGAGGCCGTGGGTCGACTGCGGTCGGACGGCGCGACGGTCCTGGTATTCACGGGTCCGGATGTTGGCGCGACACCCGTTCTCGGACGGGTGCGCGGGAAGGCGGCCATCTTCAACGAGAACGTTCGTGCCCTCGCCGCGCGGAACGGCGCGATAGTCGCCGATATGTGGGCCGTTCGCGAGCTGTCGGATCCGCGGATGTGGGCGCCGGATCGCCTGCACCTGTCCGCGATTGGACACAACACCGTTGCCCGCATGGTGCTGAACACGCTAGGCGTCGAGAACGACCTGCAGCCGTTCGACCCCGAGCCGCTTCCGGCGATCCCGTGGCGTCAGGCGCGCGCGGAAGATCTGACCTGGGCTCGCACCCACTTCGCGCCGTGGGTGATGCGCAGGCTCAGGGGGCGGTCATCCGGCGATCACGTGCAGCCGAAGCGGCCAACGTTCTCCTAGCGTCCGAACTGCGCGGCCGCCGGGCAGTCGAACGGATCGCGTGCGGCCAGTCCGACGCGGTTGAAGTAGCGGATCACGATCCCGTACGACTCGAAGGCTCGAACGCTCGTGTAGCTCACGTCTCGTGACGCGCAGTACTCACGCACGATCGCACTCGTCTTCCTGAGGTACGGACGCGCCATGTTCGGAAACAGGTGATGCTCGATCTGGTAGTTGAGGCCACCCATCAACGTGGTCGAGCCCGCACCGTGGATATTGCGGCTCGTGGTCACCTGCCGCCGCAGAAAGTCGATCCGGGCATCCGCCGGGATCTGCGGCATCCCCTTGTGGTTGGGCGCAAACGACGCACCCATGTAGACGCCGAACACCGCCATCTGAATGCCGATGAAGGCGAAGGCCATGCCGAGCGGCAGGACCGAGAAGACGATCGCGATGTAGCCGATGTTGCGAACGAGCAGGAGAACGATCTCGAGGGCACGCTTGTCGACGTGGCCGGGCGAGAAGACGGTACGAAACGCCTGCATGTGCAGGTTCATGCCCTCCAGGGTGAGCGCCGGGAAGAAGATCCACCCCTGTCTCGGCGCGAGCCACTTGGAGATGCCTCGAAGCTCGCGAGCCTGCTTCTCCTGGAAGACCAGGAAGTCACGCTCGATATCCGGATCCCGATCGACGGTGTTGGGCTGAGCGTGGTGGCGCGAGTGCTTGTTCATCCACCACGAATAACTCATACCCACGAGGAGGTCACACAGGATGCGTGCCGACAGGTCGTTGGCCCAGTTCGAGCCCCAGACCTGACGGTGAGCCGACTCGTGGCCCATAAATGCATACTGGGTGAGCAGGATGCCCATCGCGGCCGCGATCGCGAGCTCGTACCAGGAGCCGCGGAGCAACGCGAAGCCGACCCACGCGCCCGCCATCACGATTGAGACCACAAGGAAGTTGATGACGTAGAACCGGCGATGGCGGCGCAGCAGGCCGGCATCCCGCACGGTGGCCAGAAGCGCAGCGAAGTCAGATGTCGGGTTGCCGAGACCTCGCGGACCCGTGCGAATGATCCGCACGGCGGGCGCAGCCGCCAGTGGTGCGGTCGTCACAAAATTCGGCTCAACAGAATTCGTCTTTGCGACTTTTGTCGTTGCAACTCTAAGAGAGGTCACGGGTCCCCTAGCCAGCTCGATATCCCAGTTTCGAGTCGGGCAAGCGCCCGCTGGATTCGAACAGCCTATTGCCGGTGTCAGGAAAAACCCAACCAATCGGTCTACCCGCACAACCGCGCCGCCGGCGGATGTTCGGATGGACGACTACAGCAGTTCGCCGGGATGGCCGAGACGCCACCCGGGATCCGGCCCGTCAAGCCTCGCACCGAGCCTCAGAGGAACTGTTACCCGCTGCGTGCCCGCCGCAAAGCTGACCAGGCCGACAACGGCACCCTTCTTGTTGCTCGGCGTGATGCCGCTGATGGAGGCTCGGGCCGTGATGGCCGTACCGCCCCAGACGACGACCGAAACGGTCCTGGCCGCCACGGCGGTCGTCCGATCCCCCCACGCGGTCGTGTACGTGGCGAACCGCTGCCCCTCGGTTGCGAGCGTTACCAGGTGAAAGCCCTCTCGCGCGGCCGTGACGAGCGACGCAATCGCGGCGTCGATGGTCGGATGGTTCGGGCCATCCAGAACCACACCGACGAGCGTCACGACGTGTCCGCCGAGTTCGAGACGGCTGGAGAACAGCAGGGAGGCTCCCGCGCTATTGAGTGTTCCGGTCTTGATGCCGTTGATGCCGACGGTGCCGAGGAGCTGATTCGTGTTGCTGATCGCGCCGACAACGGGCAGTGTCGCGGTCTTCGTCGCAATCAGCTTCGAGACCAGAGGATTCGCCAGCGCCAGCTTTCCGAGTGCGATGAGATCACTGGGGGTACTCGTGTTCTGCGGGTTGAGCCCCGTGCAGTCGGTCAGCGTCGTCGAGGTCAGGCCGTGAGACGCGAGCCACGTCCGGGCGACCGGGAGAAAGTCTTCCTCAGAGCCGAACGCCCAGTCGGCGAGGGCCCGCGCGTAGTTGTTGGCCGAGGGTACAAGGGCGATCGTGAGGACGTCCCGCTCGCTCATCGAGCCGCCGACCTTGATCGGATACACGTCGCCGTCCCTGGCCGCATAGGCCTTCGTGTTCGCGGCGTCGGCCGCGGTAAATGCGATGCTCGGCCCGGCATCCGCGACTCCCAGCGGCGCCTTCTGCAGCACGACAAGCGCGGTGATGATCTTCGTAATGGATGCGATCGGGAGCGGTGTCGAACCGCCGCCGCTCGCGAGCAGCCCCGGGTAGCCGACCGCGGCGATCGCGCTGTCTCCGTAGGTGGGGAGCGTGAGCGTTTGGGTGGCGGTGACCGGTGCCGAATAGGCCGTGCGTATCGCAGCCGTCTGCGGTGCGGGGGCCAGAAGCGTCAGCGGCAGGTAGAACAGGGTGACGAGCACGAGAATGGCCACGACAGATACGAGGATCCTCCGACGCAGAAAGACCTGACGGCGGGTGAGCGACACTGGTCAAGGATAAGCGGCTCAGCGCGGCATCAGCGCGTACAGGGCGACCGCGCTCGCCGAGGCGACATTGAGCGAGTCGACTCCGTGCATCATCGGAATGGTCACGACGGTGTCCGCCGCCGCGATGGCGGCCCTACTCAAGCCGTCGCCCTCCGTGCCGACCACCAGCGCGATCTTGGCCGGCGGATCGGCGGCGTACTGGTCGAGAGTGATCGCGTCTGGCGAGAGCGCGAGGGCGGCGAGGCTGAAGCCGAGGCCGGTCAGGATATCTCGACCCTCCGGCCAGTCCGGGAGCCTGGTCCACGGAATCTGCAGCACCGTGCCCATGCTCACCCGAACGCTCCTGCGGTAGAGCGGGTCGGCACACCGTGGGGTTATCAGCACGGCATCCGCCCCCAGGCCTGCCACCGAACGGAAGATCGCCCCAACGTTGGTGTGATCGACGATGTCCTCGAGCACGATAATCCGGGTCGCACCCGCCACGGTCTCCGCCACCGACTTCAGCTCGGGCCGGTGCATGGATGCGAGCGCGCCGCGGTGCAGATTGAAGCCCGTCAGGGTTTCGAGGAGTTCCGCAGAACCGACATATACGGGAAGGTCGGCATCCTGGTTGGCGAACAGCTGCTCGATCTCGGGCAGCCATTTCTCGATGGTGAGCACCGATCGCGGGCGGTGCCCGGCCCTGAGCGCGCGCTCGATCACCTTGGTCGATTCTGCGATATACAGCCCGCCAGCGGGCTCGGATAACCTCCGCAGCACGACGTCGGTCAGGTCGCGGTAGTCGCGAATCTCGTCCGAGTCGAGGTTCTCGAGTCGCACAATGTCCACGTTCGGAAACATAACGGAAAACTCCGTTGTTTAGTCTGTGGTACGAGAGGAGGCTCATGGCACACACAACCGCGCCAATCGGTACTCCTCTTGGCGCGCTCGCCGAGGCGCTGGTGGACGAGGCCGCACAGCTCCTTCGGGGTCGCAGGATTTCCGTACTCACCGGTGCCGGACTCAGCACCGATTCGGGCATCCCGGACTACCGGGGCGCGGGCGCACCGGTTCGCACCCCGATGACCTTCAACCAGTTCTTAAATGACGTCGACTACCGCAAGCGCTATTGGGCGGGAAGCCAGCTGGGCTGGCGCCGGTTCGATGGCGCCGAGCCGAATGCAGGGCACCGCGCTCTTGCCGCCCTCGAGCTCGAGGGCGGAGTCAACGGAGTGATCACACAGAACGTGGACGGCCTGCACCTCCGGGCGGGATCCCAGCGCGTGGTCGACCTGCACGGCAGCATGGATCGCGTTCGCTGCCTGTCCTGCGGCCAGCTGTACGCCCGCGCCGATATCGCCGCGCGGCTGGACGAGCTGAACCCCTGGCTTGCGACCGTCACACCGGAGGAGCTCGGTCCGGATGGCGATGTCCAGATCGCCGACGTTGAGAAGTTCGAGGTCCCGGCGTGCAGCGCGTGCGGCGGAGTGCTTAAACCGGACATCGTCTTCTTTGGCGAGTTCGTTCCGCGGGAGAAGTTCATCGAGGCGAGCGCACTCGTGCAGAAGGCGGACGCGCTGCTCATCGCCGGCTCATCGCTGGTCGTGAATTCCGGCATTCGGCTTCTGGATCATGCGACCAAGAGACGAATTCCCGTGCTCATCGTCAACCGGGGGGTAACCAAGGGCGACTCGCGCGCCACGCTGAAGATCGACGCGGGAGCCAGCGAGACTCTCGTCGGGCTACGCGACCGGCTGCTCGGCTAGGTGCAAGAGCTAGCACGCCGGTCGCGATCGTCCACCGGCAGGGCGCCCTCTAAACTGGCGCCATGACATCGCTGTACCTCGTCCGCCACGGCGAAACCGACTGGAACGCTCAGCGGCGGATCCAGGGCAGCACGGACATTCCGCTGAATGCGATGGGACGCGACCAGGCCGAGACCACCGGGCGTCTGCTTGCCCGGCGCGAATGGGACGGCATCTATTCGAGCCCGCTCTCGCGCGCGATGGAGACCGCGAACATCATCGCTGCCCAGGTTGGTCTCGACCGCCCAGGCACCATCGACGAAATCGTGGAGCGCAACTACGGCGCCGCCGAAGGCCTGAACTGGGAAGAGATCGAGAGCCAGTTTCCCGGCGACACGCCTGTCCCAGGCCGGGAGACGCATTCGGAGGTCGCGGACCGGGTCATTCCCGCGCTCGTCGGGCTCGCCGCGTCACTCCCCGGCACCGCACTGATTGTCGTAACGCACGGCGGGGTCATCCGCTCGGTGCTCAATTCCGTCGATCCCGACGTCGCGCACGGATCCATCACGAACGGCTCTATTCACAGCTTCGAGCTGGTCGACGGTTCGCTTGAGCTGGTCGCATTCGATGATCCGATCGACGAACTCTCGCTCGAGTGCGGCACCGAGGACCTCGACGAGCAGAACGCGATGGAGTCGCGCGAGACCCTCCGCGGCTAACTTCTGCGGCCAGACCTGAACTCGTAGACGGCGGTCAGGGTTCCCAGCAGCGCCTGAGCCGACCGGCCCCAGCTGTAGTGACCGGCGCGCTCCCGCGCGAGCGTGGACCGACGTTTCCAGGTCGCGGGGTCTTCCAGCTCGCGGATGGCGGACACGAATGATTCGGGCGACTGCGGGTCGAAAAAGACTGCGGCCTCTCCCCCGATTTCACGGAAGATGGGGATGTCGCTGACGGCGATGGGAGTTCCGCCGGCCATAGCTTCAACCAGTGGCAGGCCGAAGCCCTCATTGAGGGATGCGGACACCAGCGCGGTCGCACTCGAGAGGATCTGCGCGTACTCCTCGTCGCTGACGCCCTGGTGGAACTCGAGGCTCCCCGCCGGGGCGAGCGCGGTCAGGCGCTTCACCGTCGGATCCTCAGCGCGGCTCAGTAGGTGCAGCGTGTACCCCGGGAGCAGGTGCATGCCGCGCGCGAGCAGCTCGACGTTCTTGTACGGCATGAACGAGCCCATGTAGACGAGGTCGCGGGTAGGCGCCCCATCCCGCCCCACGATGTCGGGATCGACCGCGTTGGGAACCACCGTGATTGGATGCTTCGTGAGGTGGTGCCGCAGCATGAGTTCGCGCGTCGTCTCGGATACCGTGGCGTGGGCATCCGCTCGACCGAGCAGCGCGCGCTGAGGGGCCCAGGACAGGTGGTACAACCGCCAGATCAGTCGAATCGGCCAGGCCAGGTCGCGCGGTGGGGTGCGGTTTTCGTAGTAGATGAGGTCATGCACGGTGGTGACCAGGCCGAAGCGACGTCCAAACGGACCCATGGTCTGCATGGGCGTGAACACGACATCCGGTTCGAACCGGTTGAGACGGCGCGACACGAGCGGCTCTCGCGCAGATGTCGGAGATGGCGCGAGTACCCATGGCAGGTCGGGCAGCATCGTGAGCTGGCGCTCGTCGGAGATCACCATGGTCACCGGCACGAGCTTCGCCAGTGCAGTCACGAGACCCGACGTGAACCGGCTGATGCCGTCGTGACGGGGAAACCGCGTGTAACGGCAGTCGAAGAGGATCTTCACGTGCTCGGTATCCGTGCGGCCAGAAATGCCTCGATCATGGCGGCGGCCTCTGCGGGCTTCTCATAGTGGATGAGATGCCCAACGTTGCCGATCACGTGCAGTTCCGCGTCGGACATCGAATCCGCGAGTGCCTGCTCATCCGCGACCTTGGTGATCTGGTCGTTTTCGGCGGCGATGAGCAGGGTCGGGACGCTCACCGATGGTGCGTACTCCGCGACCCAGTGCACGGTGGATGCGCGAAAAGCCCGACTGAGGGTGTCGCGGTCCGAGAACCGGCTGAAGTAGGTCGTGTGCTGGTAATGGATCCACTTGCGCAGCGCAGGGTCGCGCGTGATCGCCATCTGTACGGTCACAAACCGGGTGATGAGTGGGCTGCCCAACAACGCGTAGCCGATCCGGTTAGGGAGGGCCGCGCCGAGCCGGTAGTAGAAAGCCGTCAGCCAGGAGATGAATGCCTTCGGCCCCTGAAGTGCGGGCGCGGCGATCGGGTTGACGAGAATGAGAGCCGGCGTGGCCAGGCCGCCGGCGACCGCGGCTGAGGTGACGATCGAGCCGAAAGAGTGGCCGAGGATGATCGGGCGCTGCGGCAGGTTCAACGCGTCGACAAACAATCCGAGCCACCTGGAGTAGCCGTCGACATCCTCTTCGGCCTCGGTCATCGGGCTGGATTCACCGAAACCGGGAAGATCCGGATTGATCACCCGGACGCCGTGCAGGTGCGCGATGACCGGCTCGAGACCGTGGTGCTCGCCGCGAAAGCCGTGCACCGTAACCATGGTTACGGGAGCGTCGATGGGACCGTAATCCCAGTAGTGGCTATCGCTCCCGAGAATCGAGACGCTCGCCTCACGTACCGGAGTCGCTGCGACCAGTTGGGCATAAGGGTTCACGGCAGGCATCGATCGATTGTACGCAACCAGCGACCCGGCCCGGCGTACTGTAAGCGCTTGCAGCGCGCCCCTAGACTATTCCGTGTGACCTTCACCGCGCCCATCCAGCTGCCGGGACTCGCCCTCGACCACGAGTGGTATCGACGTGCGGTCTTCTATGAGGTGATGGTTCGCAGCTTCGTCGACAGCAACGGTGACGGGTCGGGTGACCTCGCCGGACTGATCTCTCGGCTGGACTATCTGCAGTGGCTCGGTATCGACGCGCTCTGGCTGCCGCCGATCTATGGGTCGCCGCTCCGCGACGGCGGATACGACGTCTCGGACTTCCGCAGCATCCTGCCGGAGTTCGGAACGGTGGAGGAGTTTCGGGAACTGGTCCGTCGCGCGCACGAGCGCAACATGCGAATCATCATCGACTATCCGATCAACCACACGTCGGACGCGCACGAGTGGTTCCAGCAATCTCGGGCGGATCCGGATGGCCCATACGGCGACTACTACGTCTGGAGCGACACCGACGAGAAGTACCCGAATATCCGGGTCATCTTCGTTGACACGGAGGAATCCAACTGGGCATTCGACCCGGTGCGTCGCCAGTTCTTCTTCCACCGCTTCTTCTCCCACCAGCCCGACCTGAATTTCGAGAACCCGGCCGTTCGCGAGGAGGTCCTCGGGATTATTCGGTTCTGGCTCGACATGGGCGTCGACGGCATCCGGTTGGATGCGATTCCGTACCTCTTCGAGAGCGAGGAAGGCAACGGCGAGGGTGAGCCACAGACGCACGAATTCCTTCGCGAGATCCGGGCGATGCTCGATCGCGACTACCCGGGGCGCATCCTCATCGCTGAGGCGAACCAGTGGCCACAGGAGGTGCTGTCGTTCTTCGGGACCGAGGAGGAGCCGGAGTGCCACATGGCGTTCGACTTCCCCGTCATGCCCCGTATCTTCTACTCGCTTCGGGCCCAGCAGGCCGGTGAGCTGGTGAGAATCCTGTCGGAGACGACGGATGTCCCGCCGGGCGCCGGTTGGGGTGTCTTCCTGCGCAACCACGACGAACTGACACTCGAGATGGTCTCCGAGGAGTACCGCCAGGCGATGTACGGCTGGTACGCCTACGACCCGCGGATGCGCTCCAACATCGGCATCCGTCGTCGCCTCGCTCCCCTGCTCGACAACTCGCGCGCGGAACTCGAACTCGCACACGCGCTCCTGTTCGCGCTCAAGGGCAGCCCGTTTCTTTACTACGGCGACGAGATCGGGATGGGCGACAACATCTGGCTGCCCGACCGGGACAGCTCGCGTACGCCGATGCAGTGGAATCCCGACCGCAATGCCGGCTTCTCGAGTGCCGACCCCGGCAAGCTCTACTCCCCCGTTGTGCAATCGCTGGTCTACAACTACTCGCTGGTCAACGTCGAATCGCAGCTCGCGCAGTCGCGTTCACTCCTGCACTGGATCCGCAACGTCGTGCACGTACGGAAGGCGCATCCCGCCTTCGGACTGGGCAGCCTCACGATGCTGCAGACCAACCACGAATCGGTGCTCGCTTTTGTTCGCGACTATCAGGGTTCAGGGACGCAGTTCGGGGATGCGCCGGAGAAGATCCTGTGCGTCTTCAGCTTCTCGCATAACCCGGTGTCCGTGACGGTCTCGGCGGAGTCCCTGGCCGGCTCCTCCCTCGCCGACCTGTTTGGTGGCGGAGCATTCCCGCCGGTCGGCGCGGACGGTTCGCTCACTCTCACGCTCGGCACGCAGGACTTCTTCTGGCTGAGAGTCGACTGACGGCGGGAGGGCGCCTCGCGCTCGCTGTCGCCCGCTGGTCGTAGGGTTTCCTGCATGAGCAACTCCTGGTTTGACACTCTCGGCGTATTCGATCTCGAGACGACGGGCATCGATGTCGAAACCAGCCGAATTGTGTCCGCCCATGTTGGGGTACTGAATCCCACCGGCGAACTCGTCGAGGAGTGGAATTGGCTCGCGGATCCCGGCGTCGAGATTCCCGCCGGTGCGAGCGACGTTCACGGCATCACGACGGAGCGGGCCCGGGCGGAGGGGCGCCCCGCACGCGAGGTAGTTCAGGAGATCATCGAGGTTTTGACCTCGCTGTTCGCCCGCGGACTCGCCGTCACCATCTACAACGCGCCGTACGACCTGAGCCTGCTGCACTTCGAGGCGCTACGGTACGACCTCGAACCGCTCACCGAACCGGCTCCCATCATCGACCCTCTCGTCCTCGATCGTGTCGTCGACAAGTGGCGCAAGGGCAAGCGCACACTGGAGGTGGCGGCCGTCGTGTACGGCGTCGACCTCGTGGACGCGCACGATGCCAGCGCGGACGCGGTCGCCGCTGGTCGGGTCGCGCAGGCCATGGCACGACTCCACCCGGAGATTCTCGACATCGAGGGAACCCTGCTGCACGCACAACAAATTGCGTGGTGCGCGGAGCAGTCCGCGGATTTCCAGGACTACATGCGCAGAACCCACAACCCGGAGTTCACGACCTCGGGCCTGTGGCCCGTCCGCTGACACGCTCCCGTTCGGGTTTGTTCTTGTGAGCTGGTCGCGCATACTGGCGGGGTGACCTCCGCTAGAACGCGCGGCCTGTTGGCGCTCACCTCGGCTCTCGCGGTTGTGGCGATGGGTGCGGCCGTTCCGGTGTCATCATCCGTCGCAGCCGTGCCCACGGTGTCGCTGCCGCCCACCGGCGCCGGGATCGATATTTCGTTCCCGCAGTGCCTGGGGACCTCGCACGTGGACTTCCCCACGAACATCCCGTTCGCCGTGATCGGTGTCAACGGGGGAAGCGCGAACAACAGCAATCCGTGCTTCTCGAGTGAATACAACTCCGCCTTCCTGCTGTCCGGTAAGACCGATCAGCCCCACGTCTCCGTGTACGTCAATACCGGGAATCCCGCGCTTGCCGGCGCGTGGTGGCCGAGTAGTGACCACACGCAGACCGGCACGAGCGTCGTGAACCCGAACGGTGTCTGCGAGAACCTCGCCGGAGCAGCGTGCGCCTATGTGTACGGCTATTCGATGGCGCAGGCCGACTACCGCAGGGTGAAGACGGCTCTCGTGCAAATACCTTCGATGTGGTGGCTCGATGTCGAGACCTCCAATACGTGGCAGCCGGACGTGGTCGCCAATGCGGCATCGCTTGAGGGCATGGTCGACTACTTTGAATCAAAACAGCTCGACGTTGGGCTCTACTCCACGTCATACCAGTGGAACAAGATTGCCGGCGTTACCCCGGCGACGAGCAACCTTGCCGGGCTGCCCAGTTGGCTCGCCGGCACCACCTATTTCCGCGCCCCGGCCGCGTGCGAACGGAGCCCACTGACTCCGAATGGGCGCGTCGCAATGGTCCAGTACGTGATGCATCTGGACAACGATTACTCCTGCGGGCAGTTCACGTCGGCCACGGCAACCATTTCGCCCGCTGGACAGTCCGTCGTCGGAAACCAACTCACGGGAGTGAGCGGGAGGTGGGGGCCGACCGACGTCTCGTATTCGTACCAGTGGAATCGCGAGGGGGCGGCAATACCCGGCGCTACGTCGAGCACCTACGTGACCGGAACTCTCGACGTGGGAACCCAGGTGACGGTGACAATCACCGGTCTCGAGAGCGGGTACAGCGCAGCCTCAAAGACCAGCAACGCAGTTGCTGTCCTGGCGGCACTAATGCCGGAGTGAGTCGTTACTTACCACTGCGCCTTTTTTACTTACTAAAGCCCTTGTAACGCGAGTTGAACTTCTCGACGCGACCGGCGGAGTCGAGGATGCGCTGCTTGCCGGTGTAGAACGGGTGCGAGGCGGAGGAGATCTCGACGTCGATGACCGGGTAGGTCGCTCCGTCGAGCTCGATCGTCTTGTCGCTGGTTGCGGTCGAACGCGTCAGGAAGGTCTCACCGGACGCGAGGTCGCGGAAAACGATCGGCGCGTAGTCGGGGTGAATGTCTGACTTCATGGCGAATCCTTGAGTTTGAGTAGAGAGAAAGTTCCTGTGGCGAGGGCCTAAAGCCTTCAGAGCCGACTAGTTAGCTTATCAGGTCGAGACAGGGTGGTCGAGTCAGGTTGCCTGCGCGGCAAATCGACCCTTCGACGACGACAGCTCAAGCGGAATCCCGAACGTCTTGCTCAGCTTTTTCGCCGTGACCACGTCGTCGAGCTTGCCCTCGGACACGACCTTGCCGTCGGCGAGCAGGAGCGCATGCGTGAACCCGCGGGGAATCTCCTCGACGTGGTGAGTCACCATGACCATCGCCGGGGCGCTCTTTGACTTTGCGAAGCCGCTCAGCAGCTGAAGCAACTCTTCACGCGACCCGAGGTCGAGACTTGCGGCCGGCTCGTCCAGCAGCAGAAGCTCCGGATCGGTCATGACGGCCCGAGCGATCAGTACGCGCTTCTGCTCGCCGTCGCTCAGCCCGCCGAAGGTGCGATCGGCGAAGGCTTCGAGCTTCCACTCCCCCAGAACCCGCTGAGCTCTCGCGAGGTCGACGTCCTCGTACTCCTCATTCCATCGACCCGTGACCGAGTATGCGGCTGTCATGACGACGTTCAGCACGGTCTCATTGCCGGGGATCCGGCGACTCATCGCTGAGGAGACGAATCCGATACGGGGCCGAAGATCGAAGATGTCGACGGCTCCCATGCGCTCGTCCAGCAGGACCGCTTTGCCGGAAGACGGATGAATCAGGGCCGCGGCAATCTGGAGAAGCGTCGTCTTGCCCGCTCCGTTCGGGCCCAAAATGACCCAGCGCTCCGAACCGTCGACGGTCCAGGAGAGCTTGTCGAGGATCGTGTTGCCGTCGCGGACGATCGACACATCGGTGAGCTGGAGGACGCTTGCCATGGTTGTTCAAGCCTAGATCAGTGAGCTGTAGATCTCTTTCGTGCGCTGGGCGATGCGGTCCCAGCTGAACATGCTTTCGGCCCGAGCGCGCCCCGCGGTGCCCATCTTCTTCGCCAGTTTCGGATTCAAGACGACGACGGTCAGCGTTGCAGCGAGGTCCGCGACGAATTTGTCGGGGTCGAGAGGAGTGCCTGTGCCGTCCGTCGCCTGCTCGATCGGGACGAGCCGACCCGTCACTCCGTCGACCACGACCTCCGGGATTCCCCCGGTGGCGGTTCCCACGACCGGGATGCCGCAGGCCATCGCCTCGAGGTTCACGATGCCGAGCGGCTCGTAGATGGATGGGCACACAAACGTGGTCGCGCTGGTCAGCACGGCGCGCAACTCCGTCTGTCCGAGCAGGCGATCGATCCAGATGACCCCGGTGCGCAGGAGCTGGAGGGCAGCGACGCCATCGCGGACCTCGTCGAGGATCTCCGGGGTGTCCGGTGCGCCGGCGCACAGGACGAGCTGGACCTCGGGCGGTAGGAGCGCCGCAGCGCGCAGGAGGTACGGCAGCCCCTTCTGGCGGGTGATTCGACCGACGAACACCACCGACGGCCGGCCCGGATCGATGCCGAGTCCGCGGATGATCTCCTCGTCCGGGTTCGGTTTCCAGGCGTCGAGGTCAATGCCGTTGTAGACCACCTCAACGCGGGAGGGATCGAGGTCGGGATACGAGCGCAGGATGTCGCGGCTCATCCCCTCACTCACCGCGATGATCTTCGCAGCGCCCTCGAACGCGGTCTTCTCCAGCCAACTAGAGAGCCGATATCCCCCACCGAGCTGCTCCGCCTTCCACGGCCGGAGCGGCTCAAGGCTGTGCGCGGTGACGACGTGCGGGATGCCGTAGAGCAGCGACGCGACGTGGCCGGCGGCGTTCGCGTACCAGGTGTGCGAGTGCACAACGTCGGCGCCCTCCACGTCGCGGGCCATCTGCAGGTCGACCCCGAGGGTCGCCAGTGCGGGATTCGCGTTGGCGAGCTCGGGCGGCACAAGGTACGACGCAACGTCGGTTTCATCCCGCGGCATCCCGAACGCTCGGACCCGAACATCCACATCGTGCTTGCGAAGCGAGCGAACGAGCTCGGCGACGTGCACGCCGGCTCCCCCATAGACCTCTGGCGGATATTCACGGCTCAGAAGGTCGACTCGCATGGTTAGACGCTAGTACAGCGCCCGGGCAGGTCATACTCTGGGGTCGTGGCGTCCAAGAAGATCTTCGGAATCGTACTTGCCGGTGGCGAGGGCAAAAGACTCATGCCCCTGACTGCCGATCGCGCCAAGCCGGCGGTGCCATTCGGCGGCGGATATCGTCTGATCGACTTCGCCCTGAGCAACCTGATCAACTCGGGACTGCGTCAAATTGTCGTCCTCACCCAGTACAAGTCGCACAGCCTCGACCGCCACGTTTCGCAGACCTGGCGACTGGACGGAATCACCAGCTCGTACGTCGCATCCGTGCCGGCCCAGCAGCGGCTGGGCAAGCGCTGGTTCGCCGGATCGGCGGACGCAATCCTGCAGAGCCTCAACCTGCTTCGGGATGAGCGGCCCGACATCGTGGTCGTGGTCGGCGCGGACCACGTGTACCGAATGGACTTCGCGCAGATGATCGATGCCCACATCGACTCGGGTGCGGGTGTCACCGTTGCGGCGATTCGCCAGCCGATCTCGCTCGCCGACCAGTTCGGCGTCATCGAGCTCGACAAGAAGGACCCGCGTCGCATCGCCGCCTTCATCGAGAAGCCGAAGAACGCGGTCGGTCTCGCCGATTCGCCGACGGAAGTTCTCGCCTCGATGGGCAACTATGTTTTCGACGCCAACATCCTGATTGAGGCCGTGATCCGCGACGGCGACAATGCCGACTCCAACCACGACATGGGTGGCGATATCGTCCCGGACTTCGTGTCAAGGGGCGAGGCCGCCGTCTACGACCTCAACCTCAACGAGGTCCCGGGGTCGACCGAGCGCGACCGCTTCTACTGGCGCGATGTGGGAACGATCGACTCATTTTTCGATGCCCACCAGGACCTGATCTCGGCACTCCCGATCTTCAACCTGTACAACCAGGACTGGCCGATCTTCAGCCAGCAGCTCAACTCCCCGCCCGCGAAATTTGTTCGTGACGCGAAGGGAAACCTCGGAACGACGATCGACTCGATTGTGTCCCTTGGCACGCTGATCTCCGGCGGACACCTCGAGCGAAGCGTCATCGGGTCCTGGTGTGTGGTGGACTCCGGGGCAACGGTGGTGGACACGGTCGTATTCGACCGGGTGCGGATCGGCGCTGACGCGGTCGTTCGACGAGCCATCCTCGACAAGGATGTCGTCATCGGCGAGGGAGCGAAGGTCGGGGTCAACCACGATGACGATCGTTCACGCGGGTTCACTGTTACCGATAGTGGCATCACCGTTGTGGGTAAGGGTGTACACGTCGACTAGGCTCGCGCCGAGCTGATTCTCGGCTCGTGAAATTTTCCGACGCACTCGATCTCGACCGAAGGCCACCGAACGCATGGCGCGCTTCCTAGTAGTTCTCGACGTCGATTCGACGCTGATCGAGAACGAGGTCATCGAGCTCCTCGCCGAACGGGCGGGATCGCTCGCGGAGGTCTCCGCCATCACGTTTCGTGCCATGAACGGTGAGCTCGACTTCGAGGAGAGCCTCCGTTCCCGGGTTGCGACGCTGAGGGGTCTCCCGGAGTCGGTGTTCGCGGCGGTCGGCGCGCAGGTGGTGGTGACCGAGGGGGTCACCGCGATGATCGCGGGCATCCAGTCTGCGGGCGGCCGGGTTGGTGTCGTATCGGGCGGATTTCACGAGGTCGTCGATCCCGTAGCGTCGCGCCTCGGGCTGAACTACTGGCGGGCGAATCGACTTGAGGTCGTCGACGGAAGACTCACCGGTGATCTCACCGGACCTATCATCGACGCCGCGGCGAAGGCATCCACCCTTCGCGAGTGGGCCGAGGACTTCGGTGTGCCGCTTTCGCAGACTGTCGCCGTCGGTGACGGTGCGAACGATCTGCCCATGATGGCGATCACCGGACTGGCAGTTGGGTTCGACGCGAAGGCGCCGGTGCGCGATGAGGCGAACGTGATCATGGATCGCCGCGACCTCTCGCAGCTGCTGCCCCTGCTGGGGCTACGCGGCTAGCTGCTTCAGTGGCCCATTCCCAGGCCGCCGTCGACGGGGATGACAGCGCCGGAGATGTAGGCCGCGTCGTCGCTGGCCAGCCAGGTGATGACCTTGGCGACTTCACTCGCGGTGGCGAATCTGCCCGCCGGGATCGACTTCTTGTAGTCGGCCTGGGTCTGGTCGGGCAGTTCGGATGTCATGTCGGTCTCGATGAACCCCGGCGCCACGACGTTCGCCGTGATCCCGCGTGAACCCAGCTCGCGCGTCACGGATCGGGCGAGTCCGATGAGGCCGCTCTTCGATGCCGAATAGTTGACCTGGCCCGCGGATCCGAGCAGCCCAACGACACTCGACACGAGGATGATTCGACCGAACTTTGCCTTGAGCATGCCTTTCGACGCCCGCTTCACAACGCGGAACGCACCCGCGAGGTTGGTGTCGACGACGGTCGTGAAGTCTTCGTCCGACATGCGCAGGAGGAGTGTGTCACGGGTGACGCCGGCGTTTGCCACGACAACCTCGATCGGCCCCAGCTTCTCCTCGATCTCGGCGAACGCGGTGTCGAGACTTTCGCCATCCGTCACATCCGCTCGCACGGTAAGTGCACCTGCGGGACCCTCGCCGGAACGGGCAGTCACCGCCACTTTGTGTCCAAGAGCCAGAAACTCTTCCGCGATCGCGTACCCGATCCCTCGGTTGCCGCCGGTGACCAAAACGGTGCGCTGAGTCGTCATGGCTCACAAGCCTAATGTGCGGCAAAGGCGACGTAGGCTGGGGGTGACGATGAAGAAGCAGCCGATCCAGTCCGCAACATCGCTCCCGCCTTCGCCCGACGCCGAGCGAAGAGTACGCATGCTCAAATACACCGCGGCGATGGTTCTTCGGCTCATCTGTTTCCTGGTTGCGGCCCTGTTCTATCAGACGCTCGGCTGGTGGACCCTGATCCCGATCGTTGGTGCGGTCATCCTGCCGTACATTGCGGTCGTCCTCGCCAACACGGTGATCCAGTCGAAGGTCACGCCGGTCGAGCGTCCCGGCAGCCTGGTTCCGGTCCCCCACTCGCACGGGGTGGACGGATGATCGGCTCCGGCGCCCCCGAGGTCGGCGACGTCCCTACCTGTTCACGAGCCGGCTGCAGAAACGCGGCAACCGTGACCGTGAACTGGCGGAATCCGCACATCCATTCGCTCGATCGGGTCAAGGTCTGGCTGGCCTGCGACGAGCACTCCGCCTATCTGCACGACTACCTTGCCGCTCGTGACTTTCCCGTCGTGCTTGCCCCGCTTGGTACCCCGGTCGAATCGGTGCCATCGCCCGCGCCTGCCCTGAGCTGACCGGTCGCAGTGAACGCCAGTACGCAATGAGGGATGCTCTCGCCAAGTGGCGATTTGCCGCGCAGCGACGCTGGTTCACCTACCTCGGAATGGCCGTCGTCTTCGCGGTCGCCTGCGTTCTGCTGTCGCAGTGGCAGTTCGGTCGCAACCAGGAGACGATCACCGCGAACTCGCTCGTGAACCACAACTACAACGCGACCGCCGTGGCGCCCTCGGCCCTGCTGCCGACGAAGGCGTCGTACCTGCACAAATACGAGTGGCGCCCGGTTTCCCTGGCCGGTGAATATCTGCCGTCCAAGCAGATTCTTGTTCGAGATCGGGTGCTGGGCAATAACCCCGGGTTCGAGGTCTTGACGCCGTTCCGCGAGTCCAACGGTGACGTCTTCTTTGTCGATCGCGGCTGGGTGCCGATCGGGAGCAAGCAGACGGCACCGGACTTCGTTCCGCCTCCACCGACCGGGCCGGCTCAGGTGACCGCGCGCATCCAGCAGAGCGAGACTGTGCTCCCGGGTCGCGTTGCGCCCGCCGGCCAGGTCTCGGAGATCAACCTGCCGACTGTCGCCAGCATGATGCACGTCACTAACGCCTACACCGGTGCGTACGGGCTTCTGGCGAGTGAGTCGCCGAAGCCGCCGTCGCGCCCCATTGCGGCCGCGAAGCCGATCCTGGATTCTGGCCCGTTCCTGTCGTACGCGTTCCAGTGGATCCTGTTCGCGCTCGCCGGTTTCACCGGTCTCGGTTGGGCGCTCCGTCAGGAGTACCTGGCCCGCAATGCTGATGACCCCGTCGAGATGGATCGCGCCGCCGAGCGTGATCGCCGGGCTCGCAGGCGCGCACCAACGGATGCCGAGATCGAGGACGCCCAGATCGCCGAGGCGCAGCGCTAACAGCCCTCGCGGCACGAATTCCGGTGACGCAACTTCGGAAAAATTGCAACACGCCGCGTTGGAACGACGACTAAGACGGCGTGTCGCAATTCTTCCTGCGGAAGACTCGTGCGGCACCAGACCCGAAAGACCTACGCCAGCGAGATCAGGTCCGCGTAGTCGCGGTTCCAGTGGTCCTCGACGCCATCGGGCAGGATCAGCACTCGCTCGGGGTTCAGAGCTTCCACCGCGCCCTCGTCGTGCGAGACGAGAACGACGGCGCCCGTGTAGCCGGCCAGCGCCCCGAGGATCTCGAGCCGCGACGCGGGGTCCAGGTTGTTTGTGGGCTCATCCAGCAGCAGCACGTTCGCGCCGGAGACAACGATCATCGCTAGCGCGAGCCGAGTCTTCTCGCCACCGGACAGCACACCAGCGGGCTTGACCGCGTCATCCCCCGTGAACAGGAACGATCCGAGGACGCGTCGCGCCTCGGTTTCGGTCAGGTCCGGGGATGACGACACCATGTTCTCGAGGACCGACCGCTTCACATCGATGGTCTCGTGCTCCTGCGCGTAGTAGCCGATCCGCAGTCCGTGCCCGGGCTCAATCATGCCGGTGTCCGGTTTGTCGACCCCGGCCAGAATGCGCAGCAGCGTGGTCTTGCCTGCACCATTCAGCCCGAGCACGACAACCTTTGACCCGCGATCGATCGCCAGATCGACGGCGGCGAAGATCTCCAGCGAGCCGTAGCTCTTCGACAGGTTGGAGGCCATGAGCGGGGTTCGCCCGCAGGCGACCGGATCCGGGAACCGCAGCTTGGCAACCCGATCGTTGGTGCGCACCTCGTCGAGCCCCGCGAGCAGCTTCTCCGCGCGAGCCACCATCTGGTGCGCCGCGGCCGCCTTCGACGCCTTCGCCCCGAATTTCGCCGCCTGCGTCGTCAGTACGGCGGCCTTCTTTTCGGCGTTGGCGCGCTCCTTCTTGCGACGCTCCTCATCCGCGGCCCGCTGTGCCTGGTAGTTCTTCCAGCCCATGTTGTACTGGTCGATCGTCTGGCGGTTCGCATCCAGATAGAAGACCTTATTCACGGTGTCCTGCACCAGTTCAATATCGTGGCTGATCACGATCAGGCCACCCGGGAAGCCCTTGAGGAAATCGCGCAGCCACACCACCGAGTCGGCGTCGAGGTGGTTGGTCGGCTCATCCAGCAGCATCGTGTCGGCTCCGCTGAATAGGATGCGCGCCAGCTCTATGCGACGTCTCTGCCCCCCGGAGAGCGTCGATAGCGGCTGATTCAGGATGCGGTCCGGCAGGCTCAGGTTGCTGGCGATGGATGCCGCCTCCGCCTCGGCCGCGTACCCACCGAGCGCGGTGAAGCGCTCCTCGAGGTTGCCGTACTTCTTCATCGCGGCAGCACTGACAGCGTCGTCCGGGCTCGCCATGTCTTCCATCGACTGCGCCATGCCGATGACGAGTTGGCCGAGTCCGCGGGCATCCAGAATGCGGGTGCGCGCGAGATCCTCGGGATTGCCGGACCTCGGATCCTGCGGCAGGTATCCGATTTCTCCGGTGCGGTCGATCTTGCCTGCGGCGGGATTAAGTTCCCCCGCCAGCGTCTTGGTCAGGGTCGTCTTGCCTGCGCCGTTGCGTCCGACGAGACCGATCTTGTCCCCACGGTCGACCCGGAAGGTGACCTCGTCCATGAGCAGCCGTGCCCCGACTCGAAGCTCGAGGTCTTGCACGTACAGCACAGGCATAGTCCAGTTCTTTGGGCGCCAAGCTACAACGCAGAAGGAGGGGTTCAGCCAGATAGTCTACTTTCATCCCCCTTTAGCCGCTGTGTGCCACAAGGAGCATCAATGTCGACCATCTCCATCGCGTACGGGCGCCCGACCCTCGCGGACCGCATCTTCTCGCGTGGGCTCGTCACGGACATCATCCTGATCGCTGCCGGAACAGCGCTGACGTCGATCCTCGCCCAGATTGCGATCCCGCTCTGGCCGGTGCCAATTACAGGCCAGACCTTCTCGGTGCTGTTCGTCGGGGCGACGCTCGGCGTGACGCGTGCGGCGCTGTCGATGGTGCTCTACCTGGCGATCGGTCTCCTCGGACTGCCCGTCTTCGCGCCCCAGGCCGACGGAAGCCACGTCGCCGGTCTTGCGGCCCTGCTCGGCCCGACCGGCGGCT
>JAUZFP010000115.1 GCA_030838475.1 Actinomycetota bacterium
CAGCTTTTCCAGCAGGTCGAAGCTCGCGTTGCGATGGTTTGCGGTGAGGCACAGGAGCACCTCCTAATGTTAGATGCGTGCCACTGCCCGAAACTCATCCTTTGCTGAATGGTTCGACCGCCGACTCGGCGCTGATTCGCGCGTATCGGGGCGAGCGGGGCGAGCGTCTTCCGGTGTGGTTTATGCGGCAGGCCGGACGATCACTTCCCGAATACCGGGAGCTTCGGATCGGTACGGCGATGCTCGACGCCTGCCTCACCCCGGAGCTGGCGAGCGAGATAACCCTGCAGCCGGTGCGTCGACACGGCGTAGACGCAGCAATTTTCTTCAGCGACATCGTGATCCCAGCCAAGCTGGCGGGGGTCAGCGTGGAGATCGTGCCGGGGAAGGGACCGGTGTTCGAGCACCCGATTCGAACGGCGTCCGACGTGGCCGCGCTTCGTCCGATCGATCCGGATGCGCTTGGGCCCATTCGCGAGGGCGTCGCCGCCGCGGTCGCGCAGCTTGGCTCGACGCCGCTGATCGGATTCGCCGGTGCGCCCTTCACGCTGGCGTCCTACCTTGTCGAGGGCGGTCCATCCAAGGACCAGCAGCGCGCTCGAACTCTCATGTTTTCCGACCCACACACCTGGGCAGCACTCCTTAACTGGTGCGCGGATGTCGCCGGCGAATTTTTGCTCGCCCAGATCGAGGCGGGCGCATCCGCTGTGCAACTCTTCGACTCCTGGGTGGGTTCGCTCAGCGAGGTCAACTACCTGCGCCGGGTCGCGCCGCACTCCCGGCGAGTGCTCGATCATCTTCGTGGCCTCGATGTACCGAAGGTGCACTTCGGGGTGGGCTCGGGCGAGATGCTGCACGCGATGCACTCGATCGGGGCCGACGTCATGGGGGTCGACTGGCGGATCCCCCTCGACGAGGCCGAGCGTCGCCTCGGCGGCGGGGTGCCGCTGCAGGGAAACATCGACCCGGCGCTGCTAGCGGCGCCGTGGTCTGTGCTCGACGCACACGTGCGCGACGTCGTGGAGCGCGGAAAGTCTGCGCCGTCGCACGTGGTGAATCTGGGCCACGGCGTTCCCCCAGACACCGATCCGGATGTACTGACCCGGATCGTCGAGCTCGTTCACGACCTTGGCTGACTCGGCCGACTTCGTCATCGTCGGCGGCGGCATCGGCGGCCTCGTTCTGGCCCGTCGCCTGGTGCTGGGGGGCGCGAGTGTCATCGTGCTCGAGGCATCCGGTTCGCTGGGGGGCACCGTCGCTCGGCAGCGCGTCGGCGGAATCGAGGTGGATGCCGGTGCGGAGAGCTTCGCTACCCGCGGGGGAACCGTGGCGGCGCTCGCAAAGTCGCTGCAGCTCGGCGACGACATCGTCGAACCGAATCCGGCCGGCGCGTGGCTGCAGACGGCTGCCGGGTCGGCGTTTCGACTGCCGGCGAACAGTCTGTTGGGTATCCCGGGGTCGCCCCTTGCGCAGGACGTGGTCGCGATCATCGGCGGAAGAGCCGGCACCCGGGCGTTCTTCGACACCCTCATCCCCAGCTTCTACGGCGCGAAGGCCACGACCCTGGGCGAGCTGGTACGGAAACGCATGGGTCGTCCCGTGCTCGACCAGCTCGTCAGACCCATCTCCCGCGGAGTCCACTCGGCCGACGCCGACGAGCTCCTACTCGACCAGGTCGCACCCGGCCTTCGGCAGGCGATCGTGCGCGAGGGCTCGCTCGCGCGTGCGGTACTCGCGCTGCGGGAGACCACGGCGCGGGCGGGGTCGGCGGTCGCGGGCATCCGCGGAGGCGTTTTCCGCCTGGTCGACGCGTTGCAGTCGGACCTGTCACGCTTCGGTGTCGACGTCAGGCTGGACTCGGCAGGCCACGATCTTCGACTCGATCGGGTCAGCGTGCGCGGCACCGCCATCACGGGCCGGGTGGTTGCCGCCGCGCCGGGGCTGCTCCGAGACACCGACGACCGCGGAACCCGGGTGACTCTCGCGACGCTCGTCGTCGACCAGCCGCTACTGGATGCCGCGCCGCGTGGAACCGGCGTACTCGTCGCCGAGGGCGCACCCGGCGTTCGCGCGCGCGCACTCACGCACTCGACAGCCAAGTGGGCCTGGCTGGCGGAGGCGGCCGGTGGCCGGCACATCCTGAGGCTCTCCTACGACGACGCGGGCGACGACCTGGCCGACGTGGCCAGAGCGGATGCCGCGGCGCTGCTTGGCGTTCCAATTCCCGCCGCCGCGGTCGAGGATTTCGCGCGCGCGGAATGGTACCGGCCAAACCGATACACGCCTACCCCTGACGATGTGCCGCTCGTCGGTGAGAGCATTGCTGGTACGGGATTGGCCAGCGTTGTCGCTCGATCGGAGGCGCTAGCTGGGACTCTGCTCGGAGACGCCGATGGTTAGCCGGGACTACGCTGAAAGCGTGCACTCGTGCTGGACGCTTGTTCAACTCGCCAACTAAGAACAAAAGGAGAAACCCCATGAAAGGCAAGATCCTTCTGGTGGTGGGCCTCGGAGTCGGCTACGTGCTCGGATCGCGAGCCGGTCGCGAGCGCTACGACCAGATCGTCGCGAAGGCGCAGCAGTTTTGGAACGACCCCCGCGTCAAGACGCAGGTGAACAACGCCCAGGAATTCGTGAAGGACAAGGCGCCGGATGTCGCGGAGTTCCTGTCCAAGAATGTGGCGAAGCCCGCTGCGGCCTCCACCGCGAAGAAGCCTGCGGCGCGTAAGGCGCCGACCACGAGGTCGACAACTCCGAAGAGCTAGACGTGGCGACGACTACACCGGGCGCCTCCACGGGTTCGCCCAGAAAACGTTCGCTCCTGGAGTTGCTCACTGACGTGCCCGTGCTGGTGCGCGAGCTCGTCGTCGGTGAGATCGAGCTGCTCAAGCAGGAGATGATCCGCAAGCTCAAGGCTCTCGGCATCGGAGCGGGTCTTCTGCTCGGGGCGATCATCTTTGTCGGCGCGATGTTCGGGGTGCTGCTGACTGCGGCCATCCTCGCGTTGTCCCTGATCATGCCGGGGTGGCTTGCCGCCCTGCTGGTTGCCGCGGTGCTGCTGATCATCGCGGTCATCCTCGGGCTGATCGGCTACCGGGTGCTGAAGAAGGGCATCCCGCCGCTCCCCACCGAAACCATCTCCGGACTGAAGAAGGACCTCAACGTCATTCGAGGCGTTGGAAAGCGAGAGTAATGATGGCCAACGACGACGACATCCAGTCGCAGGTCGCCCGCACCCGTGCGGACCTCGAGACGACCCTCGACGCGATCGAGGACAAGTTCAATGTACCCAAACGGGTGAGCGAGCTGAGTAAGCGGGCGCAGGCGTCCTACGAGAGCAATCCGACCCCCTGGATCGTTGGTGCCACCGGCGTCGCGATCGCCATTGTCGGCGTCATCGCCTGGGCGATCTTCTCGGGCGACGACGACTAACCCGCGCCTTTTGCTCCGTTTGGGACAATTCCGCCCGCGCGCGCAGGCCGAATTGTCCCAAACGGGTGAAAACGCTGGCACCGCCCGCGAGAGATCGCGGACGCCCTTAGCGACTGACTCGTGACTGCCGAGCAATCCTCTCGGATTAGACGACCGCGCCCCTTCGGGGGAGGATATAAGCCATGAACTCCAGCGCCGGAGCGGGCTCCGGTGCGCCCGCGAGTGATGAGCTGGGATACGCCCTGTGGGCCGTCCTGCGTCGCGACCCCGCAAACCCGGCGAACACTACCGATGCCCCCGGAAACCTCGCCGCGGCGGTCGCTGCGGTCGAGGGTGCCGGTGTCACGATTCGCGGCTGGTATGACGTCTCCTCGATCCGTGCGGATGCCGACCTCATGGTCTGGCTGCACGGGCCGGATCCGCAGAAATTGCAGTGGTCGCTGCGCGAGCTCCGCAGGAGCACGCTGCTGGCGAACCTGCTGCCCACCTGGAACGCGCTCGGTGTACACCGCGACGCGGAGTTCACCGCCAACCATCTGCCCTCCTTCATGCGCGGGAAGGCTCCCGAGAAGTGGCTCACCGTGTACCCGTTCGTCCGCAGCTACGAGTGGTACCTGCTGCCCGACGAAGAGCGCCGGACAATGCTCGGTAATCACGGGCGCAAGGGCGCGGAGTTTCCCCAGGTACTGCCGAACACGGTCGCGTCGTTCGCACTCGGCGACTACGAGTGGATTCTCGCCCTCGAAGCGCCGGAACTGGTCGATCTGGTCGACCTGATGCGCCACCTGCGCCAGACCGATGCCCGTCGCCACGTTCGCGAGGAGGTGCCGTTCTATACGGGGCGCCGCATCGAACTTGGCGAGATCGCCGAGGTCTTGAATTGACTATTACTAATGGTGTGGTTCCCGGAGCGACGCTGGCAGCATCGTCGGGAGCGGAACACGTCGAGGTTCCGGTCGCCTACGACGCCATCCTGCTGGCCAGCTTCGGCGGGCCGGAGGGTCAGGACGATGTCATCCCCTTCCTGCGGAACGTCACCCGCGGTCGTGGCATCCCCGACGAGCGACTCGAAGAGGTCGCGCACCACTACCGCGCGTTCGGCGGAATCAGCCCGATCAATGGGCAGAACCGCGCGCTCAAGGCGGCCCTCGAGGCGGAACTCGATCGCCGCGGGATCGACCTGCCCGTCCTGTGGGGAAATCGCAACTGGGAGCCGTTCATCTCCGATGCCGTCACGGAGGCCCACGAGCGCGGCTTCACGAAACTGATCGCGATCGGCACCAGCGCCTACAGCTCGTACTCGAGTTGCCGGCAGTACCGCGAGGATTACGCCGTCGCGCTCGAGCAGACCGAACTGCGCGGCGACATCCAGATCGACAAGGTCCGCCAGTTCTTCGATCACCCGGGGTTCGTCCAGCCGTTCATCGAGGGCGTTCAGCAGGGACTACGGGATGCGGCCGCCGCCGGATACGCGCCGGCCGAGACCCACGTGTTGTTCTCGACCCACAGCATTCCCGCCACTGATGCCGCCAGGAGTGGCCCGGCCGAACGCGAGTTCGGGGAGGGGGGCGCGTATGAGGCGCAGCACCTCGCCGTTGCCGAGGTCGTCATGGCCGCTGCCCATCCTTCGACGAGCTCGGGCACCGAAATCGCGTGGTCGCTCGTCTACCAGTCACGCAGCGGCCCACCCGCGCAGCCCTGGCTGGCTCCCGACATCAACGACGCGATGCGCGAGCTCGCCGCATCCGGCACCAAGGCGTTCGTGATCGTGCCGCTCGGATTCGTCAGCGACCACATGGAAGTGAAGTGGGACCTCGACACCGAGGCGATGGAGACCGCGTACGAGCGGGGTGTCTTTGCGACCCGTGTGCCGACCCCGGGGGTACACCCCGCGTACGTGTCGGGCCTCGTCGACCTCGTGCTCGAGCGCGTCAACGGAGTGCCGACCGAGGATCGTCCCGCGCTCACCGAGCTCGGCCCCTGGTACGACGTCTGTCGTGCGGGATGCTGCGAGAACGTGCGCCTGGGCTTCAAGCCCGCGCTGGCCGGGATTGCCCCATGACCGCCGCGATGAAGATTGGAACAAGAGGCAGCGCCCTCGCGATGGCGCAGACCACGACCGTGGCTCGTGCTCTGGAGAAGGCCGGCGTCGAGGTCGAACTCGTTACCATCACCACGGAGGGCGATACCTCGAAAGCGTCGCTTGCAAGTCTCGGTGGGACGGGCGTCTTCGCGAGTGCCCTCCGCGACGCGCTGACCGACGGGCGGGTCGACGCGATCGTGCACTCGCTCAAGGACCTTCCGACCGCCGCGTTCCCGGGCCTCAGCATCGCCGCGATCCCGAAGCGCGAGGACCCGCGCGATGCCCTGTGCGCTCGCGACGGTCTCACGATCGAGACGCTGTCGCCCGGCTCGAAGGTCGGAACCGGGTCGCCTCGCCGTCGCGCCCAACTGCTGGCACGTCGCTCCGACCTCGAGGTCGTCGATATTCGCGGGAACGTGGACACTCGCCTTGGCAAGGTGGGGACCGAGTTGGATGCGGTCATCCTCGCTGCCGCCGGGCTGAGCCGACTCGGCAAGCTGGATGCCGTGACCGAGTTCCTCGGCATCGACGGCTGGCCCACTGCTCCCGGCCAGGGTGCGGTCGCGATTGAGGTCCGCGCGGGCGAGGAGAAGTTGGTCTCGACGCTCGACCACAAGAACACTCGTGTGCTCGTCGAGGCCGAGCGCGAGGTGCTCGCACTACTCGAGGCCGGATGCTCTGCGCCGGTCGGCGCGAACGCGTTCGTCGACGACGGCCTGCTCTTCCTCAGCGCCCGCGTGTACAGCCTCGATGGGACCGCGACCTTGACGAGCTCCCACGCACTGTATCTTTCTGACGTGAAGCAACCCGGCTCCGAGCTTGCTGCCCGCGTCGCTCGCGAGCTCCTGGATGCTGGCGCGGCCGACATCGCTCCGCTGGGGTCGGCGGGATGACCGCCGACAAGCCGCTCGCCGGCTGGCGAGTACTCGTGCCGCGCGGCGGCAAGTGGGGCGACGGCATCGCGGCGACTCTCCGCGGTTACGGCGCCGTGCCGGTCATCGCCCCGCTGATCAACTTTGCAGCGTCAGACGATGAAGCGGGCCTGGCCGTCGCACTCCGCGAGTTGCAGTCGGGCGCGTTCGACTGGATCGTGATCACCAGCGCAACGACGGTCGACGTTCTCATGAGCCAGAACGTGGCCATCCCGGTCGGAACCAAGATCGCCGCCGTCGGCGAGACGACCGGGGCGGCGCTGTCGTTGGCCGGGTATCGGGTCGACTACGTGCCGGAGGCGGATAATTCCGCCCGCGGGCTCGTCAAGGAGTGGCCACACGGCGACATCTCTGGGCGGGTGCTCATTCCACAGTCGGACATCGCCGAGCCGACGCTCGTCACCGGCCTGACGTCGCTCGGCCTCAACGTGCAGTTCGTCTCCGCGTACCGCACCGTCGGTGTGCCGGTCAGCGATCACGTGCGTGCGGATGTCGCGGATGGTCGGATCGCCGCAATCCTGGTCAGTTCCGGCAGCGTCGCCCGCCAGATCGCCCAGCAGCTTGCTCCGCTCCCGGTGACCACGATCGTCGCCTGCATCGGACCGCGAACGGCGTACGACGCGCGCGCGGCGGGGCTCGCCGTCAACGTCATCGCGGAGACCCGGTCCGCGACCGCCCTCGTCGAGTCGCTGGTCGAGTACGCCATCAACCCGCGGGAGGCGCCCGGTGTCTGATCCGCGACATCCAGACGTCCGTCCCCGCCGACTCCGTGCCACGCCTGCGATCCGCCGGATGGTCAGCGAAACTCGCCTGCACCCGGCCGAACTCGTGCTGCCCATGTTTGTGCGCGAGGGCGCGACCGAACCCGTGCCGATCGTTTCCATGCCCGGTGTGGTCCAGCACACCCTCGAGAGCCTTCCGAGGGCGGTCGAGGAGGCAGCCGCGGCGGGCATCGGCGGCATCATGCTGTTCGGAGTTCCGGAGAAGAAGGATGGGCGCGGATCCGGCGGCGTCGATCCCGCGGGCATCCTGAATCTCGCGACCACGGTCGCGGCGGGTGCCGCAGGCGACGCGCTCGTGGTTCAGACGGACCTGTGCCTCGACGAGTTCACTGATCACGGTCACTGTGGCGTCCTCGACTCGGACGGTCGAGTCGACAACGACGCGACGCTCGAGGTCTATCGCGACATGGCGCTCGCCCAGGCGACGGCCGGATCGCAGCTGCTCGGCCTCTCCGGCATGATGGACGGTCAGGTCGCCGCCGTACGAGACGCGCTCGATGGCGCGGGTTTCGCCGACCTCCCGATTCTCGCCTACTCGGCAAAATACGCGTCCGCGTTCTACGGACCGTTCCGGGACGCCGTGCAGTCCTCGCTGGTGGGGAATCGCCGCACCTACCAGCTGAACCCGGGTAACCGTCGAGAGGGGTTACGCGAGGTCGAGCTCGATATTGCCGAAGGCGCTGACATCGTGATGGTCAAGCCCGCTATGAGTTACCTCGACGTTCTCTCCGACACGGCGGCAATCTCGCCGGTGCCGGTCTGGGCGTACCAGGTGAGCGGCGAATACTCGATGATTGCGGCGGCGGCGGCGAACGGCTGGATCGATCGCGAGCGAACCATCTACGAGACCGTGCTCGGCATCCGTCGCGCCGGCGCCGACGCCGTGCTCACCTACTTCGCCATCGAGCTGGCCCAGTCGCTCGCCGCCGGCGGCCCGGACGCATGAGCGGGAATGACCGGGCCTACGGGCGCGCGAAGCAGTCGATCCCCGGCGGCGTCAACTCGCCGGTACGCGCCTACCAGTCGGTGGGAGGGACCCCGCGGTTCCTGGTGTCGGCCCGCGGACCGTACGTGACCGACGTCGAGGGGCGCGAGTACGTCGACCTGGTCTGCTCGTGGGGTCCGGCAATCCTCGGCCACGCGCATCCGGAGGTCGTGGCGGCGGTGCAGGCGGCCGCGGCGCGCGGTCTCTCCTTCGGCGCATCCACCCCGGGCGAGACCGAGCTGGCCGAGCTCGTGCGCGGCCGGGTCACCAACCCGGCCCGCCGCGAGGACGAGCCAGCCCAGGCGCCGATCGAGAAGATCCGACTCGTGTCCACCGGCACCGAGGCGACAATGACGGCCATTCGGCTCGCGCGCGGTTTCACCGGGCGCGACCTGCTGGTGAAGTTCGCCGGCCACTACCACGGTCACTCCGACGGGCTCCTGGCCGAGGCGGGATCCGGCGTCGCCACGCTCGCCATGCCGGGATCGGCCGGGGTCACCGCCGCTACGGCCGCGCAGACCCTCGTCCTTTCATACAACGATCTCGACGCCGTGCGCGAGACGTTTGCGCGCCACCCCGACCGCATCGCCGCGGTGATCGTCGAGGCGGCCGCGGCCAACATGGGCGTCGTGGCACCCGACCGCGGGTTCAATCGTGAGCTTGCCGCTATTGCGAAACGAAACGGCGCGCTCCTGATCCTGGACGAGGTGCTCACCGGATTCCGCGTCGGCCCAGCAGGCTGGTGGGGTCTCGAGGCGTCGCGGGTGGTTCCGGATGGTGCGGGCTGGCAGCCCGACCTCGTCACCTTCGGCAAGGTCATTGGCGGAGGGATGCCGCTCGCCGCCCTCGGTGGTCGTGCCGAGGTGATGGACTACCTCGCCCCGATCGGACCCGTCTATCAGGCGGGAACGCTCAGCGGCAATCCGGTCGCCGTGGCCGCGGGCATCGCGACGCTGCGGCTCGCAAACCAGGAGGTCTACGACCGCCTGAACACGACAGCAGACACGATCTCCGGCGCCGTATCGGCGGCGCTCGCCGCGGAGGGAGTCGAGCACGTCATTCAGCGCGCGGGCAACCTGTTCTCCTTTGCGTTCACCGGGACTGCGCCGCGAAACTACGCCGATGTGAAGGCGCAGCAGTCGTTGCGCTATGCCCCGTTTTTCCACGCCATGCTGGATGCGGGGGTCTCGCTGCCGCCATCCGTTTTCGAGGCCTGGTTTGTCTCCGCCGCGCACGACTCGATCGCGATCGATCGCATCCTCGGCGCGCTTCCTGTGGCAGCCAAGGCTGCGGCGGCCGCGGTCTAACGCGGCGCGACGCGCAGGTTGCGCTGACTCAGCAACGCGAGCTGTTCGAGTTCGGGTGCTGTGACCCCGAAAGCCTTGGCAGGCGTCGCTGCGGCACCCCCCCACGCACCGCTCGTCGCCCACCCCGGCAGCTTCACGGGTGCGGGCAGCGTGTGAAAGACGTGAGTCGGCGTCGACGGGAGTGCGGCGAGGTGGGCCTTGTAGTTCGTACCCGTGGGCGCGTGCGGCGCGAAGCTCGAACCCTGAAAGAGTGCGTATAGAGCGGCGTCTCCGCTGACATCGTCGGCGTTCCACCAGGCCCAGGGCAGGTAGCCGATGCCCTTCGAGTCTGCCCAGTTCATGTATGCCGTCATCGAGCTGCTCCCGCCGTCGGTCTCACCGAATTCACCGGTGATGATGGGGACGGACGCGGCGACCGCCGAGGTGGCCGCATTCCAGCACGCGGCGGTGTAGCCACAGGAGTCCTGTCCGGGATAGTTGTGCCACGACGCGACGAGTTGCGAATCCGCCGGTTTGTGCGCGAGCCAACCGGACAGGTCGTTGCTGTAGTTCAGTCCGCCGAGCATGATCGGCTGGGCCGCGCCGCCGGCACGGATGGCGGCGACCAGCTGGGACATCCCGGCCACCGTGTACGTCCCGGCACCCGCTCCAGTGATCGGTACCTGGTTCGTTGTCACGAGGGGCGCCTGACAGCCGCCGTTCTGCCAGCAGCCCCACGTGAGCTGGAACGAGTACGAGTTATTTGCATCATTCCAGATCGAGTACGGCTCGTTGAAGGCGTCAAAGATGATCGAGGGATTGCCGGCGTAGGCGCTCGCGACGCTGGTCCAGAACGGAATCGAGTTCGAGTCGGCCATCGGCCACTGCCCAAGCGCGTGCTGTCCGGACGGGGCGCTCCAGTGCAGGTCGAGGATGACTACCATGCCGTGCGCGTTCAGGATGCTCACCCAAGCGGCGACGGCAGCGCGATACCCGACATCGTGCAGGTAGTCACCCGGGTCTGAGCCGAGCCAGCAGTTCTGGTTGAGCGGCACACGCACCGTGTTGATGCCCCATGACTGCATTGCTGCGGCGGCCGCATCAGTGTCGTCGTCCTGCGAGTACGCCCAGCCCTGGCTGCACGCGTACTCGAAGCTCGGCCAGTTGACCCCGTGCGGTACGAACGTAGCGCCGGTGCGCGTATCTATCAGCGTGCTGCCGCTGACCACCGGAGTCGGAGCCGTCGGCGAACTCGCACCGGCGGGCGCCGCCTGCCCGATCCCGACCAGGGCCGCGACAAGCGCGAGGACGAGCACCACCGCACGTGCTCGCATCCGCACCCCCTCGAAACGACGAGGCTGACTTTACGCCAGCTTGGCCGCGATCGTCACTCCCAAAATGGCCAGCGAGATCACGGCGATCAGGGGAAAGACGCCCTGGGTGAGCGCGGCGCGAGCCAGTTTCGGGTTGGAGATGATGAGCACGAGGGCGGCCGCCAGCATGCTGGCGCAGCAGAACAGCAGGAGCATTACGCCCGCCGCGTGCAGCCCCGGATGGGGGAGCAGGAAGAAGGCCACGAAAATTCCGACCGCGAGGAACAGGTTGTAGAAGCCCTGATTGAGTGCCATTGGGCGCATGGTTGCGGCATCCTCCTGGGACGTCAGGCCAAAGCGTTTCCAGGTCGACGGCCGCATCCAAAGCACGCTCTCCATGAGAAAGATGTAGACGTGGAGGAGCGCGGCGAGGGCGGCGAAGACGATGGCGATGATCAGGAGGACGAGGCTCATGAGCGTTAGTGTGGCACGGATGGGCGACGAAACCGTCTCGACACAGTGCTGCATCGCCGGTGGTGGTCCGGCCGGGATGATGCTCGGTCTGCTCCTTGCACGCGCGGGCGTCGACGTGGTCGTGCTCGAGAAACACGCCGATTTTTTCCGCGACTTTCGCGGAGATACCATCCATCCCTCGACGATCGACCTGATCGACCAGTTGGGTCTGCGCGAGCGGTTTGACGCCATCCCGCACAACGAGCTCTCTCGACTCGACATGGTGCTGAATGGCACGAGGGTGACGCCGGTGAACTTCGCTCTGCTTCGGCGTGGAAACCGTCGGCTCGCGCTGATGCCGCAGTGGGACTTCCTGAGGATGCTGAGCGAGGCCGCCGCCGAGCTGCCCAATTTCCGACTGCTGATGCACGCCGAGGCGACCGGCCTCCTTCACGCCGGCGATGCCGTCGCCGGCGTGACCGCGACAGCGCCCACCGGTTCGCTTCGAATCGACGCCGCTCTGACGGTTGCGGCGGACGGTCGCACATCTGCGTTGCGTGCCGCGTCCGGACTACCCGTCACCGAGTTCGGTGTCCCGCTCGACGTCCTCTGGTTCCGGCTCCCCCGCCCCGAGGTCAATCCGCCGGACACGCTGGGCTACGTCACCCCGGAGACCCTCTTCATCACGATCCCTCGCACCGGTTACTACCAGACGGCAATGATCATCCCGAAGGATGGGTTCGATGCGGTGAAGCGGGACGGACTCCCCGAGTTTCGCGGAAAGGTTGCCCGCTCGGTGCCGTTCCTTGCTCCCGTCGTCGACGCCGTCAAGTCCTGGGACGACGTCAAGCTGCTGTCGGTGCAGATCAACCGCCTGCAGCGTTGGCACCGGCCGGGGTTCCTGTGCATCGGCGACGCCGCCCACGCCATGTCGCCCGCATTCGGTGTCGGCATTAACTATGCGATTCAGGATGCCGTCGCCGCCGCCAATCTTCTGGTCGGGCCGCTGCGCGACGGCACGCTCAGCGAAGCAGACCTCGCACGCGTACAGAAACGACGGGCTCGACCGGTCGCGCGGATGCAGTCGCTCCAGCTCGCCCTTCACAACGCGATCGGCAAGCCGGGCGGCGGCGCCATCCTGCCCTCACCTCTGCCGTGGTCGCTTCGGGCGTTGCTGAAGGTGGTCGTCCCTCCGCTCCGCCTCGTCAGCGCCCACGTGCTCGGCCGAGGATTCCGGCCCGAGCGAGTCAGTCCGGCAATCCTCCGCGACTAGTGGCCCTGGGCCGCGGCCGAGAGGTCGCTCCACTTCTCCCAGGTCTCGATGCGGCTCGCGTAGTCGGCCTTCGCGATCGGCCACGGCGATGTGCCGAGGAAGATGCGCAGGGGTGGCTCGGCCGCATCCACCACTCGAAGGACGACGTCGCTCGTCGCGGCGGGGTCGCCCGGTGTGCCCTGGCGGACTCTGCGCTGCTCCGCTGCTTTGGCATGGAAGTCGGCGTACGCCGGATTCTCTGCGGCGCGCTTTGCCGAGTCCCCGCTCCAGTCCGTGGAGAAAGCGCCGGGTTCGATGAGCGTGACCTTGATTCCGAAGTCCGCTATCTCCTGGGCAAGCGCCTGCGTGAATCCCTCGAGCGCCCACTTGGAGGAGTTATAGATCCCGATGTTGGGGAACGCGCTGATCCCGCCGATGGATGAGACCTGCAGGATGTGCCCGCTGCCCTGCGCGCGAAGGAAGGGCAGGGCCGCCTGCGTAATCCACAGTGCGCCGAAGACATTCGTCTCGAACTGGTCTCGAGCCTCCTTCTCGGTGATCTCCTCGATGAGCCCGAACTGTCCGTAGCCGGCATTGTTGATCACGATGTCGAGGCTGCCGAACACGTCGTGTGCACGGGCGACCGCGGCGAAATCCGCGTCGCGGTCCGTCACATCCAGCTGAAGGGGCAGGAGGAGATCGCCGTACTTGTCGGCGAGGTCGGAGAGCGAGTCGAGGTTGCGCGCGGTTGCGGCGACGCGGTCCCCGCGTTGGAGAGCGGCGATGGCCCACTCCCGTCCGAAGCCGCGGGACGTTCCTGTAATGAACCAGTTCTTAGTCATGATTCGACCCTAGAACTTCAACCATGCTCTAAGTCAACCGCGACCTATTCGCGGACGTTCACCACCGTGCGACCGCGTAGCTCGCCGCGCAGGATGGCGGCTCCGGCCTCGATCGCACCCGCGAGCGGGATGGATGCCGTGAGCGAGTCGAGCAGGTCGAGGTCGAGATCGCGAGCGAGCAGCGCCCACGCCGCCTCGCGCGTTGGTCGCGGGCACTCGACGGAGTTGATGCCCGCGAGGGTCACCCCGCGGAGGATGAAGGGCATGACCGTCGTCGGGAGGTCGCTGCCGCCGACGAGACCACAGGCCGTGACGATCCCGCCGTAGGTGGTCTGCGCGATCGCGTTCGCGAGCGTCACTCCGCCCACCGAGTCGACGACGCCGTGCCAGCGCTGCTTCTGCAGGGGACGCCCCGGCTCTTCGAGTTCGGCGCGGTCGATGGTGTCGCTGGCGCCGAGCCCCAGGAGGTAGTCCCGGTGCTCCGGACTTCCGGTTGATGCGACGACCGTGCGGCCGAGAGCGGCGAGCAGCGCGATCGCGATCGAACCGACACCGCCGGATGCACCGGTCACCAGGATCTCGCCGTCTGTGTTCCCAAGCGCCAGCACAGAAAGTGCGGCGGTGAAGCCTGCCGTGCCGATCGCGGCTGCGCGCCGTGCCGAGATGCCGTCAGGCAGCGCAACGAGCCACTCACCATCGACGATCGCGCGGTCGGCCAGGCCGCCGTTGCGCGTCTCGCCAATACCCCAGCCGTTGAGGATGACGGCGTCGCCAACGGCCCAGCGAGCGGAGTTCGACGACGCTACAGTACCGACGAGGTCGATGCCCGGGATCAGCGGACTCGTGCGCATGACGCCGGGATTGCCGGCCAGGGCTAGCCCGTCCTTGTAGTTGATTCCCGACCACTCGACGTCGACCGTGACGTCGCCTTCGCCGAGTTCGGCATCCGTCAGGCCGTCCCGCAGGGCGACAGATACCGCGCCGTCATCGGACCTTGTGACCTGCAGCGCCCTTGCCATACCCACTACCCCGTAACCGCGAACAGAACCTAGCCGAACAGTACCCGAGCCTCTTCGTAGCGGTCGTCCGGCACCGTTTTCAGCTTGCCGAGCGCATCCGCGAACGGGACGTGCACGATCTCCGTGCCGCGAAGCGCGACCATGCGGCCCCAGTGGCCCTCGACTACGGAGCGCATCGCCGCCATCCCGAGCCGGGTCGCGAGCACTCGATCGAATGCCGACGGGGTTCCGCCGCGCTGGATGTGACCGAGGGTCGTCGCCCTGGTCTCGATTCCGGTCTGCTGCTCGATGATCGGGGCAAGCAGTTCCCCGATGCCGCCGAGACGCGGACGGCCGAAGGCATCGAGGCCGCGCTCGGAGTGGGCGTCGTCCATCGTGTCGAGCGCAAAGCCTTCGGCGACGACCACCAGTGGCGCGCGGCCGCGGTCGTGGGCCTCGGTCACCCATTTGCAGATCTGGTCGACGGAGGTCTTGCGCTCCGGAATGAGGATGACGTGCGCACCGGCAGCCATGCCCGAGTGCAGCGCGATCCAGCCGACGTGGCGACCCATGACCTCGGCCACCATGCAGCGGTCGTGAGCGTCGCCGGTGGTGCGGAGGCGGTCCATCGCCTCGGTGGCGATCTGCACGGCGGTGTCGAAGCCGAACGAGTAGTCGGTCGCGTCAAGGTCGTTGTCGACCGTCTTCGGGACGCCGACAATTTTGACGCCCGCGTCCGTGAGTCTCTTCGCCGCCGCGAGGGTTCCCTCGCCGCCGATCGCGATGATGGCGTCGATACCGTTCTCGGCCATCACCTGGTTCACCCGGTCGACGCCGCCATCGCCCTCGAACGGGTTCGTGCGGGAGGTGCCGAGAATGGTGCCGCCCTGCTTGCTGATGCCCTTGACCTCCTCGCGACCGAGGGGTATGACGTCGTTCTCGACGACGCCGCGCCAGCCGTTCCGAAAACCGGCGAACTCGAGCTCGTGGACTTTCATGCCGGTGAGAACCGCTCCGCGGATGACCGCGTTCAGCCCGGGTGCGTCGCCGCCGCTGGTGAGGATTCCGATTCTCATACGTTTATCTTGCCCGAGTTGGCTGCGTGCTCGGAGCACGCGGTTCGGGAGGCGTGCTCATCGCACACCGCGAGTTGGATGCGACAGGCGAGATCGCCGCAGTTCTCCATCCGTGAGGTTGGGTCGTCGCAGACGTAGCAGTGACCGATTACCCGGGCGCGGTCGCTGAATTCGATCGACTTGCGCTCATCGAAGACGTAGAGCGACCCCTCCCAGAGGCCGTCGTCCGCGAAGGTCTCGCCGTACTTCACGATGCCGCCATCGAGCTGATACACCTCGCGGAACCCTCGGTTGATCATGAGACTCGACAACACCTCGCAGCGGATGCCCCCCGTGCAGTAGGTGACGACCGGTTCGTTCTTCAGGTGGTCGTAGGCGCCGCGGTCGAGTTCGGCGACGAAGTCGCGGGTGTTCTCGACTGCGGGGACGACCGCATCCCGAAATCGACCGATCTCCGCCTCGAAGGAGTTGCGGCCGTCAAAGAAGGTGACGTTCTTTTCCGCAACGAGTTCGTGAAGCTGCTCGGGGCTGAGTCGTGCACCGCCGCCGCGGACACCGTGAGCGTCGACCTTCAGCTCGCCGGGCGCCCCGAAGCTCACCAGTTCGTCGCGAACCTTGACGCTCAACCGCGGGAAGTCGTCGCCGCCGCCCTCACCCCACTTGAAGTCGATGGATTTGAACGCCAGATACTGGCGGGTCTTGCGGACGTACTTCTTCACATCCTTCAGTTCTCCGCCGACGGTGCCATTGATCCCATCCTTCGAGATCAGGATGCGCCCCTTCAACCCGAGCGACTCGCACAGGTCGCGCTGCCACAGCCGGATGGCGTCCGGATCCGCCAGCGGCGTGAAGACATAGAACAGCAATATCTTCGAAATAGTCACGCTCCAACCCTAACTTTCCCGGTTCGTCTCGGCACCGCGGTGGTTTGTTACCCCTGTGGCCTTCATCGAGGGCGCATCGGTAACAAACCACCGCGGGTCCGGGCCTCCGTCGCCGACAGGACGTAGTCTTCGTGCATGGAGATGCTCGCGACCGTGTACCGGCCGAGGCATCCGCTCAACCTGCGGCAGACGCTGGCTCCACTCTCCCGCGGCGCCATGGGCCCAACGCACCGGTGGGTGGGGTCGGCGCTGTGGCGCACGACCAATACCGTGGATGGTCCGGCCACCCTCCACCTCGAGCAGCGCGGCGACCAGATCCACGCGAACGCCTGGGGATCCGGCGCCGAAGTTGCGATCGCCGGAGTCCCCGAGCTGTGTGGACAGGGGGACGACTGGAGCGAACTCGACCTGAGTCCGCACCCGTTTCTCCGCGAGATCTGGCGCGGGCTGCCCGGCCTGCGACTGACGCGAACCAATGCGGTGTTCGAGGCGCTCCTGGCCGCGATCATCGAGCAGAAGGTCACCAGCATCGAGGCCCGGCACTCGTGGCGCACACTGCTGACGAAGTACGGCACCGAGGCACCCGGCCCGGCGCCGCAGGGAATGCGTGTCTTCCCGACTCCCACGGTCTGGCGCCGCGTTCCGTCCTGGGATTGGCACAGGGCGGGCGTCACTCCGCAGCGGTCGGATACCGCGATGCGGGCGGCGGCTGTCGCGGTGTCGCTCGAGCGCACGCTTGCCATTGGTCGGGGTGGTGCCGAGGTCGCCCGCAAGCTGCGCACCGTTCTCGGCGTCGGAGTCTGGACGGCGGCCGAGACCACCCAACGCTCGCACGGCGACCCGGACTCACCCAGTGTCAGCGACTACCACCTTCCGTCGGTCGTCGGTCTTGCCCTTGTCGGGACACCCGTCGATGACGACGGCATGCTGGAGCTGCTCGAGCCCTACGCCGGTCACCGGCAGCGGGT
>JAUZFP010000123.1 GCA_030838475.1 Actinomycetota bacterium
GGATCCATCGAATTCGTTCACGAGCGCATCGTCGCGACTCGAGATGCCGGCGTGCCGGTAGTCGTCGTATCCACCGAGCTCGACGAGGTCGTCGCGCTCGCCGATCGCATTGCGGTGATGTACGAGGGACGAATCGTCGGCATCGTCAGCGGTGATACGCCCCGCGACGTGCTGGGCCTCATGATGGCTGGCGAGCTTCCGGCCGGAACGAAGCTGGCGGCATGAGCACCGAACTTCCCTCGGCGGTCCCCGTCGCAGACACCGGCACGGACCTCGGCCCGCTCGCCCTCGGCAATACTGAACCGGATGCCCCGATCCCGACGAGCCGGTTCGGCGCCTACCTGCAGGACGTGATGAGCAGCAGCATCGTGCTGACGATTCTCGCGGTCTTCGCATCGCTGGTCATCGGCGGTGTCCTCATTGCCGCGACCAACGCCGATGTGCAGGCCGCATCCGGATACTTCTTCGGGCGCCCCGCCGACACCCTCGAGGCGATCTGGCAGTCGGTGTCCGGCGCATACGCTGCCATCTTCCGGGGCGGTGTCTACGACTTCACGTCCGACAACTTCGCCAGTGGCATTGGGTCATTCCTCAGCAGCCTGAACTTCGCAACGCCGCTCATCGCCGCCGGGCTCGGTATCGCGGTGGGCTTCAGATCCGGAATCTTCAACATCGGCGGCACAGGGATCATTCTCGCTTCCGCTGGCGTAGCGGGCTGGGTCGGATTCGCCTTCGACCTGCCGGCCGGCATCCACATGATCATTGCGGTGATCGCCGGACTCTTCGCCGGTGCGGTGTGGGGCTTCATCGTTGGCTTCCTCAAGGCGCGTACGGGAGCGCACGAAGTGATCGTCACGATCATGCTCAACTACGTCGCGCTGTACCTGCTCGACTACCTGCTGAACTCGCCGGTGCTGCGCGATCCGTCATCCAATGCACCGATCAGTCCGTCCGAGAAGTCGACCGCGATCTTCTTCGACCTGCTGGGTCCGAGGTACCCCGTCAACTTCGGCTTCATCCTTGTCATTCTGGCGACCGTCTTTTGCTGGTGGTTGCTGTCCCGGTCGAGCCTCGGCTTCAAGCTGCGTGCCGTCGGCGAGAACCCGCGTGCCGCGCGCGTAGCGGGAATCCGGATCAACCGGATGTACGTCTACGTCATGGTTCTCTCCGGCATTCTGGTCGGTCTCGCGGGCGTCTACCAGGTCCTCGGCAAGGTCACCACGGGGTTTGAGCGCGGCATCGACGCCGGCATCGGATTCACGGCCATCACGGTCGCGCTGCTTGGGCGCTCGAAGCCGGGCGGGGTGTTCGCCGCGGGCGTGCTGTTTGGCATCCTTCAGGCCGGCAGCTACACAATGCAGGCCGAGCAGGGTGTCAACGTCAACTTCATCGCGGTCATCCAAGCTGTCATCGTGCTGTTCCTCGCGGCCCCGCCGCTCGTGCGCGCGATCTTCCGACTGCCAACCCCCGGCGCCAAGCCGCGATCGCGATCGAAGGCGCTCGCGGCCAGCAAGGCCGCGGCGACCGCCACGCCGACCAAGATGGGTGCTGTCGCGAAATGACCACTGTTGCTGACAAACCGACCACCTCGACGAGCGAGGCGGCGGCACCACGCCTGTCGCGCAAGGCTCCCATCGCCATGGGCATCTTCGCGCTGCTCGCGATTCTCCTGCTGATCGTGTTCAACCGAGCAGGCCTTTCCCACATCGAGTTCACGCCCAACCAGAAGGGTGCGGTTCAGATTCCGCTGCTCAACGTTGCCGGCGGCCCGACCGAGATCGTCATCGCGATTCTTCTTGCGCTCATGGCCATCGGATCGGGGGTTCTGAACTGGTTCCAGCTCCGCACCCGGCTCTGGTACATCGCCATCTTCGCGATTCTCATCGTGACCGGATTCCTGGTTTGGGCATCCGCCGGACTGTCCGGTCAGCTCAACGTCACCGATCTCCTGACCGGGGCGGTGGCAATCAGCACCGCGCTCATCTTCGGCGCCCTCGGCGGCGTCATCACCGAGAAGGTCGGCGTCGTGAACGTTGCGATAGAGGGCCAGCTCCTCATGGGGGCCTTCGTCTCGGCCGTCACGGCGACCGTCACACACTCGGTCGTCGCGGGCATCATCGCCGCGGCCGTCGCGGGTGTGCTTGTCTCCTTCGTGCTCGGAGTATTTGCGATCAAGTACGCGGTCAACCAGGTCATCATCGGAGTCGTCCTGAACCTGCTCGTCGCAGGCCTCACGACCTTCCTCTACCAGGACGTACTGCTGAACAGCATCTCGGCGCTTAACAGCCCGCCGTCGCTGCCGCGCCTTCCGATCCCGGGCATCAGCCTCATCCCCGTGCTCGGTCCGCTCCTGTTCAACCAGAACATCATCGTCTACCTGATGTACGTCGCCGTCGTGGCCGTCACAATCGGTCTGTACCGCACCCGGTGGGGTCTTCGTCTTCGCGCGGTGGGCGAACATCCACAGGCCGCGGACACCGTGGGCATCAACGTCGGGCGCACCCGATTCTGGAACGTTGCCCTCGCCGGCGTGATCGTCGGAGTCGGCGGGGCATCCTTCACGCTCGGAGGCGTAGGGGCGTTCGGCGCGAACATGACGAACGGGGCGGGATATATCGCGCTCGCGGCCGTCATCTTCGGGGGCTGGGATCCGATCCGGGCGACGCTCGCCGCGCTCCTGTTCGGGTTCACCGAGAACCTACAGAGCGTTCTCGGAACCCTGCAGTCGCCCGTGCCCAACGACTTCCTGCTGATGCTGCCATACGTCGTCACCATTCTTGCGGTTGCCGGCTTCGTCGGACGCGTGCGCGGGCCAGCGGCCTCTGGCCGTCCGTACGTGAAGTCGTAGCTCGCGCATCCACACCGAAACGCACAGGTACCGTTGAACCATGGTTGAGCCCTTCGACGTCGTCGATCTGATCCACACGAAGCGCGATCGCGGCGCCCTGTCGCCGGAACAAATTCGGTGGCTGGTTGACGCGTACACCCGCGGATACGTGGGCGACGAGCAGATGGCCGCGATGACCATGGCGATCTTCCTCAATGGGATGGGGCGCGAAGAGGTTCGCGACCTCACCCTCGCCATGGTCGCCAGTGGCGACCGGCTCGACTTTCAGGGACTGTCGAAGAAGACCACAGACAAGCACTCGACCGGGGGTGTGGGAGACAAGATCACGCTGCCGCTGGCGCCGCTCGTCGCATCCTTCGGGGTGGCGGTTCCGCAGCTCTCCGGGCGCGGGCTCGGGCACACGGGCGGCACGCTCGACAAGCTCGAGAGCATCCCCGGCTGGCGGGCATCGCTTAGCCCGGAGGAGTTCCTGTCCCAGCTGGAGTCCGTCGGTGCCGTGATCTGCGCGGCCGGAGCGAAGCTCGCGCCGGCCGACGGCAAGTTGTACGCCCTTCGGGACATCACCGGGACGGTCGAGTCCATCCCACTGATTGCATCGTCGATCATGAGCAAGAAGATCGCGGAGGGCACCGCGGCACTCGTGCTCGATGTGAAGTTCGGGTCGGGCGCCTTCCTGCAGGACCCGGTCCGCGGGCGGGAACTCGCGGAGACGATGGTCCGACTCGGCACGGATGCCGGAGTCGCGACGGTTGCGCTGCTCACCAACATGAACGTCCCGCTGGGACTCGCGATCGGAAACGCGAACGAGGTACGTGAATCGGTGGAGGTTCTCGCCGGCGGCGGACCGGCGGATGTCGTCGAGTTGACCCTCGCGCTCGCCCGGGAGATGCTGGCGCTCGCCGGTCTCCCGGATGCCGACGTGGAGGCGGCGCTGAAGAGCGGGGCAGCCATGGACACGTGGCGGGCGATGATCACCGCCCAGGGCGGGGATCCCGACGCGGCCCTTCCGACGCCGAAGCACACCCAGGTGGTCACCGCGCCCCGGTCGGGCGTACTCGTCCGGCAGGATGCGCTGCCCTTCGGCATCGGAGCCTGGCGTCTCGGTGCAGGCCGCGCGCGCCAGCAGGACCCCGTGCAGCACGCCGCCGGAATCGACCTGCACGCGAAGCCGGGCGACGTCGTCACGGCCGGCCAGCCGCTATTCACCATGAGCAGCAACGACGGCGACCGCTTCGAGCGCGCACTCGAGGCCATCGAGGGAGCGTACGAGATCGCCGACCCGGGAACCGCCGTCGAAACCGGTGGCGCGCTCATCCAGGGGCGCATCACCGCCTAGTAGCTGCAAGACTCAGTTGCCGCGAATGTCGGGTCGCCCAGGCTCGCGACCGCGGTTTGCCGGCAAGTCAGTGCTGAAGCAGTCGACGGAGCCTCGTGAACAGGACTTCGGGCGCCGCCAGATCGTCAGCGGAGACGCGGACGACTCGCCATCCGGCATCCTGCAGCACCTCGATCCGCCGCAGGTCCCGCTGCCACTGCACCCGATCCGTTCGATGGTGGTCCCCCTCGTACTCGACAGCGACCTTCTCGTCCGGCCAGGCGAGATCGACCCGCGCCACGACGCGACCTCGAACGCCTCTGATCTCGTAGTTAACCTCGGGTTGGGGGAGCCCGGCGTCGAGAATGAGGACGCGCAGGATGGACTCGCGATACGACTCCGACCGGTCTGAAAGTCTCGGGAGCGCTGCCCGAATCACCGAGACTCCGCGACGGGGTTGATGGAGAGCCACAAAATCCGCGAGCACCTCAATGCTGACGATGGGTGACTCCCAGTGCACAAGGAAGTCGCCCGCCGCTACCAGTTCGGGCATAGAGGTCTGCTCCGCGAGGTCGCACCAGGTTCGCGATGGACTGGTCATCCTGAATCCAAACGGAGCTTCGACGTCGGCGGGCAACAGACTCCGTTGGTGGCCGCGGACACCGCGACGCTGCGGTGCTCGCACCCCGACGGGAACCGAAACGTGCACTACGCCGCGCGGGAGACGGTCGGGGAGAGGCATGCCCCAGAGCCCGGCTGCCGTTGAATGGCTGATCGCTGCGTCCGCGGGTAGCCGACTCAGCAACGCGCGCATGCGGGTTTGAGGCGAGTCATCGGTAGCAAAAACTCGCGTTCCCCAGAACGGTCGCAGGAGATCCTGAGCGTCGAGTCTCGATCGCGAAACGCCTCGTTCGCGGGCAGCTCGGACCGAAAATCCGGGTCCCAGGTCGGTGGGATCGATCGGGGAGCGCCTGGTCATTCGACGATGGTGGCAATTCCCGGCCGCTCGCGCGAAGATCATCCACACTCGCCGGTCAGTTGCGGGGATTGCCGGGTACGCCCGGCGCGGAACGGTGCATTTCCAGCAAGTGAAAGGCGAGGGCCCCGGGGCGTCGCCGAGTCACCGCCTAGTAGCCTTGGAGCATGAACTCGCCGCGCACGGACTACCTGCTGCCACTGGAGGGTACGAGCATCACCGCTCTGCCGAAGATCTCCCTCCACGACCACCTCGACGGTGGACTGCGCCCGAGCACCATTCTCGAAATTGCGAGTGAGATCGGGCTGGAGACCCCGGCCGGAGATCCCGAATCGCTGCAGGCCTGGTTCGATGAGAGCTGCGACTCGGGCGACCTGGTCGACTACCTGAAGACCTTCGACCTGACCATCGCGGTCATGCAGACGCCCGACAACCTCGCGCGGATCGCGCGGGAGTTCGTGCAGGACCTCGGCGCCGACGGGGTCATCTACGGCGAGATTCGCTGGGCGCCCGAGCAGCACCTGACCAAGGGGCTCACCCTCGACGAGGTTGTCGAGGCGGTCCAGTCCGGTCTCGATGAGGGGGTCGAGGATGTGCGCGCGACCGGCCACAACATCCGGGTCGGCCAGTTGGTGAGCGCGATGCGGCACCTCGACCGCGGGCTCGAGATCGCAGAACTGGCCGTTCGCCACCGCGATCGTGGCGTCGTCGGATTTGACATTGCCGGGCCCGAAAACGGATTCCCGCCCTCCAACCTGAAGGCCGCCTTCGACTACCTCGCGCGCGAGTACATGCCGCGCACGGTCCACGCCGGCGAGGCGGCGGGACTGGCGAGCATCGAGAGCGCACTCTTCGACGGTCGCGCCATGCGGCTCGGTCACGGGGTGCGTATCGCCGAAGACATCACCCTCGAACGCGAGAACGAGGAGAGCAGCTTCGTCGCCCTCGGCCCCATCGCGCAGTGGGTCAAGGACCAGGAGATCGCGCTCGAGACGAGCCCGTCATCCAATCTGCAGACCGGCACGATTGCGCAGTGGGGCGAGGACATGATCGACCACCCCTTCGATCTTCTGTACCAACTCGGCTTCAACGTCACGGTCAACACTGACAATCGCCTGATGAGCAACACGACCCTCAGTCGCGAGCTCGCCCTGCTCGCCGAAACCTTCGGGTACGACCTTGCCGACCTCGAGGTGTTCCAGCTGAACGCCGCCGCCGCGAGCTTCCTGTCGCTCGAGGACCGCGAAGACCTCACCACGCAGATCCTGCAGGGCTTCGGTCGATCCTGAATGGCCCTGCCCCTGCTGCCCGCCGAAGCCATCGCCCTCCGTGTTCCGGCGGGCGACTGGCGCGATGCGGTGCGCGCGGCGGGCGCGGCGCTGACCGCGGCGGGCATCGCACAACCGTCATACGCGGATGAAATGATTCGCATGATCGAAGAGCACGGTCCGTACGTCGTGATCGCTCCCGGCCTTGCGCTCGCGCACGCCAGACCGGGTCCAGAGGTGCTCAAAGACGGCATCGCTGTCGTCACACTCGCGACCCCAATCAACTTCGGGCATCCGTACAACGACCCGGTGAGCGTGGTTCTCGCCCTCGCCGTCGATAGCCCGGACGCACACGTCGCGATGGTTGCCGAACTCGCCAACCTCTTCAATGATTCGACGGCGATCACCGATCTCGCCGCAGCGACCACGGTCGATGAGGTTCAACGCCTGTTCGGAAACGCGACGTGAAAATAGTCGCGATCTGCGGAGCGGGGATCGGCTCGAGCGGCATCCTGAAGGTCAACGCCGAGCGGGTGCTCAGCCGCCTCGGGATCAAGGCGGATGTCACGGCCGTTCACCTCGCGACGCTCGACGCGGATGCGGCCGGCGCGCAGATCATCCTCACCAGTCCGGAGTTCGTCGCCTCGATCGGCAAGACGAACGCCGATGTCATCGTCGTCGAGAACTACTTCGACACGGCGGAGCTCACTCGGAAGCTGCAGCAGGCGCTGGAGTAGCGGCAGGGCGAGCGAGTGTCGTTATCGTGAATCCGATCAGGCCGAGCACGTTCAGCAACGGCAGGACCGCGAGCAGGAGAAGCAGCAGGAGGCCGATCCGCGCGCCGATGCCGACCCCCTGCCGAGAGGAGGCGAAACCGTAGACCGTGGCGGCGAGGAGGTAGACGACGAACGCGACAATCGCCGCGGTGAGGACGGGCGCGGTCGGGGCGTAGTTCGGTGCGCCGAAACTCACATTGAGCCCGATCAGGTCGTTGGTGGTTGCCGAGGTGAAGATGGCCGCGGCCACGGCCGACAGAACAACGACGCCGAGGGCGAAATAGCGGTGGACGCGGACCGGACCAAGGATGACCCTCCCGGCGAGACCCGCGGCGAGGATGTCGAACGCGAGGACGAGCAGGTCGATCGACTGGAACGCCGCCGCCCGGCTCAGGAGTAGAGCGGCGATGATTGCCGCGACCAATCCGAGGATGCTGGCGACGATGAGGCCCCGTTTTGTCATGGGCTCAGTGAATCACGGACTGCCCAGCAGATCGCGCATTCCGGTGTCCAGCGTTGCGACGGTGGCGTCGGCCGCGGTCATCCGTTCGCGCGCGGTTCCCGCGGTGCTCGAGGCGTCGATATAGACCTTGAGCTTGGGTTCTGTTCCACTCGGGCGCACCACAATCCTGGAGCCGTCGGTCAGCCAGATCCTGAGGATGTCGTTCGGTGGGAACTCCTCGAATCCGCCCGCGAAATCATCGACCCGGTCGACCGCGATCCCGCCGATTTCCCGGGGCGGCGCAGCGCGCAGGCCGTTCATGATGCGCGGGATCTCCGGGAGGTCCGTGAAGCGCAGCGAAATCTGGGACGACGAGAACGCACCGAATTGGTCCGCGAAGTCGGCGGCGTGGTCGGCAAGCGTCTTGCCCGCCGCCTTCAGCTCAGATGCCAGTGTGAGGATGTCCAGGGCCGCCGAGATTCCATCCTTGTCGCGCAGGACGTCGGGATCGACGAGGTATCCGAGAGCCTCCTCGAATCCGAAGACCAGGTTCGGGGCGCGCGAAATCCACTTGAAGCCGGTCAGCGTCTCGACGTGATCGAGACCGCCGGCCGCCGCGATCGCGGCAAGCCCCGGACTGCTGACGATCGAGCAGGCGAGCGTACCGCTCGCGCTTCGCTGTGCGGCCCGCCAGCCGAGGATCAGGCCGACCTCGTTACCGCTGAGCCGACGCCAGCCGTCACCGTCGCGCACTCCCACCGCAAGTCGGTCGGCGTCAGGGTCGTTGGCGATGACAAGCTCGGCGTCGGTGGCCGCTGCACGGGCGAACGCCAAATCGAGCGCGCCCGGCTCCTCCGGGTTGGGGAATGCCACGGTCGGAAAGGTGGGATCGGGTTGGAGCTGTTCGGCAACAACGGCCGGTTCGTCGAATCCCGCCGCGGTCAGGACGCGGCTCGCCGTCTCCCACCCAACACCGTGCATGGCCGTGTAGACGAGTCGGAGCTGCGCCGACGCGGACCCGAGTTTCACCGTCTCGGCGACGTACGCGTCGAGAACCTCCTCGCCCGCCACCCGATAATCGCTCGATCGCGGCAGACCCAGAATGCTGCCAGCGGCGACGGTGAGGATGCGTTCCGCGATTTCACCGTCGGACGGCGGCACGATCTGCGAGCCGGCATCGTTGCCGCCGAGATACACCTTGTAGCCGTTGTCGGTCGCCGGGTTGTGGCTGGCCGTTACCATCACCCCGGCACTCGCACCAAGGTTGCGAACGGCGAAGGCGAGCACCGGCGTTGGGAGCAGGCGCGGCAGCAGGGTCGCGGCGACGCCCGCTCCCGCCATGATCTCCGCGGTGTCGATGGCGAACACGCGGGAATTCTTGCGCCCGTCGTAGCCGATCACGATCGACGGGCCGTCCTCGCGAGAGACGAGGAACGCGGCGAGGCCGGCGGCAGCCTGAATTACGAGCACCCGGTTCATCCGGTTTGGGCCCGCTCCGATGACGCCGCGCAGGCCGGCCGTGCCGAACTCGAGCCGCGCCGAGAACCGGTCCTCGAGGTCGGCGAGCGCCGCGTCCGATCCGCTCTCCGCCGCGCCGATCAGCGCGGCCAGCTCGGCGAGCGTCTCGTCATCCGGATCCTGCGCGAGCCACGCCTTAGCCGCCGGAATCAGCTCCGCTGTCACAGCAGTTCGACGATCTTCGCGAGCAGTGCGCTGATGACAGGCTCCGCATCCTTCCCGGCCTGAATGACTTCGGCGTGGCTCAGCGGGGTCTTTTGGATGCCCGCGGCCAGGTTCGTGATGAGCGACAGCCCCAGGATTTCCATGCCCGCCTGGCGCGCGGCAATCGCCTCGAGGGCCGTCGACATGCCGACGATGTGGCCACCGATGATCCTGGCCATCTGCACCTCGGCCGGCGTCTCGTAGTGCGGTCCGCGGTTCTGCACGTACACGCCCTCGTCGAGAGTCGCGTCGACGGTGCGGGCCAGCGCGCGGAGCCTCGCCGAGTAGAGGTCGGTGAGGTCGATGAAGGTCGCACCCTCGAGCGGTGAGTCGGCGGTCAGGTTGATGTGGTCGCTGATCAGCACGGGAGTTCCCGGCGTCCAGATTTCCCGGATGCCGCCGGCCCCGTTAGTCAGGATCATCGTCTTCGCGCCTGTGGCCGCGGCGGTCCGCACGCTGTGCACGACGCGCCGGACACCGTGTCCCTCGTAGTAGTGAGTGCGGGCACCGATCACGAGCGCGCGCTTGCCGCTCGGCAGTTCGATCGAGCGAATGGTGCCGACGTGACCGGCGAGAGCCGGGGCGCTGAATCCGGTGATCTCGGATGCCGGGACTGTCGCGGTCGTCGCGCCGATCAGGTCGGCGGCCTTCGCCCATCCGCTTCCGAGGGTCAGGGCGATGTCATGGGATTCGACTCCGGTGCGAACAGCTATTTCGGCTGCCGCTTGCGAGGCAATCTCGAACGGATCGACCTGCGGGTCATCGAGGACGTTGTCTGTCGGCGTTGGCATCCATCCACTTTAGGGTGTCGACTCCACCACCGACTTGAGGCCCTCGAGCATTTGCTTCCAGTTCGCGGCAGAGTGCTCAGCCTCCGCCTCGCTGGCGTTGTTGTCCTGGGTCAGCACCACCTCCGTCGCGCCGTCCTTCGCCGTCAAGGTGTAGGCGATCTCGTGATAGTTCTCCGGGACATCCGGCTTCCCACCGAGCGGGCTGAAGTGGGTTGAACGGAGCAGCTCCGGCGGACGGATCTCGAGGATCGTGCCGTGATCCTCATACTTCTTGCCCTCGTACTCGCCCGCGTACGTGATCGTGCTGCCGGGCATCCAATCGCTCGTCACGGTGCTGCCAAACATGTACCGCGTGATCAGCTCGGGATCCGTGAGCGCGGCCCAGACCCGCTCCCTCCCGGCGTCGATCGTCACGTTCGCCGTCGCGATCCAGTTTTCTGGCATCCGCTCTGCTCCCTTGTTTGCTCCTCCCAGCTTGCCCCGGGTGGAGACGGAATGCACCCGTGTTGGCGGGGGCTCGCGCGACAGAGGACAATTGCGGTATGGCCTATGAGTTCGAGCGCAAGCAACGCATCGCGATCGTGGGTGGGGGACCGGGCGGGTACGAGGCCGCCCTGGCCGGCGCACAGTTGGGCGCTGAGGTGACCCTCGTCGAGCGGACCGGCGTCGGCGGTTCGGCCGTGCTGACGGATGTGGTTCCGTCCAAGACGCTCATCGCCACGGCCGAGGCGGCCAAAAACATCGGCGAAGCCGCGGACCTCGGCGTGCAGTTCTTTACGCGCGGCGAAAATGGGCGACCGGTTCGCCCCGAGGTGACCGTCAACTTTGCCGCGGTCAACGAGCGGCTGCTGCGGCTCGCCCGGCAGCAGTCCGAGGACATGAAGTCGCAGCTGATCAAGACCGGCGTCCGGATCGTGCAGGGCGAGGGCCGGCTCGACGGCCCCAACCGCGTCGTCGTCTCGACCGGTGCAGGCAGCAAGGGCACCGACTTCGACGAGATCGACGCAGACACCATCGTCGTGTCGGTCGGGGCACGGCCTCGCACACTCAAGACGGCAATGCCGGACGGCGAGCGCATTCTGACCTGGACGCAGCTCTACACGCTCGACCAGGCACCCGAACACCTGATCGTCGTCGGTTCCGGTGTGACCGGTGCCGAATTCGCGTCGGCCTACGTCAACCTGGGTTCCAAGGTGACGCTCATTTCGAGCCGCGATCAGGTGCTGCCCAACGAGGATGCCGACGCCGCGCGCGTCCTCGAGGACGTCTTCACCCGGGCCGGGATGACCGTCCTGAACAAAAGCCGCGCCGACTCGGTCAAGCGCACCAAGACGGGTGTCGTCGCGACGCTCGCCGACGGGCGCACCGTCGAGGGCAGCCACTGCCTCCTCGCGGTCGGATCGCTGCCCAACACGGAGAACATCGGCCTCGTGGAGGCGGGAGTTCAGCTCACCGAGAGCGGGCACATCCGGGTCAACCGCGTCGCGCGCACCTCGATGCCATCGATCTATGCGGCCGGGGACTGCAGCGACTTCCTGCCGCTCGCATCCGTCGCCTCCATGCAGGGACGCACGGCCGTCTTCCATGCGATGGGCGACGCCGTGAACCCGACCGAGCTGCGCAACATCACCTCGAACATCTTCACCAATCCGGAGATCGCGAACGTCGGCTGGACGCAGAAGCAGATCGAGGACGGCATCGCCCAGGGGGAGATCTACAAGCTGCCGCTGGCATCCAACCCGCGGGCAAAGATGATGGGGCTCAAGGACGGCTTCGTGAAGCTGTTCGCACGGACCGGGTCGGGCACGGTCATCGGCGGCGTCATCGTCGCGCCGCGCGCATCCGAGCTCATCCTGCCGATCGCGCTCGCCGTCGAGCACCGTCTGACGGTCGACCAACTCGCCCGCGCGTTCTCGGTCTACCCGTCCCTCACGGGCAGCATCACCGACGCCGCACGCGCGATGCACATCGTCAACTAGCCTGCTGCACTTTGTTGACCCCGCGGTTTCTATAACCCCTGCGTGGTCAACAAACTGGTCGTCTCCGCAGCAATTCACGCCTGCTGAAGCGATCCACAGAACGCCAGGAAAGCGCCCCGTCGTAGTCATTCGCCTTACACAGTGGGTGGATGCTCAATCCTGCCACTCTGGAATGGATCGATTCCATCATCTTCAGCCGCAACATCGTCAGCCCTGGGGAACGAAACGTATTTTTCAATCGGGTGAAACTGGGCGAATTCATTTCCCTGCGCCGGGGAGCGTACGTGAGTGCCGCCGAATGGAATGCGCTGGATCGCGACGATCGGCACCGTCTCCGAATCAAGGCCGCGGTGGCTTATGCCGATCGCGACTTCGTCGTGTCTCACCAGTCCGCCGTCGCGATGTGGCGCCTTCCGTGGATCGGGCCGAGAACAACGGCGACCCACGTCCTCTCAGATTTCACCACCGGCGGGAGGTCGTCCAGAGTTCTCGTTCGACACAATGTTGGAGTTCCCGAACGGATAGAACGAATTGACGGACTTCGAGTCACGTCGATTGCCCGCACGGTGGCGGATGTCCTGTGCGATTCGTCGTTCGAGCAGTCTGTCGTGGTGGCGGATGCGGCGCTCCACCGCTCGGGATTGATCATCGAGGGGATGCCCGACTTCTCGGTATCGCTCAGTGAGATTCGCGCCGAGCTCAGCAATGTCAACCTGCGACACGGAACCGCTCGCGCGACGCGCGCGATCGAATTCGCAGACGGCGCATCCGAGAGTCCGGGCGAATCGCTGAGCCGTGTCAATATTGCTCTCGCGCATCTGACCGCTCCTCAGCTTCAGGCCCGGCTCGTCGGAGCAAGCGGTCGTCAATGGTTCGTGGACTTCTGGTGGCCGAAGTTCAACGTCATTGGTGAGTTCGATGGTGAGGCGAAGTACCGCGACCCCAGATTTCTGCGTGGGCGCACGCCAGAGCGGGCTCTTCTGGACGAGAAGGATCGCGAAGATGACCTCCGCGCGGCAGGTCATGCCATGAGCCGGTGGGGCTGGAAGGTCGCCGACTCGATGGCAGCGCTGCGCGATCAACTCGTTCACGCGGGCGTGCGTTGAACTGAGCGGACCCGACGCCGCACTTTGTTGACCGCGCAGGGGTTACAGGGACCGCGCGGTCAACAAAGTGCTGCGGGTTAGTCGGCGATGTTGAGGAGGACGTGGCCGGAGGAGACAGTTCCGCCCACGGTCGCGCTGACACCGTTGATGGTTCCGTCCTTGTGGGCGGCGATCGGCTGCTCCATCTTCATCGCCTCGAGAACGAGCAGCAGGTCGCCCTTGACGACCTTGTCGCCGTCCCTGACCGCCAGCTTCACGACGGTGGCCTGCATGGGCGCCTTGACGCTGTCGCCGGTCGCGCTCGAGACCGCCCCGCTGGCGCGCCGCTTCGGTGCTGCGACGTTGGCGAGAGAACCGGATGCAGGAAGCAGCTTGGCGGGTAACGAGACCGATACCCGCTTGCCCTCGACCTCGACGACGACCTTGTGGCGCGAGGATGTGCCGACGGTGTCGTACTCGCGCTCCCCCGACCATGGTTCGATGTCGTTGACGAAGTCGGTTTCGATCCAACGCGTGTAGATGGTGAACGGCGACGAGGTGAACGCCGGGTCGCGCACGATCTTGCGGTGGAACGGGAGCACGGTCGGCAGCCCGGTGACCTCGAACTCGTCGAGCGCACGGCGGGAGCGCTCGAGGGCGTCCTCGCGCGACGACCCGGTCACGATCAGCTTGGCCAGCAGGGAGTCGAACGCGCCCGTGATGACGTCGCCGGTGGTCACGCCGCTGTCGACGCGAACGCCGGGGCCGCCCGGGAGGCGCAGGGTGTTGACGGGTCCGGGCGACGGTAGGAAGCCGAGGCCGGCGTCCTCGCCGTTGATCCGGAACTCGAACGAGTGCCCGTTGGGCACCGGGTCGTCGTAGTCGAGCACGCCGCCCTCGGCGATGCGGAACTGCTCCCGCACCAGGTCGATGCCAGTGACCTCCTCGGAGACCGGATGTTCGACCTGGAGCCGTGTGTTGACCTCGAGGAACGAGATGGTGCCGTCCTTCGCGACGAGGAACTCACAGGTACCGGCACCGACGTAGCCGACCTCCTTGAGGATGGCCTTCGAGGATGTGTACAGCGAGAGGTTCTGTTCGTCGGACAGGAACGGCGCGGGCGCCTCCTCCACCAGCTTCTGGTGCCGGCGCTGCAGCGAGCAGTCTCTGGTCGAGATGACGACGACGTTGCCGTGCGAGTCGGCGAGGCACTGCGTCTCGACGTGGCGCGGCTCGTCGAGGTACTTTTCGACGAAGCACTCGCCGCGCCCAAATGCGGCGATCGCCTCGCGGGTCGCCGACTCGAACAGCTCGGGGATCTCTTCGCGGGTGCGGGCAACCTTGAGCCCACGCCCGCCGCCACCAAAGGCAGCCTTGATCGCCACCGGTAGCCCGTAGACGTCGACGAAGTCGAGTACCTCCGCCGCCCCGGAAACCGGGTTGAGGGTGCCGGGGGCGAGCGGCGCCCCGACCTTCTCGGCGATGTGTCGCGCCGACACCTTGTCGCCGAGTTTCTCGATCGCGTCGGGGGATGGCCCGATCCAGATGATCCCGGCGTCAATGACGGCCTGGGCGAACTCGGCGTTCTCGGCCAGGAAGCCGTAGCCGGGGTGGATGGCGTCGGCCCCTGAGCGCCGCGCGACGGAGAGGATCTTGTCGATGACGAGGTACGTTTCGGCCGACGTCGCGCCCTCGAGCGCGTAGGCCTCGTCGGCGAGTTTGACGTGACGGGCATCCCGATCCTGGTCGGCGTAGACGGCGACGGATGCGATGCCGCTGTCGCGGGCGGCACGGATGACGCGCACCGCAATCTCTCCGCGATTGGCAATCAGGACCTTGGTGATGCGGGGCATAATCATCCAGCCTATTGGGGTTCGAGGGGGTCGCTTTTGGCGAGAGCTCACAAAAAGAGTGACGAGCCTCTGCCGATGCCTACAACGGACGGTTCCAGAGATCGGTCCAGGTGACGTCGAATTCGAGCAGGAGTTCGCGCACGAGCGCGAGCGAGAGACCGACGACGGCGTGCGGATCGCCGCGCACCTCGCTGATGAATGCGCCGCCGAGGCTGTCGATGGTGAACGCACCGGCGACCTCGAGCGGTTCGCCGGTCGCGATGTACGCGTCGATCTCGGCGTCGGTGATGGATGCGGCGAACCGCACGGCCGCCGTAGATACCCCGCCCACGGCGCCACCGGGCGTGCCAGCTCGATGGTCGATCAGCCAGTGCCCGGAGTGCAGCTGCCCCTCGCGGCCACGCTGCGCCAGCCAGCGTTCGCGCGCGATCTCGGGCAGGTGTGGTTTGCCGTAGGTGACCCCGTCGAGTTCGAAGGCCGAGTCGCCGCCGAGGATGAACCCGTCGAGCGGCTGGCCATCGACGAGGCGCCCGACCACGGCCTCGGACTTGAACCGCGCAAGGAGCAGCACCATCTCGGGCGCGGTGAGCGGTCCGGCCGCGGCGACCGCGGCCTCCTCGTCCACTCCGCTCGACAGCAGCACCGGCTCGATGCCCGCAGCTCGAAGGGTCGCAAGACGGGCCGGCGACGTCGAGGCCAGATACAGGCGCACGGTACTCCTAGGCTTGACGGGTGGGAGAAATGCTCGGTAGAGAACTCGATCTCGAGGTTACCAACGTCGCGCACGGCGGGATCTCCGTCGCGCGGCATGACGGGCGAGTGATCTTCGTCTCGGACGCCATCCCGGGCGAGACGGTCCGTGCCCGCATCACGGAGGACTCGAAGAAGTCCTTCTGGCGCGCGGACACCGTGAGCGTGATCTCTCCCAGCGAGTTCCGCCAGCCGCACGTCTGGTCGGCCGCCGGCATCGATCGAGACCCTCGCGACCGCCCGGGCGGTGCAGAATTCGGGCACATCCGCATCGACCATCAGCGCGAGCTGAAGCGCCAGGTGCTCGCGGATTCGCTGAAGCGCATGGCGGGCGTCGAGTCGAATGTTGCGGTCGAGGCGCTTCCGGGAAGAGAAGACGGCACGGGATGGCGCACTCGGGTGCGCCTGCAGGTGGACGCCGACGGGCGGCCGGGCCCGTTCGCGGCGCGATCCCACCGGGTGATCGGGGTGACCGATCTGCCCCTCGCTACCGCCGCGGTGCAGGAGGCGGCGCCGCTCGGCCAGCGTTTCCCGGGTGAGGAACACATCGAGGTGATCGAACCATCCTCTGGCGGCGCGCGGCTCATCGTCGGTCGGCAGAAGCCGATGGTTATCCGCGAACTCGTGGGGGAGCGGGAGTTCCGAGTGGATGACGGCGGATTCTGGCAGGTGCACCGCGCCGCAGCCGAGACGCTGACGTCCGCGGTCCAGGCGGCGATCGACGACGCACTGTTCGACCCGCGTGCCAACAACCTCGATCTCTACGGCGGCGTCGGCCTGCTGGCCGCCGCGGTCGGAGATCGTTTTGGGTCGACGACGAGGATCACGACGGTCGAGAGCGACCCGCGCGCGACCGAGCACGCGGGTGAGAACCTCAGCGACTGGCTTGGGGCGCGCGCGGTAACGGCACGAGTCGAGCGCTGGATCACCCAACTCGCCGCATCGGGCGAGCGGCTTGAATCGGCGACGGTCATCCTCGACCCGCCGCGGGCGGGCGCCGGTAAGGATGTGGTCGCCGCGCTGTCGACTCTCCGGCCGGCGCAGGTTGTCTATGTCGCCTGCGATCCGGTTGCCCTCGCCCGGGACGTCGGGTTGTTCCGTGAGCGCGGCTACGAACTGGCCGAGCTCAGGGCGTTCGATCTGTTTCCTAACACCCACCACGTCGAGGCGGTCGCGAGGCTCATCCGCGGGTAGCGGCCAGCGGCATCACCAGCTGCCGCCGCCGCCCCCACCTCCGCCGCCACCGCTACTTCCGCCGCCGCCGAAGTCACCGCCGAATCCGGATCCGCCGCTCGACCCGCTGGTGTGCGGCGACGCCGACATCGACTCGGATGCGAAGCTGGAGAAGCTGCTGACGGCCGCACCGAGCGAGGAGATCGCAGCGAGCGATCCGGTCAGTCCCGCGGCGGTGAAGAGGTGCTGGTTCCCGATGTACCAGTCGGGCGCCGTGTCGTACTTGCCCTCTTTCGCGAGTTCGGCGAAAACGCCGGTCCAGTGGTCCGCCTCGCCGAAGGCGGTCGCCCAGGGGAGGTAACGACTGAAGATGTCTGTGCCTTCCTCGAAATGAATCTGGTTGGCCTCCGCCGTCGCGATGTATTGCTTGAAGCCCTCGAGCTGAACGAATACGGCGTGTCCGAGCGCGCTGCGTCGAACCGCGCGACGGGACTGCCGGAGGCTGAGAACCGCCCCGATGAAGGCACCGATCGGCCACAGCGTCCACGCTTTGTCAAAGAACAGCATGACGATAAACGTGGCGATGGATCCCGCGACAACCCAGCCGAGTACCGGATGTGAGCGCGTGAGCTTGTCGAGGAAGAACTTGCCGCTCTGCACCCACGCCTTGATGGCCGTCTCGACCGCGGTGTACTCCGAGTAGAAGGTGTATTTCAGGCTGGACAGCGTGACCGTCTTCTCCCCGCCCGCGAACAGGTCGAGCAGGAGGAGGCTCTCGTGCGGGAGGAGCGAGGCGGTGTCGCCAACCTTGGCCTTCTCCGGCGTGGCAACGAGGGTGTAGTCGAGGGCCTTGCCGCGGTTTCCGCCGGGGACCTCCTCGATCCTGAGGTGGCCGCGCGCGGCGAGGTCGAGCAGCGTGACGGTCACGTCGATCTTGGTCTGCTGCTTGGTCATCAGCAGGCCGACGGCGCCGACGGGGAATCCCTTCGGTGGTTCGTACTGCGCGACGACTGTCTCGCTCAGGGGAGCGGGGCCGGTCGGCGCATTCTGGGTGTCCATCGGCACGGTACCCGGGGTCTCACCGGTGAACTCCTGGTCGCGACGGCGCACCCGTACGAACACCAGGAAGGCCAGCGGAATCAGCACCAGCAACCCGAGTCCGACCCCCCAGTTCCACGGCGTCCAGAAGGGGTCGGGTCCGTCGTTGGATCCGGCGTAGACGTTGGCCGCGTCCGGCGACATCCGTGGTTCGAGGATGGGGACCGCCGAATCGAAGGTTCCCGCCGGCCAACCCACGTCGATCGTCACCCCGCTGCCAGCGGCAAGCTCGCTCTGGGTGAATGTCGCGCCGGTCGACGTTGTGGTCTGGCTCAGGCAACTCGAGTTCGACCCCGGCGAGCCCGTGGCACACGTAATCGCCTTGGATGGCGCCGGACCGGTGACGGTGACGCTCGTCGAATCGATCGGGATCTGCCACTCCGAACCCGTGACGTTCCAGTAGAACTCGTCGAGCTTCGACCCGTTGGCGCCGGCCGTAGCGTTGAGCGCGCCCTCGATGTCGTAGCTGAGTACGTAGGTCTGCTTGCCGCTCACCGTGGCGTTCTTGTTGCCGACCTGGACGAGAACGTCCTCCTGGGTTGCCGTCGAGAACATTGCAGGGGCGTGGGTCGGCGACGACACCTTCAGGTTCGTGTACTTGTAGACCCGGTCCTGCGTCGCGGTGCTGACGAAGTGGGAGTCGAGAAAGCGGAGGATGCCGTGCCGTTCCGGCGTATTTCCGAAGTCGTAGTGGATGGTTTCGACCGCGTGCACGACGCCGCTCTTGGAAATCGTGTATTTCGCGTCGAAGGAATCGATGTGCTCGGGCTCGCCGTCGCCTGCCGAGCAGCCGGACAGTCCGAGGAGAACGAGGGATGCTGCCGCCGCGAGGAGTACCGCCCGAATTTGCATGGTGCAGACTCTATCGGTCAAGTTCCTGCCTCTGGCAGCCCAATCCCGTTACCATTGGGAGGGCATTCACTGGCCCGACATGTGGGTAGACGGGAACGATCATGGTGCAGGCAACTGTGCACGAGACAGACGCTCTAGTACGACCTAGCGGAGTTCGCGTTGCCGTCGTGGATGACCACGAGTCGGTGCGCCTCGGCCTCAAGGCCGCGTTTCTGGACGACGGCTACGATTTCGTTCTCGCGGCGGCGACCGTCGACGAGTTGCTCACCGGACTGACCGGTCGCGAAGTCGACGTGGTGGTCCTCGACCTGTCCCTCGGCGACGGGTCCACGGTCACCGACAACGTCAAGCGCGTGCAGGGCATCGGGGCTGCGGTTCTCGTGCACAGCATCGCGGACCGGGTCGCCAGCGTTCGCGAGGCGCTCGCCGCCGGTGCTGCCGGCGTCATCCCGAAGTCCTCGGCGACGAAGACCGTGCTTCAGGCGGCGGCAACAGTCGCGCGCGGCGAGGTGCTGAACAATCTGGAGTGGGCGACCGCGATCGACGCGGACCGCGACTTCTCGAAGGCGCAGCTCGGTCGTCGCGAGCGCGAAATCCTCCACCTCTACGCCTCTGGCCTCCCGCTCAAACTTGCCGCGGAGCAGCTCGGCATCGGGTACTCGACGGCGCGCGAATACCTCGACCGGATCCGCGTGAAGTACGTCGAGGTCGGGCGTCCTGCCCCAACCAAGGTCGATCTCCTGCGCCGTGCGGTCGAGGACGGAATTCTCCCCGGACTGGATCCGGATGGCGGGGATGCCGGCTAGGCCCGCTGCCGACGTGCGCGCACCCGCGCAAAAACAGGCGCGAAACCCCGTCAGCCGCAAACAGGTTGAGATCGTCCTTTCCCGCTCCGTCGCGGCGGGCAGCCTCGTCTTCGCGGCGCAGACCGCTGGGCCACTGCTGTCCCAATCGAAGGAGTCGAACCCGACCTGGCTGCTGATCGCGAGCGTCGCGATCGTGGCAAGCCTGCTGATCGCGCTGCTCTGCTCGATCCTCGTGCGTTTCGTCCGCATCTCGCACGGCGTCGTGGCGCTCGTCTTCGTCGTCGTGCTGGTGACCTGGCCATTCGATGTCGTCACTCCGCACTCGCCGACAGATAACCAGTGGCTGTACTACCTGCTAACGGTAGGAACGTCGACAGCGGCGATTGCGTTCCCGACGCGGTGGTCGGCCACCTACCTGTTCGCGGTGCCGTCGCTGTACGGGATCGTGCGGATGACGCCGCCCGGCGGCGCCGAGCCCATCCCCGCGGCAATTCTCGACTCGGTCTATTCGATCATCCTCGGCGGCGCCGTCGTCGTGCTGATCACGATGCTGCGCCAGACCGCGACCAACGTCGATATCGCGCAGAGTGCCGCCCTCGAACGCTACGGCCATGCCGTCCGACACCACGCGACCGAGGTTGAGCGGGTCCAGGTCGACTCCATCGTGCACGACAGCGTCCTGACCACCCTGCTGTCCGCAGCTCGCGCCTACAGTCCGGAGGCGAGGGAGCTCGCCGCGGTCATGGCGGGCAATGCGATCGGCTACCTCCACGATGCGGCCCTTGTGCAGCCGGATGACGGCTCGACCGTACGATTGCGGGCCATTGCGCAGCGCGTCGCGGATGCGGCCGGAGGGATGTCGCGGCCAATCCAGGTTCGGATGTCGGAAGTCGGCCCGCGGTCCATCCCGACGAGTGCCGGCGAGGCCATCGTTGCGGCATCCACACAGGCGATGGTCAACAGCGTGCAGCACGCCGGAGACTCCCCACGGGTCAAGCGCTGGGTCGCGATCAAGGGCCTGCGCCCGGGCGGAATCCAGGTCGAGGTCGGTGACAACGGAGCCGGCTTCGACGCGGAAAGGGTGCCGACGGAGCGCCTCGGCGTGCGCGTGTCCATCGTCGAGCGGGTCGGTAACGCCGGCGGGCTGGCGAGAGTCGAGTCGGCGCCGCACCGCGGTGCAACGATCACGGTCCTGTGGCCGGCGCCGAAGCCGGTGCCTCGACCCGCCGATGGCCTCGACGGCGGCTCCGCCCCCGAGACGGGGCAGAAGTCGTGAACATCGGCGTCCCGCGCTATCTCATCGTCGGAATGGCGGGCCTGTTTTCGGCCTACCACCTCGTGCTGGCGACCTATTCGCTGACCCAGCACATCCCGTTCACGGACGGCCCGATCTTCCTGGCCATGGGCTTGTACTTCGTGGCGTCGGTCGTCAGTCTCGTCCCCTTCGGGCCGACCCGAATGCCGATCTGGATGGCGTCGGTCAACCTTGCGGTCGTGATCGCCCTGCCCATCCTCGTGACCATGCAGCTCGACCCAAGCAAGCACAACGGCTACGGCACCTGGTACGTGGCGGCGGTCGGCACGCTGATGACGATCACCTCGACCAGGCGCAGGCACACGTTCGCGTGGATCGGTGTGGCGTTCCTCGTCGTCCAGACGATCGTCTGGTCCGGGGGACTGGGTGCCCTCGGCGGGATCGGCGTCATCGGCAGCGTCGTCTGGGTCGGTGTCTCGCACGTCGTCAGCAACGGCGTCGCAAAGGCGACAAGGGATGGGCAGCGGTTCGCGCGCGCCGAGCGCGAGGCGACGGACTGGCAGGCCGCACAGGAGGCGCACGTGTTCGAGCGCCAGTTCCGGCTCGACCAGACCAGCATGATGGCGCTGGAGATGCTGCGCACGATCCAGGCCAGCCGCGGCGACCTGACCGACGAACAGCGCCTCGAATGCCTCCACCTCGAGGGCGCAATCCGCGACGAGATTCGTGGACGCAAACTTCTCAACGACGCCGTGCGCGAGCAGGTCATGCGCGCGCGCCGCCGCGGCGCCACGGTCACCCTCCTGGACGAGGGTGGCATCGACGACCTCACCGACGACGAACTCGATCGCGTGCTCAACCGGCTGGCGAGTGCACTCGGCAGCACGGATGCGGACAAGGTGATCGCACGGACCGTGCCGGAGGGGTCGGATGTCGCGGTCACCGTCGTCGGGCTGCGAACGGTGGGGGACGGCAGCGCGTCCGCCCTGGGCCAGGAGGCACTGGAGGACGACGAGGTCGATCTCTGGCTGGAGATCCCGCGCTCGGTTGCCTAGCGTTCGATTTTTGGGTGCCGGCCGCGCTTCGGACTTCCGAGGCTTAAAAGCGAAAAACGGGGACCCCTGCCCCGATTCGCTTTTAAGCCTCGGAGTCCGAAGCTCCGCCCACCTCTAACACCATTGCTCGACGCAGCACGCTCCGTAGGCGTGTTGCGTCTTGGGTGGCCCGCCATCCGGAGCGTGAGTACGGCGGTCGTCGACTTTGCAGTTGATGCTGTATATCGCGAGGTTTGGAGCATCTAATGCCAAGTGGAGCGTGTGAGTCGCCCCGAATCGACCGAACCCCGGGCGTTTGGGTCGATTCGGGGCAACTCGACGCAGAACCTTCCGTGCACGTGTTGCGTACTGCGTGGCACGCCATCCGGAGGTGAGCGAAGCGAACACGCCACACGCCGTAAGGAACGTGAGCGAAGCGAACACGCCGCGGAGCGGCGCAGACAAGCAGGACCCCGGCTTGCCCGGGTTTGCAAAAATGGCCGGAAGCGAAGCTTCCGACCATTTTTGAAAACCCGGGTTAGGGCGACAACCCGAATATCGCCCTAACCCGCCCCCAAGCCATTGGCCCGCTTACCCTAGTCGGCCAATGGTCTGGTGGTGTAACTCATAGAGAGACACCTAGCACGTTCAATAATGCAGGGGAACGACCCCGTTGCAAAGTCGTCATTTAGGGGGACATTCGGGGGACAGTTTTTTGCCCGCTTGCCCCAAAGTTGGCCATTTTGCTGCGTTTGGCACCTACATGGGGTACGAAAAACGGGGTACATTCCCGTGTTTTCGGGGCAAATCGATAGCGGTTCGGGAGTAGAACGACCTGTTCCGTCGGTTTGAACCCCGATTTTCGTCGTTGGCGAAGCGTTCTAGCCGCTGAAGCTGCGCCAGGCGCCGTGGCCGGGCTGCACCGGCGGTCGGATGCCGCGCTGGGAGCGCGCCCACGCCGAGGGTCCCGCCAGTTCGCGCCTGCCCTGTTCGGCGGCGAGTTCCTCGAGCACTTCGGAGAGGACGGCGGTTACCGCCGCCAGTTCCTCAACGTCGGGGTTGCCGGAGATGACGGTGATGTCCGCCTCGACGGTTTCGGCGGGTGCGCCTTCTGCGCCTGCGTGGGTCACAGGGGGATGTTCCCGTGCTTCTTCGGTGGCTGCACCGCGCGTTTGGTGCGCAGCGCGCGCAGGCCTTTGATGACGACGATCCTGGTCGCGGCCGGCTCGATGACTCCGTCGAGTTCTCCGCGCTCGGCAGCGAGGAACGGGGAGGCGACGTTGTAGGTGTACTCGTTGGCGAGCCGGGTGCGCACCGCGGCGACATCCTCGCCGGCGGCCTCCGCATCCTTGATCTCGGTGCGGTACAGGATGTTGACGGCGCCCTGGCCGCCCATGACGGCGATCTCGGCGGTCGGCCACGCATAGTTGAGGTCGGCCCCCAGCTGCTTGGAGCCCATCACGATGTATGCGCCGCCGTACGCCTTTCTGGTGATGACGGTGAGGAGCGGCACTGTGGCTTCCGCGTAGGCGTACAGGAGCTTCGCGCCGCGGCGGATGACGCCGGTCCACTCCTGGTCGGTGCCGGGAAGGTATCCGGGGACATCCACGAGCGTGAGGATGGGGATCGAGAACGCGTCGCAGAACCGGACGAACCGGGAGGCCTTCTCGCCCGCCTCGATGTTCAGCGTGCCGGCCATCGACTGGGGCTGGTTGGCGATGATGCCGACCGAGCGTCCCTCGACGCGACCGAAGCCGATGACGATGTTGGGTGCGAACAGCGGTTGCACCTCGAGGAAGTCTTCGTTATCGACGATGTGCTCGATGACCGTCTTGACGTCGTAGGGCTGGTTGGGCGAGTCCGGGATGATGGTGTTGAGCCTGCGGTCCTCATCCGTGATCTCGAGCGCGACATCGCTCTCGTACACCGGGAGCTCGGCGAGGTTGTTGTCGGGCAGGAAGCTCAGGAGGGTTCGCGCGTAGTCGAGCGCGTCATCCTCGTCGCTGGCGAGGTAGTGCGAGACCCCGGAGATCGAGTTGTGGGTGAGCGCCCCGCCGAGCTCCTCCATCCCGACGTCCTCGCCGGTGACGGTCTTGATCACGTCGGGACCGGTAACGAACATCTGGCTCGTCTTGTCGACCATGATGACGAAGTCGGTGAGCGCGGGCGAGTAGACCGCGCCGCCGGCCGCTGGCCCCATGATGATCGAGATCTGCGGGATGACCCCGGAGGCCTGGGTGTTGCGACGGAAGATCTCGCCGTACTTGCCGAGAGCGACAACGCCCTCCTGGATGCGCGCCCCGCCCGAGTCGAGCATGCCGATGATCGGAACCCCGGTCTTGAGGGCGAGGTCCATGACCTTGATGATCTTCTCGCCCGCTACTTCGCCGAGCGATCCGCCGAAGATGGTGAAGTCCTGGCTGTAGACCGCGACCTGGCGGCCGTGGATCGTGCCAAGGCCGGTGACAACCGCGTCCCCGTAGGGCCGGTGGTTTTCCATGCCGAACGCATGGGTACGGTGGCGAACGAATTCGTCGAGTTCGACGAACGATCCGTCATCCAGCAGAGTCGCGATGCGCTCCCGGGCGGTCCCCTTGCCCTTCTTGTGCTGCTTCGCGATGGCGGCCTCGCCGCTGGCCGTCACGGCCTCGTGATAGCGCACCTTCAGGTCGGCGAGCTTTCCGGCCGTCGTGTACGTTTCGGCGACCGTGGGGGTCGGAGGGGTGGGAATCGTGGAAGCAGATTTCTTTTCCGGGGTCACTCGAGTCAGCCTACCCAACAGGGGGATGCCGAGTCCGTTGTCGAAAGTCTCCAAAATAAGGCCCGTCGGATTGCGCCGAACCGAATCCTTTGCGCGTTTGTCGCGTTCCGTTTACCCGCGAGCCGTCTCGCGGCCCAGCACCGTCCGTAATTTGGGAGGCCTCTACGCGGAAGGGGTGGGAGTCGGTGAGTGTCGTTGCGGTTGTTCCCGCTCGCGGGGGCTCGAAGGGCGTCCCGGGGAAGAATCTGAAGCGCATCGCCGGCCGTTCCCTGATCGCGAGGGCAGTGGATGCCGCCCTCGCCGCGGCCACCATCGACCGGGTCCTGGTCAGCACGGACGACGCGGACATCGCCGCGGAAGCCCGCACCGCCGGTGCGGAGGTAATCGACCGCCCAGCAGCGATTGCGGGCGACACGGCGAGCTCCGAGGCCGCGGTACTGCACGCGCTCGCCAGTCTCGACGAGCAGGCAGAGGTGGTCGTCTTCATCCAGGCGACGTCGCCGTTCATTGACCCATCCGACCTCGACTCCGCCGTGCGACGCGTTCTCTCGGCCCGCGAGGACGTCGTATTTGCCGCCACCGAGACCTTCGCCTTCCTGTGGCGTCGGACCGACGACGGCGCGGTCGGAGCCAATCACGATGCCGCTGTTCGGCCGCGACGTCAGGATCGCGAGGCGCACTTCCAGGAGACCGGCGCGTTCTACGTCATGCGGGTCGACGGTTTCGTCCGCGGCGGGCACCGCTTCTTCGGTCGCGTCGGCATCCTCGAGGTTGACCCATCCCGCGCGATCGAGATCGATACCGTGGGGGAGCTCGAGCTCGCCGGCCTCATTTCCCCGCTGTTCGCCTCCTCTCCCGATATCGACGTTGACGCGCTCATCACCGACTTCGACGGCGTCCACACGGATGACCGGGCGACCGTCGACTCGAACGGCAACGAGACCGTGACCGTGAGCCGCGCCGACGGCGCGGGGATCGAGTCGCTTCGCCGCGCGGGCATTCCGGTCCTCATTCTTTCCCGCGAGACCAGTCCGGTCGTCACCGCGCGCGCTCGCAAGCTCGGGGTCGAGGTGCTGCAGGGCGTCGAGGACAAGGCCGCGGCGCTCCGCCTGTGGGCCGAGCGCTCGGGTGTTTCGCTCGGGCGGTGCGCCTACCTCGGCAACGACCTCATGGATCTGCCCGCAATGGCCCTCGTCGCCTGGCCCGCTGCCGTCGCGGATGCGCACCCGCAGGCGCTGGCCGCGGCCCGGGTCGTACTCGAGCGCTCCGGTGGTCACGGTGCGGTGCGCGAGCTCGCCGACCTCATCCTCGCCTTCCGCGAGCACGCAGATTTATTCACACCAGAGGCACCAAACGACAGAAAAGGGAGTGTGCAGCCATGGCAGTTGCAATTGGCGGAGTAGCAATCGGATCGGACGAGCCGGTCTACGTCATCGCGGAGATCGGGCTGAACCACAATGGTGATGTCGAGCTCGCGAAGAAGCTCATCGATGTGGCGGCGGACTCGGGTGCGCAGGCAGTCAAGTTCCAGAAGCGCACCCCGGCGATCTCCACACCCGAGCACATGAAGAACACCCCGCGCGAGACACCGTGGGGCACGATGACCTACCTCGAGTACCGCTACCGCGTCGAGTTCGATCGCGAGCAGTACATCGAGATCGGCGACTACGCCACCCTGCGCGGGCTCAGCTGGTTCGCGTCGCCGTGGGACGAGGTCGCCGTCGACTTCCTCGAGGACCTGCAGGTCGTCGCCCACAAGGTTGCCTCGGCATCCGTCACCGACATCGCGATGCTCGAGGCCCTGGCCCGCACGGGCAAGCCGATCATCCTCTCAACTGGCATGTCGACGCTCGAACAGATCGACCGCGCGGTCGAGGTCCTCGGAACAGACAACCTGGTCATCCTGCACGCGACGTCGACGTACCCGCTGCCGCCCGAGGAGGCGAACATCCGGATGATCACGACGCTGCAGGAGCGCTACGTGGGCGTCCCGATCGGATACTCCGGTCACGAGCGCGGGCTTCAGATCTCGATCGGCGCCGTCGCTCTCGGGGCCGTCGCCGTCGAGCGTCACATCACGCTCGACCGCACCATGTGGGGTTCGGACCACGCCGCTTCGCTCGAGCCGGTGGGCTTCGAGCACCTGGTCCGGGACATCCGTGTTCTCGGCGAGGCCATGGGTGACGGCGTCAAGCGCATCTACCCCGGCGAGCTCGCACCACTGGCAAAACTGCGCAGAACCCCCGCGTGACCGCTGCTGGTTCCCGGCTGAAGATTCTGGGCGTCGCCGACTCCGACTCGTATGTCAAGTGGGGGGCGGCGACGCTCGCGCGCGCGCCGAAGGAGTGGGAGTCGCGGCTCGTCGTCGTGGACTCCCCGTTTGTCCCGACCGCCGCGCAGCGGGAGGCGGCCGTCGACGGTCTGATGGACACAGACCCGCCGGTGCTCTCACTCGCGGAGCTTGCCGAACTCGTCGCCAGTGAGCAACCGGATGTGGTCTTTCTCTCGCTTCGCGGCCCACTGATCCGAGTCGTGCTGCGAGCGGTACTTGAGGTTTCCGGACGCCGGCCGATCCTGCTCTCCGGGTTGCCCGGCATCTCGATCCCGGCGACCCGGAAGGCGCTCACGTTCCGATCCCAGGTCGATCTGATCCTTCTGCACAGCAAGCGCGAGCTCCGCGACTTCCCCGAGGTTGCCGCGAAGCTGTCACTCGAGCAGTCGTTCGCGCTGGCCACGCTCCCGTTCTTTGCGACCACCCACCGCTCCGATGCGCCGAGGGACGAGATCGTGTTTGCCGCGCAGGCCAAGGTGCCCCGGCTGAAGAGTGAGCGGGTCAGGATCGTGGAATGGCTCGCGGAGTGCGCGCGAACCCACCCAGACCTCCGCGTCGTCATCAAACTTCGCGCCGTGGGCAGCGAGACGCAGACACACGCCGAGCAGTACCCATACGACGAACTGCTTAGCGGCCTTCCCTCGCGACCGGCCAATTTGGTTGCGGAGTCTGGTTCGATGGGCGCGCATCTGGAGCGGGCGGTCGGTCTCGTGACCGTGAGCTCCACCGCCCTGCTCGAGGCCGCGGCGATCGGGGTCGCCGGGCTCGCGCTCAACGACTTCGGGGTCAGCCAGGGTCTCATCAACACGGTGTTCGAGGACAGTAACCTGCTCGGCCCGTCGAGCGACCTCGTCGCGGCCAGGTTCAGGATGCCCGATCCGCAGTGGCTGGATGACAACTACTTCCACGATGCGACCGATGACGACTGGGTGCAGAAGATCGAGGCGCTCGTTGCAGCCCGTGAGCTGGCGCCGCTGCCGCTGCGCAAGCTCCGCTACGGGCAGGCGGGTGGGCGCCTGCGTCACGTCTGGGACCGCAAGCGGGCGCTCGGGTCCCTGGACCACTCGTTCGCGGGCTACGTCGCGCTCGTGGTCGGCTACCCGACCCGCGCCCTGGCTAGGACCGCGAGGCGCGGACGCGGGCTGTACCGCGCGATCGTCCGCCGAGGCGTCGCGCCAACCCCCACCGAGTGACCCCGATCATCGCCTCGCGGACGATCGACGCGCTCATCTTGGAACTGCCCTCCTCGCGCTCGCGGAAGACAATCGGCACCTCGACGATGGGCAATCCCAGATCGAAGACCCGCAGCGCCATCTCGATCTGGAACGAGTAGCCGTGTGAACTGACGTCGGAGGAGATGGCCGTCGCCACGTCGGTGGGATAGGCGCGATAGCCGGCCGTAATGTCGCGGGTGGGCATCCCGAGAGCGATTCGCGCGTAGAGGTTGGCGGTCCGGCTGAGGAGGAGGCGCGATCGGGGCCAGTTCACGACCGAACCCCCCGGAATCCAGCGCGACCCGATGACGAGTCCTGGTCGCGGGTCGGCGCCGAGGGCATCCAACATTGCTGGGAGTGTCTCGGCGGGATGCGATCCGTCCGCGTCCATTTCCACGACGACGTCATATCCGGCCTGTCGCGCCCACGCGAACCCGGCGAGATAGGCGGGACCAAGCCCCTGGCGCTCCGTGCGATGCAGGACGTGCGCCCGTGGATTGTCGGCGGCGATGCGATCGGCGAGCGCACCCGTGCCATCCGGACTGGAGTCGTCGACGACCAGCAGGTCGACTCCCGGCACCAGCTCGAGGAGGTTTCCGGCCACCCTCGCCAGGCTGTCGATCTCGTTGAATGTCGGCATGATCACCACGACCCGACCCCAGGCGGGGCGAGAATTCCTTAGGGTCGACCGCGCCATGGACTCAACCTACCGGCTGCGGGCGCTCGGTTAGGCTTCTGCCGTGGAGCTACCGACTACTGCCAAGCGCGTGCCGCGGCTACGGGTCCTCGATTCCGCCGGGTCGACCAACGACGTGCTGGCGCAACTCAATCGGGATGGCGCAGAGCCGTCGTTCTCGACCGTCGTCACCCTCGATCAGACCAGCGGACGCGGGAGGCTCGGACGGGTCTGGACCGCGCCGAAGGGCAAGACCCTCGCCGCATCCGTCCTGATTCGTCCCGGCGCTCTCGACGGTCCGGGTGCGTTCCCGTTCAGTTGGATTCCGTTGCTCGCGGGTGCGGCAATGTGCGTTTCGATTGATGCGCTGATCGGCGATGGACGCACCGGCCTCAAGTGGCCGAACGACGTGCAGGTCGACGGGTTGAAGGTGTGCGGCGTTCTGGCGGAGCTGGTACCCACCGGTGACGCCGTGGTCGTCGGCACGGGTGTCAACCTGACGCTCACCGAAGCGGAGCTTCCCGTCCCTACCGCGACCTCGCTCGCACTCGCGGGCGTCGCCGGCCGCGGGGCTGACCTCGTCGATCGCGTGCTCGGCCCCTACCTTGCGACCCTGGGCGAGTTCGTCGCCCGGCTTGTTGCCGCGGATGGCGACGAAACGGCGAGCGGCATCCATCGCGTCGTTTCGGAGTGGTGCCGGACCATCGGCCGGGACGTTCGGGTGTCGCTCCCGTCCGGAGACGACCTGTTCGGCGAGGCGATCGGTATCGATTCGACCGGCCGACTCCTGGTTCGCAGGGAGGGAATGGACCAGATCGCGGCCGTCGCTGCCGGCGACGTGACGCACCTGCGGTATGAATGAGACATGTCGGAGCCCGCAACGCCAGAAAGCGTCGTGGCTCGGCTGCGCCCCCACGGGCGTGCCCTGTTCTGGCCGACAGTCGCGCTGCTCCTGATCGTCGGGGCGACGACGTATTTCTTTGGCCGCTTTCCCGAGGGCTGGGAGAACCTCGCCCTCCTCGGCGTTGCCGCGCTGCTGGCCCTGCTGCTCTGGATCGTCCCGCTGTTGCTCTGGCTCGGCCGCAACTATACGATTACGACTCGCCGCATCATCCTGCGCAGTGGATTCCTCGTCCGCGTGCGACAGGAGCTCCTGCACAGTCGCGGCTACGACGTGACGGTGCGCAAGAACGGACTGCAGAGCGTGTTCGGAAGCGGTGACGTGCAGATCAATACGGGTCTCGAGCGCCCAGTCGTACTTCGCGATGTACCGGGCGCCGACCTGGTGCAGGCGGCACTCCACGACCTGATGGAGGCAAACCAGAGCATGGTCGCCGCCCGTCGGCAACAGGACGCGAGTAGATCGCCCGACGAGACCAGTTTTTGGGGTACCCGCTAGCGTTACCTGCTGTACTCCTTCGCGTCACTCTGCATCGCTACTCTGCTTGTCGACGCCGTCGGGAGGCAATGGTGAAAATCTCGGTCATCGGATGCGGATACCTGGGCGCGGTGCACGCGGCCAGCATGGCGAAACTCGGCCACGAGGTGATCGGAATCGACCTCGATGCGGACAAGGTTGCCGCGCTGAACGCGGGTACACCACCGTTTTTTGAGCCTGGTCTTCGCGCGGCCCTCGCATCGGCGCGCAAGCGTGGTTCGCTCACGTTCAGCACGCGGATGGAGGATGCCGCTGGCTCGCAGGTGCACTTCGTCGCGGTCGGGACGCCGCAGCGCAAAGACAGTGACGCCGCGGACCTCCGCTTCGTCGATGCCGCCTTCGAGTCGCTGCTTCCGTTCCTACGAGCGGGCAACCTCGTCGTGGGCAAGTCGACGGTGCCGGTCGGTACTGCCGCCCGACTCGACTCGCTGGTGCGATCCGCGGACGTTAACGCGATTCTGGCCTGGAACCCCGAGTTCCTTCGCGAGGGGTTCGCGGTCAAGGACACCGTCTCGCCGGACCGTCTCGTCTACGGTGTTCCGGCTGGGCCGGACGGCGAGCGTGCGGTCGCGCTCCTCGACGAGATCTACGCGGGCGCCCTGGCCAGAAAGACCCCGCGACTCGTCGTCGACTTCGCGACCGCCGAACTCGTGAAGGTCGCCGCGAACGCCTTTCTCGCGACGAAGATCTCGTTCATCAACGCCATGGCGGAGATCGCGGAGGCGACCGGCGCAGATGTCACGAGCCTGGCCGACGCCCTTGGGCACGATCGTCGAATCGGGCGTAAATTCCTCAACTCCGGACTCGGCTTCGGCGGCGGCTGCCTGCCCAAGGACATCCGTGCGTTCCGTGCCCGCGCTGAAGAACTCGGCGTCGGCGACAGCGTGGCATTCCTCGGGGAGATGGATGCGATCAACCTTCGTCGCCGGGACCGGATGGTGGAACTTGCCGTCGATTCGCTCGAGGGCGATGTGCGGGGAAAGCGGGTTGCCATCCTCGGACTCGCGTTCAAGCCGAAGTCGGACGATGTCCGCGATGCCCCCGCCCTCGCGGTGGCCGCCCGGCTGATTGACGCCGGCGCTTCCGTGGTCGGCACGGATCCTCAGGCGCTGGAGACCGCGCGGCGCGCGCTCCCGGGGCTGGAACTGGCAGAGACCCCGGCCGCGGCCGTCGCCGGAGCCGACATCGTGCTGCTCCTCACGGAGTGGAAGGAATACCGCGACCTCGCCCCCGCGGAACTTGCCGCTGCGCGCGGACGCATCCTTCTCGATGGTCGCAACTGCGTGAAGCGCGAGATCTGGCGGGAGTCGGGCTGGACCGTGCGCAGCCTCGGCCGGCCGGATGTCGCTATTCCACGATCGACGCGTCTGAGCGAACAGCTGGCTCCGGCAAACTGAGAGCTGGCGATTCGGGACGGGACGGACGGAAGACCCATGCCCGGTAGAACGTGAACCGGAAGATGGTTCCGAGGACGAGACCGACCACGTTCTTCGCGATGTTGTCTGACACCAGGGAGTGCAGGTCGAGCACCTGTTCGGAGAACCAGACGCAGCCGAGCGCGATCAAGAGCCCGCCGACGCTGACCAGTGCAAACTCGAGGCCCTCCCGCCACCAGTGCGCGCGCCGCTCCCTGCGGAAGGTCCAGTAGCGATTGCCTAGCCAGTTGAAGACGATGGCGACGGAGGTGGACACCAGAGTGGCCCAGAGGGCCCCATGCGCGACCAGGTCGGGATTCAGCGCCGTCGCGCGCAGGACGTTGAACAGGCCGACGTCGATCACGAGCCCGACCAGCCCGACGAGACCGACACCCGCGAACTGAGAGATCAGTTTTCTCACTAGGGCAGCCGTTCACGGAGTGGATAGGGGCATAAGCGGTTGCAACTCTACCGGAGCGACCTTGACTCACGGTTGGAAGTGGCGCTGCCAGCATGAGTACGCGTACAGGATCTCCGGAGGTAAGGCTCAGGGTTGCGGGGTCGCGCCGTCCTGCCCGGGCTCCGTCTCGAGCTTGTTTTGCGCGTTGGCCCGAGCGAGCGTGGCGGCCCCATCCGCGCGATTCGGTCCGTAGACCCAGAAGCGGTACATCAGGAATCGGAACGCGGTCGCAAAGAATAGGCCGATCACGTTCCCGGAAATATTGTCGGCGAGAAGGCTGGTGAAACCGAAAACATAGTGCGAAAGGTAAAGAATGCCGAGGCTGATGCCCAAACCGACGACGGCGATGGCGGCGAACTCGACCAATTCGAGAACAAAGTTTCGGCGCCGGTTCTCTCGAAACGTCCAGTACCGATTTCCCAGCCAACTGACGATGGTCGAAATGGTGACGGAGACGACCTTGGCCCCGATGGGCGACTGGAAGAAGTGCCCATGGCCAAGCAGGCCAATACTCAGGCCATTGAAGATTCCAACGTCGATGACGTAGCCGACAAGGCCGACTACGCCGAACTTGAGCGCGTACCGAAGCAGTCGAGCGTAGACGTATGCGGCCAACTTCTTCAGGGAGGACATCGAGGTCGGCGCTTCCTAGCCTTGCGGGAAAATGTGAACCTGCAAATGCTACCTTGACAAATGCGTCATAGCGTCCGCGTCTAGAGCGAGTAGGGGAGTTCCGTGATCGTAGGAGTCATCGGTGGAGGCCAGCTCGCCCGCATGATGATTCCGCCCGCGGTGTCTCTCGGTATCGAGTTGCGGGTACTCGCGGAGAACGCCAACGAGTCGGCCGCCGTTGCCGTGACTGCGGTGGGCGATTTCCGGGAAGCAGAGACCGTCGTCCGTTTTGCCCGCGGCGTTGATGTCGTGACGTTTGATCATGAACATGTTCCGCAGGAGGTAATCCAGGCCGTCGTCGCGGCCGGGGTGGCGGTCTATCCGAAACCCGAGGCGTTGCTGTACGCGCAGGACAAGCTGCTAATGAGGGAGCGCCTCGGCAACCTTGGGCTACCCATGCCCGACTGGGCCAGGGTGACGAGCGTCGCAGAACTCGAGAGCTTTCTCCTCGAACACGACGGTCGGGCGGTGCTCAAGGCTCCCCGCGGTGGGTACGACGGCAGGGGCGTGCGGATCGTCAGTTCTGCAGCCGAAGCGGAGGGATGGTTGGCAACGGAGGGTGAACTCCTTGCCGAGGAGCTGGTGGGGTTTCGTCGCGAGCTTGCCCAGTCGGTGGCGCGCAGGCCGTCCGGCGAGATCGCGCTGTGGCCGGTGGTGGAGTCGATCCAGCGGAACGGTGTTTGCGTTGAAGTCATCGCTCCCGCTCCGGGCGCTGCGGGCAAGCTCGCCGACCTCGCGGCGGACATTACGGTCACGATCGCTGAACAACTCGATGTCGTCGGTGTACTCGCGGTCGAGCTGTTCGAAACGACCGATGACCGGCTCCTCGTCAACGAGCTCGCCATGCGCCCCCACAACACTGGGCACTGGAGCATCGACGGCTCGACAACCAGCCAATTTGAGCAGCACCTTCGCGCGGTTCTCGACCTCCCCCTGGGGGCCACGGGATGCCGCGACCAGTGGGCGGTGATGGTGAACGTGCTCGGCGGTCCAAATTCGGGTTCTCTTTCGGATCGATATTCGCTCGCTCTTCTGGACCAGCCGACCGTCAAGTTCCACAGCTACGGCAAGGAATCCCGACCCGGCCGCAAGGTTGGGCACGTCACCGCGGGGGGAGACGATCTCGATGACGTCGTATATCGAGCGCGCGCCGCATCCGCGTTCTTTGGGCAGTCGACTTAGCATTGTGACCGTGCCAGCGCTCGTCGCCATCGTCATGGGATCCGACTCGGATTTCAGTGTCATGGCGGACGCCGTCGCCGCCCTCACCGAGTTCGGAATCGAACACGAGGTCGAGATTGTTTCCGCTCACCGCACGCCGGAACGGATGATCGCTTTCGGCCGAGAGGCACGCGACCGCGGAATCCGCGTCATCATCGCCGGCGCGGGGGGCGCCGCCCACCTGCCCGGCATGATCGCCGCGGTGACGACGCTGCCGGTCATCGGCGTCCCGGTACCGCTCAAGACCCTCGATGGCCTCGACTCGTTGCTCTCGATCGTGCAGATGCCGGCGGGGGTTCCCGTTGCGACGGTCTCGATTGGGGGCGCTCGCAATGCGGGGTTGCTCGCCGCCCGCATCCTCTCGGTCTCCAATCCGGAGCTCGCTGTCAGGCTCGCGGAGTTCGCCAAGTATCTCGAGACCTCGGTCGCCGAGAAGAACACGGCATTGCAGTCCAGGTTGTGAGTACGTCCGCAACAATTCGGTCACCGAACGGGCTCTCCGAGCACGAGATGACCAAGCGGGCGTGGTGGCTCGTCGGGCTCAACCTCCTGCTCCCCGGCTCCGCGCAACTGGTCGCAGGCAACCGGCGCCTGGGCCGGGTGGGTGTGGCTACCACCCTTGTTCTGTGGCTGGCGGTCGTCGTGGCGGTGGTCGTCGGGGCAGCCAATCGAGAGGCGCTTCTCTCGCTGGCCACGAACACTCTCGCGCTCGTGGTTCTGCAGATCGTGCTCGCCGTGTACGTGATTGTCTGGGTCGTACTTACGCTCGACGCCCTGCGGCTGACGAGGCTGATTCGGGTTGCCCCCCGAACCAGGCCGGCGGTCGCGGCCGTCGCCATCGTGGCCATGGTTGCCGTCGCGGGAGTAGCGGGCTATGGCTCGGCCTCGGCGGGATCGGCGCGAGCGGCGATCTCACATATCTTTGTCGGGTCCAAATTCGCGGCGCCCGTTAACGGCCGTTACAACATCCTGCTGCTGGGTGGCGACGCGGGACCCGACCGTCTTGGGCTTCGCCCGGACAGCACCTCCGTAGCCAGCGTGGACGCGGCGACCGGTGCGACCACGATCATCGGAATACCGCGCAATACGGAGCAGGTGCGGTTCGTCTCGGGTTCACCGCTGTGGGGCCCATTCCCGAATGGCTATGACTGCGGCGACCAGTGCCTCATCGACTACCTGTACACGTATGGCGAGCAGCATCCCGAGCTCTACCCCAAGGCTGCAGCCGAGGGCAGCAGCCCGGGGATCGAGGCGATGCGAGACGCAACGGAGGGCATGCTCGGCCTCACTGTCCAGTACTACGCGATCATCGACATGCAGGGCTTCGCCGACCTGGTGGATGCGCTCGGCGGAGTGACGGTCGACGTGCCGGCCGACCTGGCCTACGGCCCCATTACGGCGAAGAAACCCTACGGAGTGTTCAAGGCGGGCGTACAGCACTTCAGCGGCTACGCGGCGCTCTGGTACTCCCGATCCCGTTTCGATGGCAAGGACTATGACCGGATGGCTCGCCAGCGTCAGGTCGAGATTGCGATAGTACGACAGTTCCAGCCCGCGATCATCCTGACCAAGTTTCAGGAGATTGCGAAGGCCGGCAGCCAGGTCGTGAAGTCGGACATCCCATCCGGTCTCCTTGCCCATCTCGTGGTGCTTGCCGAGAAGGGCAGAAAGCTTCCCGTGACACAACTCGAGCTGGTGCCCCCCGACTTCATCCCGGCCCACCCCGACTATCAGAGCATCACGCGCGCCGTGGCGCTCGCCACGGCACCCTCGCCGACCGCCGCGCCAACCCCGTAGGTCGGCTACAGGTCGGCCTGCAGCTGCCAGACTCCTTCTGCTGGTGCTCGCCAACTGAACAGGTTCGCGCGATCGGTGCCCAGAACACCCAGTCGGTTCCGAAGGTCGTCGTCCGCGAGCACGTTTTCGATGGCCTCCGCGAGCAGGAGCGGATAGGTCTCGCGATTGGCCGCCGGAACGCTCAGGCCGGCATCGCCCGCCACCTCGACGAGTGCGGCCGCGTCCGAGTGAATGACGGCCCGTCCAAATCGGAATGCCTCGAGCATTGGCATGCCGAAGCCCGAGATCACGGTGGGGTACACAAACGCCGTTGCGCGCGCCAAAACCACCGAGAGATCGGCATCGCTCAGGTCGGGAAGGGAAACGACCCGCTCGGGAGGGAGCCCAGCCTCCGAGACCGCTGCGGCAACCGCGCCCGGTCGATTTTCGGTCCCCGCCACGATCAGCGGGATGTCGACGCGGGTGAGACTGGCCAGCGCGTCGAGGAGTGCCGAGATGCCGGATCCCGGGCCGGAATTGCCGGTGGTCAGCAGGTAGCGCTCCGGCAGTCCGAGCCGTTCCGCGCGACGTTTCTCGTCGCTCTGCTCCACAATTGTCGAGCCGACCGCGGCGCCGAGGACCCTGACCCGATCACCGAAGCCGAGGATGCCCTCGAGTTCCGCGGCAACGGCGTGGGTTGGAACGACGATCGCGTCGGCGTACTTGAACGCCCGCTGCGCCATCGCCCTGGTCCACGAGACCTGGCGCGGCGGCAGGAGGTCCGGATGCGTCCACGCCGCGACGTCGTGGATGGTCACCGTTATCTGGCTTCCTCGCGTGTTGACACGGTCGTGATTGCGCAGTGGCGCGAACAGGCTCGGAGCATGAATCATCCCGGAGGGCACCGGAGTGAACCCGTGCTGCCATGCCGACCTGAGGTCGCGTCGGGTGAGTGCGCTCTTGAACAGCCCCGTCAAGCCGGGCAGACGTTCGGTGAGGGACTGATAGTCCTGTTCCGGCGAGGAACTCACGATGCCTTCGACGAAGCACCCTGGCGGGGCATATCGGATGAGCGCGCGGGTCAACTCTTCCGAGTACCGCGACAGCCCGGTGGGGACGGTCGACAGCACCTCGTCGATGACGACGTTGAGCGTGGTCATCCGACTCCGATCGCACCGGAATCGAACGCGGCCCGGAGCGCATCCTGCCATGGCCGCATGGGGCGCAGGCCGGCGGCGGCCCACCGGTCATGTCCCAGCACCGAATACGCTGGGCGGGGCGCGGGACGAACGAACACGGAGCTGTCCGTCGGCAGCACGCGTGAGGCGTCGAGGCCGGCCGTCTCGAAGATCGCCTTCGCAAACTCGAACCAGCTCGCCTGCCCCGAGTTGGTCGCGTGGTAGATGCCGACCGGTGCGTCCGCGTCCAGCAGAGCCACGGTCTGAGCGGCGAGATCCGCGGTCCAGGTCGGCTGACCGACCTGATCCGTGATCACGCTAACGGTACTGTGCTCGCCGGCGAGCCTGAGCATGGTGGATGCGAAGTTTGAGCCGTGCCTGCCATACAACCAGGCGGTCCGAAGGATGTACGTTCCCGCCGGATTAGCCGCAAGCGCGAGCCGCTCGCCCGCGGCCTTGGTGCGACCGTAGGCCGTGACCGGGTGGATCGCGGTGTCCTCGGAGTACGGGGTCGTCGCGGAGCCATCGAAGACATAATCCGTCGAGTACTGGATCAGCCGCGCGCCGGCCTCCGCGGTCGCTATCGCGAGATTGCCCGCGCCAGTGCCGTTGACGGCGAGGGCTGCGGCCTCATCCGATTCCGCATCATCCACCCGGGTATACGCGGCAGTGTTGATGACCACGCTGTGCCCAGCGACGGCGGCGCGCACCGCGTCGAGGTCGGTCACGTCGAGCTCGGCGCGCCCGAGAGCGACGACATTCCGCCCGTCGAGCGCGGCAACCAGATCGGTGCCGAGCATTCCGGCGGCGCCGGTGATCAGGAAGCTAGTCATCCTCGCCAATATATCTGTAGTTCATGGGGCAACCTGGGCCGCTGCGCCTCGGTCCGGGTATTGGTGGGTCGGCTATGGTGGTCCAGAAATGTGGAATTCGCGCGTCGCTCACTATGTGTCGCTGCCGCTCAGCCTCATTGTGATTCTGGTTGTCGCGCGGAACCAATGGTTCTTTGGTGATGATTGGTCGATTCTTGCGCCCCGGCTGGACGGTAACGTCTTCCAGCCACACGTCGGCCACTGGAATCTGGTTCCCGCACTGGTGTTCCCCGCCCTCCGGGATCTCGTCGGGTTGACGTCCTACATGCCCTTCCTCCTCCTTGCCCTCCTCGTACATCTCACGGTGGCGCATCTCCTCTGGCGCATCATGAACCGCGTTGGCGTCCCTCCGTGGGGCGCCACTGTTGCGAGCCTGCTGGTAATGCTTCTGGGGGCCGGTGCCGAGAACATCCTGTGGGCGTTTCAATTTGGCTTCATGGGCGCGATCGCCGTCGGGCTGTGCGTTGTGATCCTGATGGACTCGACATCGCTGCGCGGCGTGCGGGTGACCCTGATCGTTGTGCTCGCGCTGCTCGCGCCAATGTTTTCGGGTACGGCGATCCCCGTCCTCGCGGCCGCGGCCGTTGTCGGCCTGGTCCGACACGGACTCCTCCGCACTGTGCTGCTGTTTCTGCCCACCGCAATCAGCTATCTCACCTGGTACCTGATCTTCGTGATCAACGGGGCTGGCGCCGTGGGGGGAGTGTCGAGTGCGGGTGGCGTCCTGTTTGCACTCGTCTACGCGGGTGCGATGGTGGCCGGAGGGCTGGGACGAGCGCTCCCCTATATTGCCCTCGGCATCGTGCCGGCGATCGCGGTTGTCGCCTGGTTCGTCCTCACGGTCCGCCGCGGTATTCGCGGCCCTCGGCTGCCGGCATACGCGCTGTGCATCGGTGCGCTGGTGTTCGTGTTACTCACGGCGTACGCGCGCTCGGACGAGGGGCTCTCCAGCGCGGCCGCTCAGCGGTACGCATACGTGGTCATCGTGTTGCTCCTGCCCGCCCTGTGCCTGCTTGTCGCGAGGATGGTAGCCGGGCGTCGGCGATGGGCCGTTGCGACGATGGTTCTCCTCGGCTGCCTGGTCGCGTTCAATCTCGGCACGCTGGAGGTGAGCGGCGAGCAGCAGTCCGGCCGAGAGGCGGCCAGCCGCGCCCGGGTGGACGCGACCTATCGGGAGGTCGCCGGGGGCAGCGCTACCCACGCGGAGCTCTCATCGCCGGCGGACCCGAAATGGGCGCCGGACCTACTGGGGTCGGATCTCAGACAGCTCGCCAGATGGGGCCAGTTTCGGCCATAGTCGCGAGCTAACCGAGCGCGGCGCGTGCCTTGAGCGGTTCCCACCAGGCGCGGTTGTCCCGATACCACTGCACGACGTCGGCCAGCCCGGTCCCGAACGGCACGAGGGGCTCGTAGCCGAGCTCGGCGCGGATCTTGCCGATGTCGACGCTGTAGCGCAGGTCATGGCCGAGCCGATCGGCGACGCGATCGACGTAGCTCCAGTCCTTGCCCGTGGAATCCAGCAGGAGTTGGGTGAGCTCGAGGTTGGTCAACTCGGTACCACCGCCGATGTTGTAGATCTCGCCGGCCCGCCCGCCCGCGAGCACCAGCGCAATACCTCGCGTGTGGTCATCCACATGCAGCCAGTCGCGGATGTTGTTGCCCTCGCCGTAGAGCGGCACGTGAAGGTCATCAATCAGGTTCGTCACGAACAGCGGGATGACCTTCTCGGGGAAGTGATAGGGGCCGTAGTTGTTCGAGCACCGCGTGATCGACACGTTGAGTCCATGGGTTCGGAAGTAACTCCGCGCAATCAAATCGCTTCCGGCCTTCGAGGCGGAGTAGGGGGAGTTCGGCTCGAGCGGCCTCGTCTCATCCCAGGACCCCTCGGCGATCGAGCCGTAGACCTCGTCGGTCGACACGTGCACGAATCTCTTCAGCTCGGCGCGTAGCGCCGCGTCCAGAAGCCGCTGCGTGCCGAGCACGTTGGTCTCGACGAAGATGCTCGCATCGCGCACCGAGCGATCGACATGAGACTCGGCCGCGAAGTGCACGACGGCGTCAACGGAGGGGAGTAGCTGATCGAGCAGATCCGAATCGCGGATGTCGCCGTGAACGAACGAATAGCGGTCGAGATCCGCCACCGGCGCGAGATTCGCCAGGTTGCCGGAGTAGGTCAGCGCGTCAAGAACGACGACCTCGGCGCCCTCGAGACCCGGGTACGCATCCTGCAGAGTGCGCCGGACAAAGTTTGAGCCGATGAAACCGGCACCGCCGGTTACGAGGATTCTCACGCGGTTCTCCTTTACTGACCAAAGACGGCCTGTCTACTTGACCAAAGACGGCCTGTCGATTGTACCGAGAAGCGATTGCTACACTTCCCAGAGTGCAAATCCGCGAGCTAGCTGTCCCCGATTCCTACGAGTTGACGCCTATTCAGCGCACGGACGAGCGCGGTGTGTTCTACGAGTGGTATCGATTTGACCTACTCGAGCAGACGATCGGCCACCCGCTAACGCTGCGACAGGCGAACACTTCGGTCTCGAAGAAGGGTGTCGTTCGAGGTATCCACTACGCCGATGTGCCGCTCGGCCAAGCGAAGTATGTTGTCTGTACTCACGGGGCGGTCCTTGACTATGTCATCGACATTCGCACGGGCTCGCCGACCTTTGGGACCTGGGACTCCGTGCGCCTGGACACCGTGGATCGCCGCGCCATCTATCTGTCGGAGGGTCTTGGTCACGCCTTCATCGCGCTTACCGATGAAGCTACGGTGAGCTACCTGGTGAGCGATACCTACAACCCGTCCCGGGAGCATGGGATCAACCCGCTCGATCCGGACGTGGCATTGGAGTTCCCTGCGGAAGCCGGAAACCCCTTGCTCTCGCCGAAGGACCTCGATGCTCCGGGGCTGAGTGCTGCGCTCACCGCCGGGTTGCTGCCGGATTGGAAGCTCACCACCGAGTTCTATTCCTCGCTGTCCGATGGAAGGAGCTGACCGGTGCGCGGAATCATTCTGGCCGGCGGATCCGGCTCGCGACTCTGGCCGATCACCCGCGGGATCTCGAAACAGCTGATCCCGATCTACGACAAGCCGATGATCTACTACCCGTTGTCGACCCTGATGATGGCAGACATCCGGGAGATCCTCATCATCGCGACTCCCGAGTACCGCGACCAGTTTGAGCGGCTCCTCGGAGACGGGTCGAGTCTCGGCATCCGCCTCGAGTACGTCACGCAGCCGTCCCCCGACGGCCTGGCCCAGGCGTTCATCCTGGGCGAGGAGTTCATCGGCGATGAGAGTGTTGCTCTAGTACTCGGTGACAACATCTTCCATGGCGCTGGGCTCGGCTCGTCACTGCGCGAAAACAGTCACATCGAAGGGGCTCGGATCTTCGCGTACCACGTGAGCGATCCGACCGCTTACGGCGTCGTCGAGTTTGACGAGAACTTCAATGCCATCTCAATCGAGGAAAAACCGACGATTCCCAAGAGTCACTACGCAGTGCCCGGGCTCTATTTCTACGACAACGACGTTGTAGAGATCGCCAAGAATATTGTGCCCAGCGCGCGAGGCGAACTGGAGATCAGCACGGTCAACGAGCACTACCTCGATCGGGGCAAGCTGCAGGTTCAGGTGCTCGATCGCGGTACGGCGTGGCTCGACACGGGCACGTTTGAGTCGATGATGCGGGCCTCAGAATACGTGCGCGTAATTGAGGAGCGGCAGGGCTACAAGATCGGATGCATCGAGGAGATCGCCTGGCGCGCGGGCTGGATCAACGACACGCAGCTCGCAGAGCTCGCCGCCCCTCTCCAGAAGAGCGGATACGGCGAGTACCTCATGACGATGTTGTAGCGGTTATCTCTCGTCGCTGAGTGGAAATTCGGGCGTGCCCGTCATCTCCGAATAGGGCTTTGTCACGTCGGCCTTGTCGAAAACGATGATGCTGTCGTACACGTGCATGCCACGAATCGACTTGGTCATGTCGTCCACCTTGAGCGCACTGGAATCCGGCGCATGCCACGCGTGTTGCTGGTCGATCAGCCGCTTCGCATATTCGATGAACGTGTTCGAACCCAGATATTCCCCGCCGTATTCCTTCCAGTAGCTGGTGTGGAGGTCCTCAACGAGATAGATGCCGCCATTTCGCACGTGCGGCCACAACTCTTCGAAGGACGTAATCTGTTGGTCCATCGAATGACCACCATCGTCGATGACCACATCGAACGGTCCGTAATCCGCCGCTAGACGTTGGAGAAATGGTCGGTCGGACTGGTCTCCGACGACGACCTTCACCTGGCTCTCCGCGAGTCTGGTGCTTCGCTCGTCGATGTCGACACCGACTAGTGACACCCTCTTTCCGAAATATTTCTTCCACATTTGTAGCGAGCCGCCGTGGTAGATGCCGATCTCCAACACGGTGACCGGACGTCGCCGAAACGGAGCCAGATGGCGGTCGTAAATGTCGAAGTAGTGACGCCATTTGTTGATCAGGCGGCCCGGGTTGTCGAAGAAGTACCGTGTGAGTTCGTTTTTTTCGGCCACGTTGGCGTTCCCAATCTTTGGTTTCTGCTCAGTCGGAATTCGAAGCGCTCGCAACGCTACTTGCGGATTATCGCGCAGATATACCGGGCATCGATCCGGAGGACGTCCACGCGAACGCCGTCACGGCGCAGGGAGCGTACGTCGGACTCCGACACACGACTTCCGCGCCATGAGCGCGAAAGCGTATTTCTCCCCTTGAGCAGGTTTCCGATGTGTCCCCGCCACTCGAGTGCCCGTGCGCGAGCGCCAGTACGCCGCAGCTGAACGACAGCCCATCCCCCAGGACGCAGTACGCGGACAATCTCCGCAAGATACCGTCGCTGAATCATGGCGGTCCGAACGTGTTGGAGTGTGAAATACGAGATAACGGAGTCGACCGATTCGTCGTCAAGCGGAATCTCGCCGCTGCCGGCGAGCTCGACATAGTCGACGTTGTCGTGACCGGCGAGATTGGTTTTCGCGACTCCGAGCATGGTAGCGCTGACATCGGCGGCTATGACGCGCGCGGCGTCGCCGGCAAGTCGCCGCGTCATCCGGCCCGCACCGCTTCCGAGTTCGAGCAGCACACTGTTGCGGGTCACGTAGATGCCGAGTAGGTTCTGGAAGTCGACCACGTCGGCCTCGCCCGAGAAATAGAAATCCTCGTCAATCGATGTGAAACCTGTGGCGCTGAACCACGCCGGGTTCCGTGTTGCGGATCGTTCCCAATAGCTTTTCGATCTCGCAGCGTCATCCACAGATTCTTTATAGCAGACCCGGCACCAGCCCTCTCGGCGCCAAGCGACGCACCCAGACGGCCCCACGAAGCTGCCGTGCGTTATTTCTAGGCTAGATTATCCTGTGGCCTTCGGGCCGACTAGCTAGTGAGGGTCGGATGAATTACCTGAGAGAGATCTGGCGTTCACGGGAACTGCTGCTCAATCTCACGCTTCGTGAGATCAAGGGAAAGTACAAGCGCACGGTCTTCGGGCAGCTTTGGTCCCTTGCCAATCCGCTCGCCCTCATGCTCATTTACACTGTCGTGGTCGGGCTCATTTTCCGGGTCAAACCGGCTCCGGGTGACCCCAGCGGCCTCCACGTGTACGCCCTCTGGCTGTTGTGCGGACTGCTGCCGTTCACATTCGTATCCAGCGTGATCAACGCCGGTCTGCGATCCCTCGTCTCAAATGCCGGCCTGATCCAGAAGGTGTATTTCACCCGGATCGTGCTCCCCCTCTCCACGGTCGGTTCCGTGGGATACACGTGGCTGTTCGAGATGGGGGTGCTCGTCATCGCGGTGAGCATCGCGGGCGCCTTCGTGCTGCCCTGGATTCCCGGCTTGCTGCTCATCATGGTCATCCTCGCGATCTTCGCGGCCGGAATCGGCCTGATGTTGTCGATCGCGAACGTCTATTTCCGGGATACTGAGCACTTCATTTCGATCGTCCTACAGATCTGGATGTACTTCAGCCCAATCATCTATCCCGTGACACTGATCGATGGCCCATCGAAGAAGATCGGTGGCCTACTCGGAACCAACATCACACTTGCCGACATCTATCGGCTGAACCCTCTCGAGCATTTTGTCGAAGTCTTCCGTAACCTGCTCTATGACAACCGTTGGCCCGCAGCGACCGAGTGGTACATCTGCGCGGGCTGGGCAATCGCGTCACTTGCGATCGGAATGTTCGTGTTCCGCCGCAACGAAAGGAATTTGGCAGAAACACTATGACCGGCACCGCAGTCCGCGTCGACCAGGTGAGCAAGAGCTTTCGCCTGTACCACGAGCGAAATCAAACGTTGAAATCCGCCATCATGCGCGGCCGCACATCCGTCCACGAGGACTTCTGGGCATTGGACGACGTATCGTTCGACGTCCCGGAAGGATCGACGTTCGGATTGATCGGTAGTAACGGATCGGGTAAATCGACCCTGCTCAAGTGCCTCGCGAACATCTATTTCCCGAACAAGGGCACTATCACCCACTTCGGGAAGATCGCCGCCATGCTCGAAGTTGGTTCTGGCTTCCATTCGGAGCTCTCCGGTCGAGAGAACGTGTTTCTGAACGGGTCAATTCTGGGCATGTCGAAGAAGGAGATCACGAGCAAGTTCGACGAAATTGTGGCGTTTTCCGGCGTCGAGCAGTTCATCGATCAGCCCGTCAAGAACTACTCCTCGGGGATGTATGTGCGTCTCGGGTTCGCGATCGCCATCAACGTTGACCCAGATATTCTCGTCGTCGATGAGGTGTTGTCAGTAGGCGACCAGGAGTTTCAGGAGAAGTGTTTCCTGAAGTTCGCGGACTTCAGGAAGGCGGGCAAGACCGTGATCCTGGTCAGCCACTCGATGGGCACGGTCGAGGCGATGTGTGACCGCGTGGCGTGGCTATCGCACGGGGAACTCAAGAAGGTCGGCCCCGCCGCCGGCACAATCAAGTCCTACCTCAGTTCGCTAACGCCGGAAGCATAATCGCTCTCTGTTCTACAGGTGGAGCGCGTCGCGAGTTGCCAATAAATAGGTGCGACCGAAGCGCTGTGAGGGTTCGAGTACGGCGCTCTCCGCCCACTCATTCCACGCGTTGATGAAAATGATGCGCTTGTCATAGTCGCGGTCTGCCACGGCCTCAGCCGTGGCGCGCAGCCACCGCCGGAACGTGTACGGGTTCGATCCGTACCAGATGTCGGGCTTCCACTGTCGGCGAGCGGTGTTATCGAAGTTCACCATCACACCCGGGTTGCGGGTGGCGGCCAGATCCTCGCGCATATCCAGCGTCGCCTTGTCCGCCATCGCGCCGTAGTTGAGAACGTGTCCGTCGAAGCGCGGATCGAGTTCGAGAGTGCTTACCGCTTGAGCGGTCCACTGCATGTTGTGCGGGGCAAACTCCATGTATCCGTCGAGGCCGTACTCGAGCGGATCGCCCTCGATGCCATCCTGAATTGCGCCGACATCGACCGTCAGCACCTCCAAACCGCCGAGGCCCGCCTTTAGCGCTTCCGCGCGCCAATACGCGATGACGGCCGGGAAGTCCGGGATCTGGGTGATGCGGTACACGGCGAGGAGAGGCTTGCCGCCGACGCGGATGTACCGCTCATCTTGCAGAAGGTGCATGACATCGTGGATGAACTGGGTCGCGGGCACCTTGTGGTAGTCCTGCCCGATGAGGACGTGCTGGTCGCTCCCATCCCAACGTCGGGTCCAGTTCTCGTTCGCCCACATCAGACAGAAAGGGCCGTCGTCCTCGGTTCGCACGTGCGATTCGATCGGCAGGTCCATGAGGCGTTTGCCGGCAAACCAGTAGTAGTAGTACATGAAACCTTCGAGGCCCGCGGCGGCGGCGAGCGAGACCTGTGCCCTCAGCGTTTCTGGCTTGCTGATGTCGTAGAACCCGAGTTCGCCGGGCAGCAATGGCTGGTTGTGTCCAGGGAAGACCGGTCGCGCCGACGTCACGTTCGACCATTCGGTGAACCCCTTTCCCCACCATCGGTCGTTGTCGCCGAACGCATGGAACTGTGGAAGGTAGAAGGCCATGGCGCGTGCGAATGGCCGTACTGGGGTCTCCGGTAGGTAGCGTTTCCACGCATCCTGCGGTGCGGCGGCGTCGGTGACATCACTCAGCTCGAAGCCCGCCTCTTCGGTGAGGATGCCGAGGCCGCGTTCGATCCCGTGGGCCGTGGTTCCGTCCACCTGCCCCTGCTCTGGTTCGAAGTCGGCGGCGGCGAGGTCAAGAGCTCGAAGCCCCTGAACGACGAATGCGCGAACCCAATACATCGAGCCTGCGGCGAACGTCAACCGCTCAGGGACGAGCCATAGCCCGAGGCGGCGCAGGAGCGCGGTGGTGATGCCCTGGTCGCCGCCCCAGAACTGCTTGCCCAGGACGTTTCCGGGTGCCGTCACGAGACCCAGGGTCGGCTCGGCAGCGAATCGACCGAGGATCGACTTGATCCGTTCCTCGTCACCCAGCAGTTCGTCGAGGAGACCCGCACGCCACTCGTCGCCATCGCCGCTTAACTCGGCATGGTCGCCGCGCCAGGTGCTGCGTTTGGTGTGAACCTTTAGCAGCAACTCGTAGGGGTCAAGCGCGCCGAGGTTGACGAGGGAGACGAGGGGGAGAATGTCCCTGCCGTGGTTGGCGATAGGAAAGACGCGGAGTTCGCGCAGCAGCGCAAGCTTCGAGATGTCTGGATCCAAGTCGGTTCCCGAAGCATTGGTGATGAGGAGGTCGAACGGCACGGGTACAGCGGCAAGCTTGTCGATGAGTTCCTGCAGAAGCTCCGGGTAAAACACGTGCGCAACGACCGCTAGTCGAGGGAAGGGTGCGGCCGGCAGGTCAATGAAACGCCACGGGTCCGGGAAATCGCTCTTCAGCTTGAACGATCGGCGCTGGATCCAGCGGTTGTAGCCGGCGGGAAATGACTCGAGGATGCTGTGATCTGGTCCAACGGCTCCAAAGAATCGCGCAAAATACAGCGAGAGGTTCCCTGCTCGTCGGCGAAGACCCGCTCGAGTGATTCTTCTCATTCTCACTATCTGTCCTACTCGATCTCTAAAGCCAGTCGACGACGTTGGCGTCGAAGTATTTCTGGACGGTCGCCGAAATCGACCAGCCGTCGCTTACGAGGTCCGGTGCAGCGACGATGGTGCGTTTGATGAAAGGAAATCCCAGGTCCAACAGCCGACGCCACCCTACGATCGTCGGGTTCTCTCCCTCGATTACGACTCGCGCGGATTCAAAGCAGGCGGTCGCCACGAAGCCTTCCGCGAACAGGAGTCGGGTGAACGTCATTTCGTACAGCTGAACGATGGTGTTCTTGTCGGTCTCAATCGGCAGGTTGTTCCAGAACTGGCGAACCGAGGGATCGCACAGGGTCTGGTTCTTGAACCCGAGAAAGTAGCTCTGAAGGTGTGGCATGAACTGGGTGCTGCGGGTCACGCCCCAGGCGTCGCACACCGCTTCTTCGAAATCGCGAATGATGGGCTCGATGGTCGCGAACGGTCCGACCAGACTGTCGTTGACCAGCAGTACGAATTCTCGGGACAGCAGTTCGCTGAACCGGTCCATGCCGACCGCCCACGAGCCGAAGTCGTAGCCGAGGTTGGGTTTTCGAAGTACCACGACATCGGCTGGTGCGTTACCCGGCCACTCCAGCGGCGCTGGGTTATCTGACGCACGGATCAGGATGACCTCGTAGTTGAGTGCCCGTAGCTGCCTAATGAACTCGGCGAGCGATTTGCTGACTCTGGCCTCCGCCGAATAGCTGGCGAGGAACGCGACGCGGTCGCCGTCGACGGGTCGATACGAGCCCTCCTGCGCAACGTCGACCTCGCGGGGAATCAGGGTGTTGCGACGAGAAATTGCAGATTTGCTCATGACAGTCCGCGTGGTCGGACGCGGCGCTTGAACACCCTGAGAAAGCGAGTCAGACGCCAGGACAGCGACCTGCGGAGAATGAAGAGCTGGTGTCGATCCATCGCGTTCTGGCTCTGCGCGGCCTCCCAGAGCTGTCGAAATTCGTTGCGGTCGATCTCGGCCGCTTTGAGCTGGGAACGCAGGGAGGCGATAGCAAGCCGGGCGTCAGCAAGCTCTGACTCCAACTCCTCGTTTGATCGTGTCGAGGTCTTATCCATTTCTCACTCCAACCGCAGCTCAGACCGGATACACAAACCATCCAACTCTAACCGCGGGCGAGCGCGTAACCGTACGAGGGCGGGGACCAGTCGCGTGTGGGGCCGCCGCTATGATGGGGCAGGTCATGGATTCGCCCATTCCCGCCCGCTCCACCGCACGCATCGCCATCGTGACTGTGAGTTACGGGTCGGGGGCCGTCCTCCCCGCGTTCGTGAAATCGATTAGCGCTGCGGTCTCCGAGCCCACGTGGGTCATCATCGCGGACAACAAGAGTAACGAACCAGACAATGTCGCTCAATTGGCCGCCGATGAGCTGGTCGAGTACCTCCCGTTGAGTGAGAATGTGGGGTATGGATCGGCGGTGAACGCCGCCGTGCGAACTCTTCCTGCAAGCGCTGAGTGGGTGCTGGTCGCGAATCCCGACCTGGTCATGGCGCCCGGGAGCCTGGATGTCTTGATCCGCACTGGGGAGAGCGCCGCCGACATCGGCGCGGTCGGACCCGCGACGCTCACAGCGGACGGCGCGAGATATCCGTCGGCTCGCATGGTGCCCTCGCTTCGCACCGGAGTCGGACATGCGCTGTTCGCGAATCTCTGGATCGATAACCCTTGGAGCCGCGCCTACAAGAACGACTTTGCGCAGGACCTTCTGCGACGAGACGCGGGTTGGCTTTCTGGAGCCTGCGTGCTCGTGCGTCGGTCATTGTTCGACACACTCGGGGGGTTCGATGAGCACTATTTCATGTACTTTGAGGACGTCGATCTCGGCTACCGCATCGGCAAGGTCGGGTTCCGGAACGTGTACGAACCGGCAGCGGTGGTCACGCACACAGGGGCTCACTCGACCAACTCGGAGTCCGCTCGAATGGTCGCCGTCCACCACGACAGCGCGCAGACGTTCCTTAATAAGAAGTACGCGGGGGCGATCCTGTGGCCGCTTCGGGTGGGGCTGGGATTCGGACTCCGTTTCCGTTCGGCGATCGTGCAGCGCAACCTTCGGCGCGGGCAGTCGAACTGACCTCCCGTCGCACCGGAAAGCTGTCCGGTAGACTCCCTCCGTAGCTGAAGTGAATCCCCGAAGGGCCGGAATGCCACGCATTCGCGCAGGACTGGTGTCTGTAATTCTCGTGAATTTTCGAGGTTCCCCAGACACTGTTGAGGCCATTCGGCAGCTGAAGCTGCAAGACTGGCCGGCCGAGGACCTTGAGATCATCGTCGTTGAGAACGACAGCGGTGACGAGAGCGTCGCGACTATTCGGGCGGCCGCACCCGATGTGAAACTGATCGAGTCCGGGGCAAACCTCGGTTTCGCCGGTGGCTGCAATGTCGGCGTCGCCGCTAGTTCTGGCGAGTTTGTCGCATTCTTGAACAACGACGCCAAGCCGGACCCCGGCTGGATTCGAAACGCCGTCGCGCGCTTTGGCGAATCAGCGGCTATCGTCGCGGTCGCATCGAAAGTGCTGGATTGGGACGGCGTGCTCGTCGACTACGTCGGCGCGGCAATGACCTGGTATGGGATGGGCTACAAGCCGTTCACGGCGGACCCGGTGTCATCGATCGGCCGCGACGAACCCCGCGATGTGCTATTCGGAACCGGCGCCGCCATGTTCGTGCGGCGTTCAGCCTACGACGCGCTGGGCGGGTTCGACGAGCGCTACTTCATGTTCTTCGAGGATGTGGACTTCGGCTGGCGACTGAATCTCAACGGCTGGCGCTTCGCCTACGAACCCACTTCGATCGCATTTCACAAGCACCACGCATCGATGAACGAGTTCGGTTCGTTCAAGGAAACCTATCTCCTCGAACGCAACGCGCTCTTTACTCTCTATAAGAACGTCGGAGCGGAGTCACTCGAGGATTCGATCGCCGCGGCGATGGCCCTGTCGATTCGACGCGGAATCACTCGCGGCTCGCTCGACTCGAAGTCCTTTGACCTGCGTGCGGCGGGCGGTGACGAACCTGACGGCACCATCTCGAAGCAGGCCATCGCAGCCCTCTACGCGATCGACCAGTTTACCGAGCAGTTGCCGAGCCTGATGGAATCCCGGAAGAAGATCCAGGCGAAGCGGACAGTTTCTGAGGGCCGAATCTGGCGTCTCTTTGGCAAGGTGGATGCACCGATCCTGCACCAGAAGGACTATCTACGCGGCTATGAGAATCTGATGGAAGCATTCAATGTTGCCCGGCCCCCGACGACGACTAAGGTGCTCGTGATCACGGGCGATCCGATCGGCAAGAAGATCGCCGGTCCAGCCATTCGCGCCTGGAACATGGCGGACATTCTTTCGCGGGACTATGAAGTAACCCTCGTCTCGCTCTCGGGCATTGAGCCGGTTGATGCTCCCTTCGAGATCGTCCACGTTGCTCCCGGGCACAATCGCGAGTTCGACAAGCTCGAGGCATGGGCGGACGTCATCATCTTCCAGGGACACGCGATGGCCGTGTTCGATGCCCTTCGCAAGACTCGCAAGGTGGTGATTGTCGACATCTACGATCCGATGCATCTTGAGCAACTCGAGCAGGGCAAAGAGCTGCCCGCGGCACAGTGGCAAAAACAGGTCGACTCAGCGACGGCCGTGTTGAACGAGCAGCTGGAACGGGGGGACTTCTTCCTGTGCGCGTCGGAGCGGCAACGCATGTTCTGGCTCGGCCAGCTGGCTGGCCTCGGGCGAATAAACCCGGCGACGTACGCGGGCGATCCGGACCTCGACAACCTGATCGCGGTCGTGCCATTTGGACTTCCCGCTGTTCCCCCCGAACATAGAAAAGCGGTATTAAAGGGCGTCGTCCCCGGGATTGGCGTCAACGACAAGCTCCTGTTGTGGAGTGGCGGCCTGTACAACTGGTTCGACCCGAAAACACTGATCTCAGCGGTTGCCGACCTGTCTGCGAGACATGACAACGTCCGACTGTTTTTCCAGGGCACAAAGCATCCCCACCCGGATGTCCCCGAGATGGCGATTGTCGGCGAATCCAGGGCCCTTGCCGCGGAGCTCGGAGTGTTGGACAGCGCGGTCTTCTTCAACCCATCGTGGGTGGACTACGAGGACCGAGAGAACTACCTCACCGAGGCGGACGCGGGAGTCAGCACCCATTTCTCTCACATCGAGACAACATTCTCATTTCGTACCCGGATCCTCGATTACCTGTGGGCTGAGCTGCCCATGGTAATCACGGCCGGAGATCACTTTGCCGACCTCGCCGAAAGGGAAGGGCTGGGCATCGTGGTTGAGGCAGGAAACGTTGGGCAGCTTGCCGCGGCCCTCGAGCGTGTGCTCTTTGATGACGAGTTCATCGAGCGGTGCCGTCTCAACATCAGGCGAGTGCGGAGCGACTACTACTGGGAGAACGTCCTCGAGCCGCTGGTGAACTTCGTGTCTGTCGCTCATCGTTCGGGCGACCACCAGGGCGCATCTTCGGCGCATGCTGGCGGGGCAAGAAAGCGGAAGCGGCAGTATGGGTTTCGCCACGACCTGTCGCTCGCCTGGTACTACCTGCGGCACAATGGGCCGGGCGTGGTGCTGCAGAAGGTTTCCGGGAGGCTGAAGCGCAGGTAGGGGCTTGGTGCCACAACCTACGTTGTCGGTACGCTCACCGTCTTGCAGCCGAGCAATATCGAGTTGCTGCCGTAGACGCACACGTTGTGCACGCCGTGCGACGCGGCCACCGTGCCGGAGAAGCCGTGGTTGGCGCCTTCACCCGGGTACAGTGCGTTGATCCAACCGAGCGGCTGGTTTGCATACATTGGTCCACCCGCACCATCGACGTTCACCCAGATATAGGTGGAATTGGGGGTGGTGAGATCGAGTGACCATCCGGATATCTGGACCCCGCCGACGACGCCAACCGCACTGTCGAAACTCCCGGCGGCAGCGTTGGGAACCGTGACCGTCTTGCAACTCAGCAAAATCGAGTTGCTTCCGTACACGCACACCGAGTGGGTGCCAGGGGCCGCGGCTACCACGCCGGCAAAGCCATGGTTGGGGCCTTCGCCCGGATAGAGCGTGTTGATCCAGCTGAGTGGTTGATTGGCGTACATGGCTCCGCCGGAGCCGTCTACGTTCACCCAGACGTAGCCGGAGTTGGGCGTGGCCTGATCGAGAGACCAGCCCGAGATTTGCACACCTCCGAGAACACCCGTGGCAGTGTCAAAGCTGCCAACCGCCGTGTTGGGGACGGTGACACTGGTGCAGCCGAGACTAAGGTTCTGGGTCCCATACACGCACACGGTATGAACGCCGGCTGTTGCCGCGAAGTGTGCGGAGAAACCGTGCAGCGCGCCGAGCGTTGGATACGCCGCGAGGGCCTCCGAACTTGTCTGGTTCGCGAACGTGGGGCCGCCACTGCCGTCGACATTGATCCAGACATAGGTGGTGGCCGTTGAGGTCTGATCGAGAGACCATCCCGATAGGTTGATTCCCCCGAAAACGCCCCCCACCGAGTCGACCTTGCCGGCACCGGTCGGCGGCACATTGACGGTCTTGCAGCCTAGGAGCACGGATGCCGTGCCGTAGACGCACACGATGTGGTTTCCCGGCGTTGCGCTCATGAAGTTCGAGAACCCGTGGGCGGCACCCAAAGTTGGGAAAGCGGTCGCCGCTTCCGTGCTGCTCAGATTCGCATAGGCCGCGCCGCCCGCGCCGTCAACATTGATCCACACGTACGTCGATGCGAGCGTTGTCTGATCGAGTGACCAACCGGTGACATTCAGTCCCCCAAATACTCCGGTCACGGAGTCGATGGTGCCGGCCGCCGCAGTCGGCACGCTGACCGACTTGCAACCGAGCAGCACCGAAGCCGTCCCATATACACACACCGTGTGATTTCCCGGTGACGCGGAGATGTGCGCGGAATAGCCGTGAAGGGACCCAAGGCTCGGATACTTCGCGAGCGCTGCAGAACTCGTGAGGTTCGCCGCAGCGGCTCCGCCGGCACCGTCCACGTTGATCCACACGTATGTCGATGCAGAGCTTGATTGGTCGAGTGACCATCCAGTCACGGTCAGGCCACCCTGAACCCCGGTGACCGTATCAATCGCGCCCGCCGCGTTCTGAGTCGCGGGAACGACCACGGATTTGCAGCCGAGCGGCACCGAATTGGTGCCGAAGACGCACACCTGGTGCGCGCCCGGCGACACGGGAATCAGCTCATCGAAGGCGTGATTTGGCCCGCTGTTGGGGTAGAGCCCCTGGACCCACGGGATCGGTCCGTCCGCGAGGTATGGTCCGCCCGATCCGTCGACGTTCACCCAGATGTAGGACGAAGTCGTTGAGTTGGGGTCGACCGACCAGCCACTGATCTCGATCCCGCCCGCAATCCCGTAGGCGGCATCGAAGCTGCCGTTTGACGGATTGGTGCCCGTGGGCGAGCCAAACCAGTTGGAGTAGTAGACCCAGAAATTACGGTTGCCGTACGACGAACACGAATCGCCCTGGCCGTTCAGATTTGCCAGGGCCGCAGCGTTCGGCACGTAGGGCGTGTAGTAGTAGAGGTCGGCGGTGGCCTGGTTCTGGATTGTGACGGACAGCGTGCCGCACGATGCCACTGGGTTCTTGGCGATGTTGGAGGCCTTGCCCACCGGGAAGTATTTGAAGTTGGGCGAAACCTCGTACCGGTCGAACTGCCATGCCGCGTGGTACACCTGATTGAAGAAGCCGTAGTAGTTGGCGTCGCACGCCGCACTGTCGGGGCAGGCGTATCCTGTTGCGCTCCGGTAGGCACCTGGTGAGGGCGCGGTGCTCGTCACCAGCCCCTGTTCCTTCTGAAGGAGCACGATCAGTACCTGGGGGTTGATGCCACACGCCGTGGCAACCTTGCTCAGAATCGCCGCAGCCGATTCGCCCGCCGCTCCGTAGTAGGTGGAACAGAGACTGTCTCCGGTGATCGTGTACGTGTCTTGCGTGTAGTTCTTGAGGCAGACAGCGCCGGGCGCACACGTCGGCACGCGGGCGGAGAGAAATGCCTGCACCTGTGGCTGCGTCATCGCGGCCGAGTTGTGAAAGTTCGCGTTGCTGATGATGTTGGCGGGATTGAAGTCCGAGCCGGAGAGCGCCTGCGCCGGCGCGACGATTCCCACGATAGAGAGCGCAATCGCTGAGAAGGCGATCGCGATTGCTGCGACAATCCTGCGCGCTGATGAAACTTTCGTCGCGGACTTCATTCGCATCTCTTACCCTCGGCATTCACCGGCTCAAAGAAGCGAACGACAGCGATCAAACACGAAGGCCTTGCGGTCAATGACCTGCTTCGCATCGCGGTAGCCCCGGCAATCTCCCGATGAGTCGTGTGTTCAGACTACAGACTCTGACGGCAGGTCCCCGTAATTCGGCTACTCGCGAGTCGCCCCGGTCGACCCCGCGTCGGTGGCTATTTCCGCGTGGATATCGGAATTGCCGAGAATGTGACGGACCCCGAAACTGTGACTCCGAGGGAAGTGATCTTCGTGTCGCCTCCGAATTGGGATCCCCACCCGACGGCCGCAGGAAGCGTCAGGATGAGCGGGCCCGATGCGTGCGCCCGGGGGAGGCGATACGTTCCCTGGTTCGTAGTGACGAGTACCGGAGACGGCGGTTTGAACACAGCGGTAGCTGCAAGGTCAAATGCACTCTCACTGAGCGAGAAGTTCGCAACCACGACGTAATCCTGGGAGGGCGCGGGTGGCACTTCTATTGCCTGACCCGCAGCAAACTTTCGCACGCCGAGGGAAATTGTCTTGCCCGAGCACCGGTCTGACACCCTGTGGAGCGCCAGCCAGTTCTTTGACGTCACGGTTGGAGCGAAATCGCAGATCAGCGCCTTCATGTACTGCGGAGATTCCCACATCGGATTCCGGTAGTCGATCGCCGTCAAGGGCGCCCTGAGAACTGCCGATGGACCCGCGGCTGACGTGAGTTTTCGAGCGTTGATCTGGTCCAGCGCGACGGTGTACGCACTGTATTCCTGCACGACCGGAGCGGGGTCCCAGTTGAGGCCGTAGGCCCACGCGACGTTCGCATCCTGGGGGTCAATATGGACGGTGTCACTACCGACCGCGGCAAGCACGCTTTTGGGCACGGCGTAGTGGGCGGTGGCTTTTGCGCGGGCGGATGCCAGTTGCGCGTCACGATAGTCGCTCGACAATAGTGCAGAGATCGAGGAACTCGAGTGCGCGAACAGCGTGCCCGGGTCGAGCAGCCCGAAATAGTTGCTCCCAAAGGCCGTGATAACTGACACCCCGGAAAGCAGGATGCTCGCTATCGACAGGATCAGGTGTCGCGTGACGCCCAGCGCGAGACATGCGACGAGCAGGAGCATGAAGGACTGGCTCGGATGCCCTTCGTCGTGACGCGTGAAGCCGAGTCGAAGCGCCACCACGGCGACCCAGGCAATAGTGATGAAGAGAACCGCGCGTGAACCTCGAGGGCTCCTGCTGGTCTGGAGAATCAGGAGGACGAGCAGTGCGGCGAAGGCCAGATACTGCGGCACCAGTGCCGTCGAGTCGTTCGACATCGCTTCCGAGTATCCGCCGGTGAGTTGCAGCGACGCGCCGAACCATGCCGCGAAATTGAGCAGCGACTGGCCAGCGGCCAGCCAGAAGACCACGACGGCGACCGCCGCAGCAACGACACCCATGACAACGCTGACTGTTCTGCGCGCGATCGAAGCATCAGCGCCGAGGCTCGCGATCAGAACGACGGTGGCTATCGCCAGGATTCCGTCCGAGATCTTCACGAGGAGCGCCAATCCCGATGCGACGCCGAGCGCAACAACCATTGCCCTATGCCAGCGAGCCGGTAGGGCGCCGACTTGCAATCCGAGCGCGCACATGACGGCGAGGACGAGGACCATTCCGGAAAACCCCGTCGCGGTGGCGACCGCTGGCGCCGCGACGAGCGCCACGACGATGGCGGAGGCATACGGTCCTAACCAACGGCGAAGTAGCCGCCAGCCAAGGACGACGAAAGCAACACCGGTGATGACCGTCGCCACAACCGCTGGGAGGAATAGTCGGAGCGAGAGAATGCTCGTCGTGTCCAGATTTGCCCAGGGCCCGTAAGTGAAATCAATGTCGCGACCGAATTGCTTGCCAGTCAGGATGGCCCAATTCAGGCCATTGCTCCAGCTCCCGTCGAGCGTAGTGGTGGGCGCGTGGACCGGGGTAGTGCATGTGATCCAGATGGCCAGCGCCAGTAGCGCCACGATGCCCGCCGGCTGAGCGGCCAGTGTGCGCCTGAAGGCGACAAGCCAGCGAGATCCGCGCCGGGAGGCGTCCGGATCGTTTGCATCGCTCACGGGGGACTCGTCTATTCCGACTGGACTGGTCAACTACTTGCCTTCCAATTGGCCACACGAGACGGTTACTTTCCAGCCGGAGGGGGCTGCCGCGAGGTCTACTTCATGAGATTGTGACAGGTTCGCGCACACGTGACGGGCGTGAGTTATCTCGGACGTCCAGGTCTGGGGTGCGTTCCGCGCCGTCGCGGTGAAATCCGGAATCGCAATCGCGGCGAGCAGGGCAACGAATGCGACAAGCGGGATGTAGGGCAGGATTCGCCCGTTTCGTCGCTGCCGCCACGTTTCAATCGCAGCACAGTACATCAGGATAAGCAGCGAAATTGGCACCACAGAGTAGCGACTGCTTCCCCACCCGTCGTTAACATTGGGGTCATACTGCGGCAGCCATCGAATCCACGCGGCAACGGAGAAGAACACCACCGCGCCCAGAAATGAGATTGCGGCAAGACCACCCAGTTGGCCGCCACGCGAAACAGCCCATACGAGCGCGACAATTGCCACCACCGTCGCTCCAATAAGAGTGATCAGGCCGAAACGTTGATAGAACGTGATGGTGTGTGACTCACCGGCGAGCGTCGCCAGGAACACCCGAAAGCCCATTGCTCGAAGGAATGGCGCGAGGACTGGCCGACCGTCGGCGATCGCCAGGTGAGTTGTTGAGGTTACTGCGAGCTGCACCACCAGGCTGCCCACATAGACCAGTGGAATCCACAACTGCCGCCGATTTTCCAACGCGAGGAACCGCAGCAGAATCAGGGGCAGCGCGAGCGCGGCGAGCGTATCACTCATGACGGCGAGGCTCACGGTCACCCCGCTAAGCGCAATCATGGTGGCACTGTGCTGCCGGGTCACCACAATCGCGAACAGCGCGAGCATGAGGTACCAGTGCGAATTCGCGATACTGCCGTTCACTTCAATGCCCGCGATCGGGAGAGTAACGATTCCCAGCCAGATCGCCAGTCGAGGGAGGAGAGCTGGCATGCGAGGGCGAAGAAGCAGGACGATGAGCGCCGCGACAAACGCGGCGATCGCGCACGCAACCAACGCCAGAGCTTGCGGCAAATAGGTTAACGGAACAACGTGCACCACCGCGAGAGCTGCCAGTCGAGGGAAGGCCTGCATATACCCGGCATACGGTACAAAGAAGGAACCGAACGGATGGTTTTGCAACGCGCCCGTCGTGAAGATCGACGCATCCTCGGCCCACAGCACATTCCTCGCCGGTCCCGGGATTCGGAAGAACATGACAAGGGTTCCCGCACCGAGGAGTGCAACGAATCCGGGATAGACGCGCCACCATCGTGTCGGCTGCTCATCCGGTCCGTAGAGCCAATCGGCGATCGCAACGAGCCGGCGGCGCCACCGTGCTCTCGGCACACCGCGGGCCGACGAGGCCAGGTTGTCTGCCATGTTAATTCCTAACGATGCCGACACCGAGATGCCACAAGGATTGACGAATACCTGACCGGGTGGACCCCACCGCGCTACGGCGGTGTCCCACCCGTCAATTGTAGGGGGCAGGAAGTGTCCTCTTCCTCGAAGGGACGGCGAGACGAACCGATTGCGCACGCCTTGCTAGACTCCGCATGATTCACCCTCTGCCGAGAAAGGCTGGCTCGTTGGCCAGGTGACCGTGACAATATCTGTGGCGCTTTGCACCCGAAACGGTGCGAGTCATCTCGAGCAGCAGCTGGCGAGTATTTTCGCTCAGACGCTGCTACCTGATGAAATTGTGGTGTCTGACGACGCCTCGTCCGATGAGACCGTTCCCATCGTCCGTGCGGCATTCGACGGAGCCGCCGGAAGAAGGCGCCCGCGCCTCCTTCTGATCCAAAATCCTGAGCCGCTCGGCGTAACCGCGAATTTCGAACAGGCGCTTCGCAGCTGTAGCTCCGAGCTCATTGCCCTGTGTGACCAGGATGACGCGTGGCACGAGAATCGACTATCCGCTGCGGTCGAGGTCCTTGACGCGCGGCCCGAGATCGATCTGCTGTACTCGGATGCTCGACTCGTGGATGCGAATGGAGAGCCGCTGGGCTATTCGCTCTTTGAGGCGCTCGACGTCAGCCCCGCCGAGCGTGAAGCTGTCAGCTCCGGCAGCGGTCTCGGTGCCCTGCTGAGGAGGAATCTCGTCACAGGGGCGACGACTATCGTGCGCCGCGAACTCGTGCAACGCGCCGTGCCGTTCCCGGCACCATGGGTGCACGATGAATGGCTCGCCGTAGTCGCCGCGACGTCGGGCGGATTGACTTTCCTTGCGGAGCAACTCATAGATTATCGACAGCACGGGACCAACGAGATCGGTGTCAGGAAGCTGAACTTCATGGGTCGGGTGAATCGGGTCCTTGAGCCCCGCGACGGACGCAACGCCTACCTTCTGGAAAGGTCGCGGGTACTGCTTGCTCGACTAGAGCAAATGGGTGGCGAGGTCTCGACAAAGGATTTGGAACTGGTTCGTGGCAAGGTCGAGCACCTGCGATTCCGTTCGACGCTGCAATCGCGCCGAGTGAAGCGCTGGCGACCGGTACTGCGTGAGGTCGCGACCGGACGATACGCCCTGTTCGGACGGGGCACCGGAGACATTCTCCGAGATCTGTTTCAGCCGGCGGGCGTCTCCGAGGGCAACGACGTGACCTCGTAGATCGAGAGTTCCGACCCTGGGATCGCGTACTTCGACTTCAGTACAAGACACGGTGAATGCAGCGCAAGGCTCGACAGCACATAACCGACGTGAGCTTGGGCGAAGTGGGAGCATCCATCGAATGTCGCCTGGATGACATCCTCCGCAGGATTTGAAACAACCGGCTCACCGCGTCCGCTTACCCACTCGACCGCGCCAAGTCGATTCCACATCGCGACATACCGCTCCGAAGGATCAACCTCCCGCCACATCGTCCGCGAGGGTGCACCCTGCGTCCCATTGAACGCGGTGACTCCGCTTTCCAGAAGGAGGGAGTTCTCGAGGAGGCCACCAACGCCGACCCAACTCTTCGGGTCGACGGTATTGATTCGCACGATTGCGCGCGACACCGCGGTGACTCGAAGGTCCAAGATGCCAACGTAAACCGGATTCACCCCGGCTGAACTCCAAACGGAGATCACCAGGAAGATCGCGACGCCCAAAAGGACTCGTTTGCGGGCAACCAGGTAGATGGCGGCGCACGAGAGCACGACAAACGCTAACCAGAATGGCGATCCTTGCCAGAGGCGAGCCGCCCCCTGGACCGCGTCCACAGCTGCGGCGATGCCCACCTGAGAGAGGGCAAATATCCCAACCCCAAACCAGGCGACGCGGCGGGGCGCTGTCGCGTTGTCGTTGTCGAGATCCGCCACGATCGATCCAACGAGGGCAAAGGATGCCAGCCCGATACCTACTCGCATCCGGGTGCCGTTTGTGAGGTCGAGAAACATCAGGTGGGCGACCGCATCCCAGCCGGGAACGAAGATGAAGACGAGAGCGAGCACCAGAAACGCGAAGAGTCCGATGGTCAACCACGGGAGCGCGAGATGCCGTCGTCGACGACGCACCACAATCCAAATCCCGACAGGCAAGAGGAAGGCGCCCATGAGGAAGAACGTTGAAGCCTCGGATGAGTTTATGCCGAGGAATCCCGCCTCGTTTTGGAGCGACTCGGAAAAGGAAGAGCCGATCGTGCGGGCTACCGACAGGTAGTCCCGTGTGCCGGTGGGCGTCAGTCGATGACCGGGATAGACAGTACCGAGGAAGCTGGCGACGACGACTGATTTCGTACGCAACCACAGCAGCACGACCGCGCCACCGACGACACCGGCGATCGCAATCGGGATGAGCCGAAGAGCTACCGATCGCCAGGCGAGTCCGCCACGCCGCCCGTTGATCAGCAGTGCGATTCCCGCAAATAGGACAACGTAAACGACCGGAACAATGAACGGGGCGTAGAGCCCGACGGCCATGGCAGCCGTTAGGTAGCCGGCAGCGATTGCCCAACCGATTCGCGCCCGCAGTGACGTCGACTTGAGCGCCCAGATGATCGCGGTGATCGTGACTGCACCCCACACCACAGGCCACTGCGACGACGGCTCATACCACCACTGAAAGAACGGACTGAAGAAAAAGCCAACCGACAGCGTCGCAGCGACTATGGGGCGACGGGGAAGGAGCGAAACCATGAGGGCGAATGCGGCACCGATAAGTGCCAGCCCGGGAAGCCACCATTTGAAGGCATACGCCCGACCGGCGTCCAGAAAGAGGAATCCGAGATTCTGGGGCTCAAGGACTGTGACCAGTTCGTGACTGGGTAAGCCGAAGGGAATGTCGGCGTCGGCGCCCCCGGGGAACGCGTTGCTGACGGCCGGGAGTCCGCGCTGTATCTGCGAAATCGTCCACGGTACTCCAACGCTCCACTCGTCCGAACGAATTTGCTCGGGATGGCCTGCAAGGAGGCGTGGATCATTGCCCGTTGAGAATGCGCTGTACAACGCGCCCGACGAGGTTCCATTGACGCCGAAAGCAACCAGAACGATGCCGACGGTGGCGAGCAGGATCAGAAATGCAACAATCGTCCGCACCGGAGGCAACCCATCCGGTCGGGGAGCGACGAATTTCCGATAGCACTCGACTCGCTCGCGCATGCCCTTGTTCGCTGGTGTGTGAATCGTTCCGCGCACTGGCTTCACAAGTCTCCGGTGGTCTCTTCGTCGGCTACTCGAAGAGCAGGCCAACTGATACTACCGACGGAAGGCAAGGTGAGACTGGCGAAGCTAGACCTTCGGTTTGTCCGGACGCGAACGACTGAGCTCCAGTTCGACGATCGCGAGACGTTCGGCGAGAGCGCGCGTCTTGCTCTCCAGCTGTGTGACCTCGGCGCTGTGCTGCAGACTCACGAGGAACAGGATGGCGATGCTGACGAAGAACACGAGGTTGATCGGCACCTCGATGCCGAGGAGATGCGCTGCCCACTCGAGCGTGGCGGGGAATACCCCGGCGACCAGCGCAAGGAGACCCGCGATGAACCACCACGCGGCGTGCCGCTCGCGCAGGCGTCGGCGACGCAGCATCTCGACGACGACGGCGAGGATCAGTACGGCGGAAAGGATGCCGAATATGTAACTCACGACGCTCACGGGGTACCTCCCAGACGGTATGACGAACGTGGCCGAATGAGGGCGAAGACTAATGCCAGGCCGGCTCGGGCGAGATACGCCGCCGACCTGAACGGGTTGTGCGACGGGACGCCGCCCGCCCGCTGTCGCATGGACACGGGAACCTGACGAATGATGAGACCGGAGCGAGAGGCGATAACTAGTGCCTCTATCGTGTCGCCGAGGTATTCGGCCGGATAGTACTCGGCCCAGAGCCGGATGGCATTCGGCCCGGACGCGCGAAATCCCGACGTGGTATCGGTGAGCCGTGTGTGGGAGATCGAGCTAAGAATGTGCGCGAAGACTGTCATCGCCCACTGTCGCGGCCCTCGCACCCGGTAGTCGCCCTCGCCGGCGAACCGGGCACCGATCGCCAGATCGGCGTTTGCCAACTCGGCGAGAAGGGATGGGACCGCCGCAGGATCGTGTTGTCCGTCCGAGTCGATCTGTACGGCACTGTCAAAGCCGTTCTCGAGTGCATAGCGGAAGCCGAGCCGCATGGCGCCACCAACGCCGAGGTTGAACGGCAGTCGCGCGACGAGTGCCCCCGCCGCCATGGCCACGGCGGCCGTGTCGTCCCGCGATCCATCGTCAACAACAAGCACAGTGACTCCCGGAAGGGCGGCAAAGACCTCACTCACCACCGCACCGACGGAGGCTACTTCGTTGAACGCCGGCATCACGATCAGCGTGCGCGCGTACGGGTCAGTCACGGTCTTGATACTACCGACGAGCTGTTCACGGCTCGCTGAAACCGGCGCGCGGTTGGACAGGAAGTCTCGATTCAGCGCTCGGATAGACTGGCATGCGCCAATCTGGCAGCGCAACGACAGAGGACACGCAACATGACGCAGCAGCGAGCAAAGCGCGCAATCATCACGGGCATCACTGGCCAGGATGGCAGCTACCTCGCCGAACTGCTGCTCTCCAAGGGCTACGAGGTACACGGGTTTATCCGCAGATCCTCGAGTTTCAATACGGCTCGCATCGACCACATCTACGAGGACCCGCACGAAAAGGTTCAGCGGCTCTTCCTTCATTTCGCCGACCTCAGTGATGGTTCTCGCCTCGTCACGCTGTTGAACGAAATCCAGCCGGACGAGGTCTACAACCTCGCCGCACAGTCCCACGTTCGGGTCAGCTTCGACGAGCCCGAATACACGGGGGAGACCACGGGTCTTGGCACCGTCCGTCTACTTGAGGCGATCCGCTCCGCGGGTGTTACTCCTCGTTTCTACCAGGCGAGCAGCTCGGAAATGTTCGGCGCGGCCCCACCTCCGCAGGACGAACAGACCCCGTTCTATCCGCGCTCACCGTACGGTGTCGCGAAGGTCTACTCGTACTGGATCACACGCAACTACCGCGAGGCCTACGGAATCTTTGCGTGTAACGGAATTCTCTTCAACCACGAGTCACCCCGGCGCGGTGGAACGTTTGTCACGCGCAAGATCACTCGGGCGGTCGCCCGCATCGCCGCCGGCACGCAGACGGAACTGTTTATGGGCAACCTCGATTCGGTGCGGGATTGGGGATACGCGCCCGAGTTCGTGGAGGGGATGTGGCGGATGCTCCAGCACGACGAGCCCGGCGACTACGTCCTCGCGACGAACACCGCATACACCGTCAAGGACTTCCTCGGCTTGTCCTTCGAGCACGCTGGCCTCGACTGGGAGAAGTATGTCCGCTTCGATGAGCGGTATCTGAGACCGACTGAGGTTGACGCACTGGTCGGCGATCCCGGCAAGGCTCGTGACGTGCTCGGATGGACCCCCAAGGTTCTGACGCCTCGGCTCGCCCAGATCATGGTCGACGCCGACATCGCTGCCCTCGCTACCGAGGGTGCGCCATACGTCGACGTGGTTCAGAGCTAGTCCTCCGTGCGCGTACTTCTCACCGGGAGCCGTGGCATGCTCGGTTCGAGCCTGGCCGCGTGTTGGCGAACTCAGAGACCGCACGACGAATTGCTGACTCTGACGCGAGACGACGTCGACCTGACCGACCGGGCCGCAACGCTCACCGCGATGCGAACAATCGCCCCCGACGCGCTCATCCACGCGGCGGCCGTCGTCGGCGGAATTGCGGCAAAGCTGGAGCACCCAACCCGGTACCTCATCGAGAACCTCCTCATCGACGGCAGCGTGCTCGGATCAGCACTCGATCTCGCCGTTCCCGAGGTGCTCAACATCGGGAGCGCAGCCATCTATCCCGAATCATTTCGGCAGCCATTCATCGAGGACGACGTTCTGGCAGCGCCCCTGGAGCGTCCAAATGAGGGGTACGCGATCGCCAAAATCGCGGGAATGAAGCTGTGCGAATATGCCAGTGAAGAGTTCGGACTGACCTACCGCACGGCAATTCCATCGAACCTTTACGGCCCGGGCGACGACCACTCGCTATCGCATGGGCACCTCATAGCCGCAGCGTTAGCGAAGGTGCACGCGGCGCACGTGGCCACCGCCCCCGCCGTGCTGATTTGGGGAGACGGAACGGCGCGACGTGAGTTCACCTATTCCGTTGATCTCGCGTCTTGGCTGGTTGATCAGGTTGGCAGTCTCTCGGCCTGGCCGCGCTGGATCAACCTCGGCGTTGGTCACGACCATACCGTGACCGAATATTATGAAGCCGCCAAAACGGTCATCGGATACGCGGGTTCCTTCGAATACGATGTCTCAAGGCCCGCTGGCATGCAGCAGAGACTTCTGGATTCGACCGTCGCTCGATCACTCGGCTGGAAGCCCAAGACCTCGTTGCTTGACGGCATGGCGGTTGCCTATCAATCGTTTCTCGCGGCACAACCAGGAGTTGTGAAATGACACCCACCCCGGAGCCGCTGAGCGGTCTTCCTCTCGCAACCTCGTCCTGGGACGACCGAGAGTACGCCGCGTTGAACGCCGTCATCGCTGCTGGACGGTTCACCATGGGCCCGCTGGTTGCCCAGTTCGAGCAGGACTTTGCGGCGGCGTTCGGCTCGCGGCACGCAATCATGGTCAATTCGGGGAGTTCGGCGAACCTCCTCGCCATTGCCGCGGCCGTTCTCGACCCGGAGATTGACCTGAATGCGGGCGATGAGGTTCTGGTTCCGGCCGTGTCATGGGCGACCACGTACTATCCGCTGCAGCAGTACGGGCTCATTCTCAAGTTCGTCGATATCGATCTCGATACCCTCAACATGGACCTCGGTCTGGCCCGGGAGGCAATCGGGCCGCGGACGAAGGCGATCTTCGCAGTCAACCTCCTCGGTAACCCGAACGACTTTGCCCAGCTCACCGCCCTGGCGACCGAGCATTCGATGCTGTTGTTGGAAGACAACTGTGAGTCGCTCGGTGCCGAGTTCGAGGGGAAGGCCGCGGGCACATTCGGAGCCATGGGCACGTTCAGCGCGTTCTTTTCGCACCACATCTCGACGATGGAGGGTGGGGTCATCCTGACTGACGACGAGCGACTGCATCAGACGCTCGTGTCGCTTCGTGCCCACGGCTGGACGAGAGAACTTCCGGACAAGAACCTCGTGCATGACAAGACGGGCGACCGCTTCGACGATCTATTTCGATTTGTGCTTCCGGGTTACAACGTCCGACCGCTCGAGATGTCCGGTGCGCTCGGTATCGAGCAACTGAAGAAGGTACCGGGGCTCGTCGCTGGACGGCGGGCGAACGCGGCCTATTTCCTTGCCCTCATGCAGGGTTTCGACGCGGTGCGTGTACAGAGGGAGGTGGGCCGCAGCAGCTGGTTTGGGTTCTCGCTCGTACTCGAGGGCACGCTCGCAGGTCGACGTCGGGAAGTTGTCGACGCGTTGGCCTCGGTCGACATCGAGGTTCGTCCCATTGTTGCCGGCAACTTCACCCGCAACCCGGTCATGAAATACCTCCCGTCGGTAGTCCCGAATGCCCTACCGGCGGCCGACAAGATCCACGACGACGGACTGTTCGTGGGAAACCACCACTTTCCAGTGGAGTCAAGCCTCGACCTGCTGCGCGAAACGCTCGACGGTCTCGCGTAGTCGTGAGAGGGAGGCCGTTCGTGGGTGAATGGGCGGTCGCGCGATGACCGAGTCACCGGTCGGCAGGGCTCAGGGCGGGGCTCTCCTGATCGTGGGGGCGACGGTGATTTCGGGGCTCGCCGGTTACGCGGTGACCTTCGCGGTGTTTCGCCTCCTTGGCGCGTCTGACTACAAGCTCTTCGCGATTTTCTGGGCAACTCTCTACCTGGTCGTTGGGGCCCTGTCTGGCATCCAGCAAGAAATCACGCGCTCGACATATCCGATCGAGTTCGGATCGCGCGTCCGCGCGAGTCGCGCACGAAATTTCGCGATCGCGTTCGCGGCCCTGCTCTTCGTCGCGATCGTCGCCACTTCCCCCCTGTGGGCAAAACTCGTCTTCGCGCGAGACGCCGGAGATTTGGTTTGGCCACTCGCCGTCGGTGCCGCCGCGTACGTTCTCGTGGCGACGCTCGCGGGATCCCTTTACGGCGTCGCGCAGTGGCGGAGCATCGCGCTGCTTATTGTCGTCGACGGACTGCTTCGTCTCGTTCTGGTCCTCGGAGTTTTTTTCTTCACGAGGAGTGTTCCGCTCGTCGCATGGGCAGCTGCTCTGCCGTTTCCGATGGCCCTGCTCCTCCTCTGGAGATTCATTCGAGGCGGATTCGTCGGCCGCAGCGACATCGATGTCGGCTATCGGAAGCTGACGTGGAACGTGGCCAGGACCGTGCTTGCCTCCGCGTCGACGGCCATCCTGATCAGCGGCTTTCCGCTCCTGGTCGGCGTTGCGGGGCGGGGCTCGTCATCCGCATATGTGGGTTCGCTGATATTCGCGATCACGATCACGCGCGCCCCCCTCATCGTCACGGTGATGGCGTTGCAGAGTTTCTTCCTCGTGCGGTTTCGCGATCACGGCCGTTCGCCCGGCACTGCGATCGCAATCGCCGTAGGGGTTTTGGTGGCCATCGGCCTCGCGCTCGCGGCATTGGCATGGTGGATTGGGCCGGCGATTCTGGCCTGGGTCTCGGGTGGCCACACGACGCTCGGCGGTGGTCTCCTGGCGGTCCTGGTCGTATCCTCCGCGCTCGTTGGGGCTTTGACGATTACCGGCTCCGGTGTTCTTGCGCAATCCGGGCACTTCGTCTACTCACTCGGATGGGTCGCGGCCGCCGCCGTAACCGTGCTGTTGATGGCCGTTCCCCTTGGCATTCTTGAGCGAGTCGAGATCGCGCTGATCATTGCTCCACTGGTCGGTCTCGCGGTGCACGGGACGTGGTTGGCTGCGCGCCGTCGCGCGCACTAGGAGGCGCCTACTCGCGCTCAACCTGCGTTCGGAGGGTCACCGATTCGAATGCTCGACGCCAACTGAGTTCTCGGGACGCCTTGACCGAGCACACCACGAGGGTGAGCCATGCAAATTCCACGAGCAGAGAACTCTCGGCGAGTGCCCCAATGAGAAGGGCAACAAGAATGAGGGACGGCCATGCGAATACGACACTTCTGCGTCGTGAGGCCAGAAGCCAGGACCGCGTGAAGGCGAGTCCGAGAAACACCAGGAACAGTCCGAAGCCAACCGTTCCCAACTGGAACCACACGTCGAGATATGCGTTGAGCGCGGATCCGGGGAAGCGTCCGCCGGCGGGCGCAAAGGTTGAGAATGGGAAAGCGGTCACCGGCCAGGCACCCGCCCAGCCCCAGCCGAGCAGCGCCCTCGACTGGGTCAGCGTCCACACCCCCCTCCAGACGCCCAGGCGATAGGTCAGGGCACCCCCGGCATTGAATGCCGTGACAATCGGGCTGCGAAATATCCACGCCAACGCGCACACCGTCGCGACGAGGCCGAACACGCCGAGTTGCCACAAGCCGCGCGACGTGTCGGGCGCGCGCCTGAGCCCATACAGAACGGCCGCCGCTGCTGCGACGACAAGCATCGCGCCAAATGCGAGTGGCGCGCGAGAGAGCAGTAACGAGACCACGCCGAGAGCGAGGGACCCTAACGCCAAACCGCGGGAGACCGACCGGGTCCGCATTTCCGTGCCAAAGGTGATCAACGCGATGACCGAAACGAGACCGAGCTGGTCCGAGGTGTTGAGCACTCCCGTGATCGGACCGAGTTCATCCAGACGGCCCGTGATCCCGAGGAAGTGGATAGGTGTGTCGATGAGTATGCCCGAGAGGATCTCCATCGACAGGGATACAGCCAACACGACTCGCAGAACGTCGCCAAACGATCGAACAATCTGAATCGTGTCCCGCGCGAGTGCGACATATATCCCGAGGAGGGTGAAGGCCAATAGGTACGAGATGCCGGCGACGCTGGCCCAGTGATACTGGCTCCACACAAATGAAATGCACGCCCAGCCGATGAAGCCGAGAAGCGAGATGGGGAGCAGCCCCCTCCAGCCAATCTCGCGCCACTGCGCGACAAGCGACAGCACTGCGAGCACCACTAGTCCGACCAGCACGGCGATGAATCCGGCCCAGCCCAGCAACTGATGAAGGGCGAAAGAAAACGCTCCCGCCCCGACGATGGTGGTCGTCAGCGCAGCGGACAGCCGCGGAGAACTGAGCATGAGGGTCGCGAGTTCGCGACCCGGGTGAGATGACAATCGAGCCACCGCTATCCCACCACTACCGGATCTGGTCGCTTCGTCTTTATTGCGAAGAGAGAAAGCAGGAGAAAACCATACTCGATGAGCAGCCGACTCTCGGTGACGCTCTGAGCCAGCAGAGCGACGACGATAAGAACGGGGACAAGGGTCACGGGATCGAAAGCGGGGGTGGGGCCTCGCCGTAGTCCTGGCCGATCAATCGCCATCAGCCATGCACGAACGAGCGTGCTCAGCGCGAGCAGGGCAAAGACGACAAGTCCGACAACGCCGAGTTGAAGCATCAAGTCCAGCCAGGCGTCGTGAGCTTGCAAATATTGAATGCCGCCGATTCGGAACTGGGGGCGCGCGAACGGCGCCAGATCAGGAACCCAGTAGCTGATCCACCCCCAGCCAACCACCGGTCGCTGGTTCGCGAGCACGATCACCTCGTGCCAGATCCCCGTCCTCCCGGTGAGGGTGCTGCTCTTATTGAGGAGACGCAGGAGCGGTTCGCGGAGGAGAAAGGCGACGATGGCACCCAGTACAACGACGACGAGCGACACGATCGAGACCGTCCTGCGCCCGCCCGCGGTTCTTGCTCGTCGAATCAACACAATCACGATCCACGAGGCGGCAACGACCACGGCGACCACGGCGACGGTCGCCGATCGCGTCAATGCGAGATCGATAATCGCAACGAGGACCCACAGGCCACTCCATCCGCGCCGCGTCGAGCGCGAGACGAACTCAATTGCGAAGATGATCAGGCCGAGAAGCGCGACAAACCCGAGCAGGTTCGAGTTGCCCATGATTCCCTGGATCTGCCCGCCCTTGAAAAGCAGGTCCCGCGACCAGTACTCGGCGGCATGAATTTTCTGGGACCCGTAGTCGGTCCACCACGGGGTAAACGGATGACGAACAAAAATCGCAACGACCAATTCGAAGAGGATTGAGCCCGCGAGAATGATCCGCAGGGCGTGCCCGAGCAGTCGCACCAGTTCAGACAGGGTGAAAGTGATACTCAGCGCGAGCGCCCCGACAACGGTGACGATCGCGAGGAATGATGCCACGATCGTGTAGTTGCGATAGTCGGACCAGGCTATGGAGAGAACGGTCAGGGCGAGAAATACCAGCAGCGGAAACGGCAGGCCCGAGAATCGCCAGTTCCGTCGGCCCCGAATCACCAGGGTCAGGCTGATCGCAAAAATGACGAGAACAACGGCCCCCCAGCCGTACCAGGTGAGCCCATAGCGAAGTGTGTCGCCGGAAAGCACGGTGAAAAACACGACGACAGCGAAGACGCTCAACAGTTTTCGGTTTGTCGGCATGAGCACGAGATTATCCGATTCTGCCGTGGCCTATCGGCGAGGGTGGGCGAGTGCGACTCGGAATCCGTCAAGCGTCTGAGCGGCAACTTTTGCCCAGGTGAATCGAGCAGTTTGTATGTAACCGTCTGTTGTCAGGGTCTTCCGGAGGGCCTCGTCGGTGACCACCCGGGTGATGGCCTCGGCGATCGATCGGATATCGGTTGGGTCGAAGTACACGGCCGCGTCGCCGCCGACTTCCCGATAGACCGGAATTCCGGACAGCATCACGGGAAGCCCTACGAGCATCGCCTCGAGCGCCGGGAGGCAGAAACCGTCCTCGAACGATGGCATAACCAGCGCGCTCGCCGTTGCGTAGAGCTCGTCCAGCTCCTCCGGGCTCACCCAGGATCGAAGGTCGACCCATCGTTCGAGACCGAGTTCCCTCACGACGGGGAGCAGGGGATCGTCTCCGCGACTGCCGGTCACGACGAGGGTGGGACGCACGGGCTCGTCGACCAGCGCCAGTGCTCGAATGAGGCCCTCGAAGTTCTTGTGTGGGCGCCGATTCCCGACCGCGATTAGAAGATCACTCCGACGAGCACTCCGACGGTTCGTGAGCGGCCCGGTCACTGTCCCGGCGAGAGGAACAACCTCGAGTCGCGCCGGATCCACCTTCAAATACTTCAGGATTTCGCGGGCGGACGATTCGCTGTCGGTCAGAATACGGGAAGCATTCCGAGCCGCCCTTTTCTCCATCCACTTGACGGGCTCCGTGTACAGCGGCGTCGACATGTACTCGGGGTGGCTGAAGTAGAGCATGTCGTGCATGGTGAGAACCGCGGGAATCGATGATCGTGCCGGGCCGAGAGTTGCCGGGCAGTGGATTAGGTCGGCGCGAAGGCGCTTTGCCCAACGGGACACGCCGAACAGTTCGCCTCTCGCCCAGTCGAAGCGGTTCTCACCGCTAATGCCCGAGTTGACCATCTCGCCCGGAAACCAGGAGCTATCGAGAAGGTAGCCCTCGGAGCTGGCGAGGCCGACGAATGTGAATTCCGAAGTCGTGTGTTGCAGTTCTCGGTACAGTTCCCGCGCATAGGTCTCCATGCCACCCTTCGTCCCGGTGTACGAGAGGAGGTCGACCATTACGTGAGGCATGGGAAATGAGCCTAGCTCCCGACGAGGGGGCTTCTGCTTAGCCGGAGCGGTGGAATGAGCCGATCATCTCGAAGTACGCCCGAACAGGTGTCGGGTCAGGAGAATCCGATCGTCGTGCCGTCCGGAGAGCAATGCGCCCGGAAGTTGGAGTGCTGCGTTGAGTCGGGACGTAAGGTGGAGCCGCGCTGCGCGGGCGGCGGCGTTCCAGCCCAAACGTCGAAACGAGCGTGCGCTCTCGTCGAAGAGCTGAGCCTCTTGTACGAATCGTGTTCCGTCGGTGGCTTTCCAGGACGACACGCTCGCGGGGTGGCGTCGGTAGAGGAAGCACACCCCATCGTCGACGAGCATTGATCCGCCGCTTGCGATGATTTCGAGTTGCAGAGCGAGGTCGAGCACGACATCGAAATCGGTCCTGAAGTCGTGGGCGCGAAGAGCGTCGACTCTCCAGCACAGGGAGGGAAAGTAGGTCCAGTTCCCGCGAAGGAGGCTGCGCGCCAGACGCTCGCCGCCATAGAGGGCGGGCTTCCGGCCTGCCACCCGCAGGAGCGATTTCACTCGGTCGCCCAAGGGGCGGGTCGGAGCACCGTTCTCGTCGATGACCCGGACGCCCGGCTGGATAATCGCAGCCGTCGGAAATCGGGCGGCGAGAGCCCGGACGGTGGCGACGTAGTCCGGCAACATTACGTCGTCGCATCCCATGATGACGGCGTACTCGGAGGTCGCGAGACTGGCGGCAAGCCGGAAGGTACCGCTGACCCCAAGATTGTGCTCATTCCTGCGATATTCGACTCTCGGGTCGTCCTGTTCGGATACCCATTGCCCCGGCTCGGTATCCGGGTAGGCGTCATCGAGAACGACCAGTCGCCAATCGTCACTGGTCTGTGCCCGAACGCTGGTAACCGCGGCCCGCAGATGATCGAAGCGCCCGTAGAAGGGCATCAGGATGTCGAGCGTCATGCCGAACCCGCGGCCGAGACGACCCCGCCTGACGGTTGCACGCGGCTATTCGGCATGTCCACGAGGCTATCTGAATCGCGACGGGCCGTACTATTGGCGCGGGGCCGGAGCGCTCCTGATCGAAGGGATTGCGTGTCTCGACCCCTGCGCACGACGCCGATTCCACTTGCCGCGCGGATCCTCCCCGTTGGCCTCGGACTCGCGATTCTTGTCGCGGCGGGGTTCACCCTGGTTGGAGCTCCGGTCTGGATAGCTGTCTGTCTCGCGGCGCTGCCCTGGCTGATTCTGGCAGTACGGCGCGGGGCCGGACTGAACGCGATCGCCCGCGTCTGGCTCGCCGGTATCTTTCTACTCCTTGTCGTGCTCGTTGTGACGGCGGCCGCCCGATTGCCCATGCTGCTGTCCGTCGATGTGGTGATCTCCGCGGCAGGACTGCTGGGGGCAGGTCTCCTTGCGGTAAGCCCCGGCACGATGCCGCCGCGCCCGCGCGGACAAATGTCGCGGCACCTTCCAGCGTTTCTTGGTGCAGCGTTCTGGTTGGTGATTTCGATCGGCACCGCAATCATTCGGCCGGTGTCCGGCCTGTCCTGGGCGATGCACGGGGATGCCGCGAGCTATCTGCTCTACGCTCGCGCAGTCACGCGGAGCTCCGGAATTGTGATCGGTCCGGATGAAAACCCCGTGCCGCTTCCATCCGCGCTACTCGCGGTGTTCATGGCACCCGGTCGCGGAGGGGTGCCAGCGTCGACCCTGTTGGGCCACGACATCGTTGCGTTTGAGTCCCTGCAGATAGCGGTTATCGCCATCACGTGCGTGATGACGGGGATGCTCGCGGGGGCTCTGGCGCGAAAATCGAGCCCGAGCCTCATGGTGGCAATGATTGCGAGCGGCGCCGGGTCGCTGCTTCCGCTGTCGTGGATCCTGACCACGAACACGCTTGCATACGGTTACTTCGACGCGGAGCTGGTTTTGCCGATCGTGTTCGCCGCCATCCTTCTGGCTCTTGACTCCGAGCGGAGAGCCATCCCGACCGCCGGGCTCCTGGCCGTCGCCAGTACGGTCGTCCTCACCGTGTGGAGCCCACTGGTTGTTGTGACCATCGCACTGCTGGTGACAGTGCTTGTGACGCAACGCCATGCGGTCTTCCGCGCACGCGGGCTGTCGCGAGGGTTCCTGCTGTTTTCCGGGGCGCAGTTACTGGTAGCCGTGCTCGCGGTCAGCCTTCCCAGTCTTCTTAGTCAGGGCTCCTCCCTTCAGGCCAGCGGCTCGATCTATGTCTTTACCCACTCGCTCTTCCCCTCCATTGCCGCGATCTGCGTGCTGTTGGGTGCCCTGGTTCTTCGCGTTGGACGTCAGCGAATGGGGATTGTCGGCGTTGTCGTCCCCATCTCTCTCTCCGTCGGCCTCGGCGTCCTGCTCTTCCAGAACCGAGCGCGCACCGACCTCTGGAGCTACTTTCCTTTAAAGTTCGAGTGGCTCTCCGTCGGCGTACTTGTCGTCGTGATGCTCGGACTCCTCCCGGCGGTCGTCCTGCCCTGGACTGCTCGCCGGGCATCGCGGTTCATCGCGTCCATCGCCGTCGCATCCATGGCCGCGGTTGTGTGCTTGTCAGCGCCGGCGAGCTTGACGCTCGATCAAGTGGGCGTGCTGCCCTGGCTCGCGCAGGCCAGCGATGCTCCGGATGGCGGCGCGTCGACCGCCGCCGTCATCCTCGACGCGGGTGACCCACGCAAGCCGGTCCTCTACTGGCAGTCAGATCAGCGCAACGAACGCTATGTCAACTATTGGATGATCGAACTCGAGTCCCGGACGATGCAGAACAACGCGCTTCGGAAGTTCGCTTTCCAGTATCACGAGACGGGTGATCGTGACCTGTGCACGATCCTCGGGCTGGTACCGGGACGGGTCACGCTACGGACGGCCAACCCGCGGCTCGAGGCGTCGTTGATGCGGGACTGTCCGTCGGCCTCGCCGCGGGTCGCGGTTTCCTCGATACCGGTCGCTCCATAGTTACGTAGGAGTTGGTCTCCCGAAGTTGGTATTTTGGCCTTTCCACACCGAAGGAGTCGACCGGATGTTTGTGCCACTCCGAAACACGCCACGAGACTACGCGTGGGGCTCGAAGACCGCGATCGCCGACCTGCTGGGGGCGCCGGCATCGGGTCACCCGGAGGCCGAGTACTGGCTGGGTACCCATCCTGGGTCGCCCAGTCTGCTCGCTGACCCTCGCGCCTTCCGAGGCGCGACGCGGCTTTCCGAGCTCACGACGCTTCCCTTCCTACTCAAGGTGCTCGCTGCGGACGCACCGCTTTCGCTTCAGGCCCACCCGACCGTCGCGCAGGCGCGAGCCGGATTCGAGCGCGAAAATGAACAGGGGATTGCCCTCGGTGCTTCGAATCGAAACTACAAAGACGCGATGCACAAGCCCGAGCTCATCTACGCCCTGAGTGCGGAGTTCGTGGCGTTGTGCGGCTTTCGTCCCGTCGCCGAGACACGGGAACTGCTCCTAAAACTGGGAGCAGATCCCGCCGTCACTGATCTGTTGGCGCGGCTTACCGTCGACGGTGAGCTCCGATCGGTTTTCGAGTGGCTGATCTCACGATCCGCGGGCGTGGAGACGCTCGTGTCCCGGATCGTCGATCTCGCTCGCGCTCGTCCGGAGCCGGAGTTCGAGATGATCGGCGAGTTGGCGCAGGCGTATCCGGGGGATCCCGGGATCGCGATCGCTCTCCTGCTCAACCGGGTTGTGCTGCATCCGGGTCAGGTGTTGTATCTGCCGGCAGGCAATATTCACGCGTACCTGCGGGGTGTTGGCATCGAACTGATGGCCGCCTCGGACAACGTGCTCCGCGGGGGGCTCACTCCCAAGCACATCGATGTCGACGAACTTCTCGCCGTGCTCGATTTCGACCCCAGCGCGGTGTCGTATCTCGAGCCCGACCGACCGAGCCCCGGCGTGGAGGAATTTCGCCCCGACGTGCCCGACTTCGAGTTGGCCGTGGTGGCGCCCAAAACGGAGCGCGCGCGTTTTTCGCCCGCAGCGGAGTCGATCCTGTTGTGTCTCGACGGCCAGTGCCGGGTGAGCGGGGTCACGTCCTCGGTGTTGTTGGATCGCGGAGATTCCGTTTACGTGACCGCCGACGAGGGCGAACTCCAATTCGAGGGCAGCGGTACAGTTTTCGTTGCCACGACCAACCGGCAGCAGAAATAGGGTACCGATTACCCATGCGGCGGACGAAGCGCTCGCGATAGCGTCACGCCGTGAACACACCTGCTTTGTCCCGACCCGCCAGTATTCTCACCGCCGCGGCCCTGTTCCTCGCTCTCGCCGGATGTACGGCGTCGGGCTACGTGCCGGGCGGCGATTCGACGATCACCCTCCCACACGTCACGGCCGTGCCAGGCGAGCACGGGACGGCTGCGCCAAAGCCGCGGCTCCCGGCCTGGAACGGTGACTGCACCGCGTTCTTCACGGACGCGCAGTCGCAGGCCGTGACCGGACTACCGACGGCCCTGTTCCCGTATCCGGACGGCGAGTACGTCGGCTCATACGAGGCCGTGACGGCGCTCGGGGGCGGGCGCGACTGCTCATACAGCGACGCCGACAGCGACAGCGAACACGTCGGCCTGATGATCTTTCCCGCGACGCTGCCGGGTGCAGCGGTGAGCGCACCGAAATGCGAGAACGCAAACTCTGGACCCGTGCAATTTCAGGACACCTGCTCGGCAGCGGCCGTCGCGCACGGCTACTGGCTGACGGTCGACTTCTCGCCCGGGACGACCCTCACGTACGCGCAGGCGTTCTCGGCGGTGAACTCACTGACCGCCTCGTTCACCGCGAAGACCTCCGCCTTCGCGCCACCCGTCGCGCCGTCCTCGATTCCGGGCACCTGGGTCAAGACGGAGACGTGTGACGCTCTCGCCGCGCATTCGGCGGCATCGGCGGCGATCGGCTACCCCGCCTTCGGCCACGCCGTCGACCCGTACTACGACGGCAACGGCCCGGCGTTCACCTCCGCCCAGACGTCGGTTGGGGCGATCGGATGCCAGTGGGGGTCGCCGACGGGATATACGTCCGCCGGAAAGATTCTGGGCTTTCAGGTCTACCTCGTGCCCGGCGCAGGAAAACTGAATCCGCCCGCAGCGGTTCCGAACTATGCGACCGCGGTCAGCATTCCGGGAGCCACGGCGGCCTGGGACACCGAATACAACGGCAACGACCTGGCCCACGTCTACGTGGTCGCGGGGTCGAATTATCTCGAATTCATCCCGGACGGCAATGTGTCGTTGTCTCTCGCGGCCGTCGCGCCGGCGATCACCAAGATCATCACGACGATGAACGCGGGTGGGTGAAACGCACCTAACCGGCGAGTCGGGCACCGAAAGTACGGCGGTAGCTGGTCGGCGTCGTCTGCAGCACCTTGAGAAAGTGGTGGCGCAGCACCGCCGCAGTGCCGAACCCGGTCTGCTGGGCGATGGTCTCAAAACCGAGCTCCGTCGTCTCAAGCAGCTGCTGCGCCTGCAGGATGCGCTGACGGTTGAGCCAGGCGGCCGGCGTTGTGCCGACATCGTCCCTGAAGCGACGTGCGAACGTCCTGGATGACATGAGCGCGCGCCTGGCCATGTGCTCGACGCTGAGATCCTCGGCGAGGTTGTCGAGCATCCACTCTGTGACGCCCGCCAGCGAATCGCTGCACCGCTCCTGGACCGGGGTAGGGATGTACTGCGCCTGGCCGCCGTCGCGTTGAGGAGGGATGACCATGCGGCGGGCGATCACGTTCGCGGCCGCGGCGCCGTGCTCGAGCCGAACGAGATGAAGCGCCGCGTCGATCCCGGCCGCCGTGCCGGCGCTGGTGATCACCCTGCCGTCCTCCACGAACAGCACGTCGGGATCGACCGTGATCGCGGGGTACTGCGCGGCGAGTCGATCCGTGTGCATCCAGTGCGTGGTCGCCGTGCGACCGTCGAGCACTCCGGCCTCGGCGAGGACGAACGCGCCGCTACAGACACTCAGGATCCAGGCGCCACGCGCGTGGGCCGCGCGGATGATCTCGAGGTAGCGCTCATCGACGCCGCTGATCGTGTGGGCGGGTACGGCGATCATGTCGGCATCCGCCGCGACCTCGAGTCCCGCCGTGATGGTCATCTCGAATCCGAGGCTGGTGCGGACCGGCCCCGGGTCGGCGGTCGCGATCGTGAAGTCGAAGGCTGGGCCGCCCGAGGAGCTGCGATCGATGCCGAACACCTCGCAGATCACGCCGAACTCGAACGGCGCAACACCCGGGAGGGCGAACAGAACGACCTTCTTCAACATGGCGGTTTCCCTCATTCCCGACGGTGGCAGCAATCCAACGGACGATTTCATACTGCCAGTGATGGCAGTAAAGAGCAACGCGGCCCGTTTCTGCCAAAGTCGAGAAGCGCGCACAAAGATCGTTACGATCTTCGGCGCGTTGCACCCCAGATTGGGTCTTCGAACGATTTATCATCTGCGGCTTGACTTAGGGGGAACTACACCGGTGTAATTATCTCTAACGCGCTTTGAGCAGCACGTGCCAACGTTTTAGGGGAGTCACCGAATGCAGGATCGCAACGCAGCACACCAGGCAGCGGTCACCACTTCCCCCGCCCGTCGCGAGTACGTTCCGACGGCACCGGAGAACTGGTTCGTCGATCCGGTTCGGCTCGGCGTGCCCGGAGTTCGCCAGCCCGACCAGCTCGCCGACAACCCGCTCGCCTGGCAGTCGGATTCGCTCTGCGCGCAGACCGACCCCGAGGCATTCTTTCCCGAAAAGGGCGGCTCCACGCGGGACGCCAAGAAGATCTGCGCGTCCTGTGAAGTTCGTGTTCACTGCCTGGAATACGCTCTCGAAAACGACGAGCGCTTTGGCATTTGGGGCGGATTGTCGGAGCGGGAACGTCGCAAACTTCGGAAGCGCGCTTAGTCTCTAGCTCGTGCAGCCGAGAGTCGTAGCGATCCTCGTTGCCCGGAATGGGGCAGCGTTTCTCGCTCGAACCCTCAGTGCGGTGGGATCGCAGACGCGCCGGCCGGACGCCCTGGTCGCGGTCGACGCGGGCTCGCGAGACGACACCGCCGCGATGCTCGCCGCCGCGGCGCCGACCCAGTTCGTGACCGCCTCGGGCCGCCTGAGCTTCGGATCCAGCGTCGCCCACGCGGTGCATGTCGCGCTGCCGCCGCCCACCGACGATGACTGGCTGTGGCTCCTCGGAGCGGACAGCGCACCGCAGCCGGACGCCCTCGCGCGACTCCTCGGGGCCGTCGAGATTGCGCCATCCGTCGCTATTGCCGGGCCGAAGCTGATGCGGTCGGACGCCCCAGACACGATCTCCCGTTACGGCGAATCGGTGACCAGGCTGGGTGCATCCGTCCTTCTGGTCGAGAACGAGCTCGACCAGGCCCAGTACGACACCCTGAGCGACGTTCTCGGGGTGTCCGCGTCCGGGATGCTGGTGCGCCGCACGGTCTGGACCGCGCTCGGCGGCTTCGATCCCGGCCTCCCATCGGTGGATGCCGCACTCGACTTCTCGATCCGGGCTCGCCTGGCCGGTCACCGCGTCGTGGGCGTACCCGCCGCGCGTATCGCGAGTGCCGGAGGGCCGGAGCTCTTCGGACGCACCAGCGTATCCGCTCGCACCTCAGCCCTGCTTCGGCGAAGGGCGCAGCTCCACCGGCGCATGGTGTACGCCCACGGACTCGCGCCGCTGGTGATCTGGCTGTCGCTCGTCCCGCTCGCGATCCTGCGCTCGTTCCTGCAGATCCTCCGCAAGCAACCCGGACTGATCGGGGGTGAGCTTGCCGCCGCATTTGGCACCGCGTTCTCCGGCTCGATTGCGCCCGCCCGGAAACGCCTGCGCAGGGGGCGAAGACTCGGCTGGGCGGCGATCGCTCCACTGCGCATCTCGTCTGCCCTCGCGCGCGAGCGGCGGGCCGCGCGGTCGACCATGTCGGAGGGCGCGAGGGCGCCGGTGCGAGTTCGAGCCAGTTTCGTCTCCGGCGGGGGCGCGGGCGTCGTGCTCTTCGCCGCGATCGTTGGTGTTGTCGTGTTCGGACGCCTGCTGGGAGCAGA
>JAUZFP010000003.1 GCA_030838475.1 Actinomycetota bacterium
ATGACCGCAGGGGCCGGCGTTCGGGCTGACTGTGAGAGCGCGAGGACGATCGAGATCATCACCACCGCCAACAGCACCACGGCGAGGGCGATCAGCGTGACCCCGTTCGGAAATCGCGCACGTTCCGCTGCCGGCTTCGCGGCCTCCGAATGGGAACGTCCCATCTGACTGGTCATTAGTCTGGTTGGCGCGGTGCGGGAGCTGGGAGCCTCTGGCTTTTCCACTGGCATCACGCGCGTCTTGGGCACCTCGTCAGACTCGGCGCGCGAGCCTGGGTAGATTGCCGCAAGCTCACTTCCGAGCACCGCGCTTTGACGTGCCACCTGGAGCGCCGTCGGGCGGGCGGCGGGGTCGCGCGCGAGCATCGCTCTCAGAAGCGCGGACCACCCCGCCGGCAGCGCAGGCGGAATCTCCGGGTCGCGACCAAGGCGCGCGGCGAGCGATTCCGCGGCGGTTCCGGGGTATTCCATCTGACCTGTGAAGCACTCCAACAAGACGAGGCCGAGTGAATAGATATCTGACGCGCTCGTGATTGCTGCGCCAGCGGCCTGCTCCGGACTCAGGTACGCCGCGGTGCCGATCACCGTCGCCGTTGCAGTTAGGTGTGATGAACCAAGGGAGTGCGCGACACCGAAGTCCGCCAGTTTCGCTCGGGCACCATTTGTCGTCGGCGCATCCACTTCGATGAGGATGTTTGCTGGCTTCACGTCACGATGCACGATCCCCGCTTCGTGGACGACGTGTAGGGCCTCGCCGATACCAGACGCGACAGCCACGATGAGGTCGCCTGAAACCACCGACGTGGCTATCGATTCGCGTAGCGTCTTGCCGCTGACGAACTCCATGACGAGGAAGCTGGGACCGTCGTCGGCTCCGACCGCGAAGTGGGCATCATGCACTGTGACGAGGTTGGGATGGTTGAGTCCCGACAGCAGGCGCACCTCGGACTCGAGCCTCGCGCGATCCTCCGAGGTGTCAACGGCGAACACCTTGATTGCAACGATGCGATCGAGGAGGGTGTCGAGCGCCTGGTAAACGCTGGCCATGCCGCCTCTGCCGATGAGTGAGACGATCTCGAATCGATCAGCGAGTACGCGCCCGAGCATCGGATCTTCGCTCACGCCTGCTCCTCGTCGAATGCTTCCTCGCTTTTCAGACTATCCGCTACGGTGCTCGGTCGTGGCTCTTGCCGGGCGGGCGGGCGGGTTGGTGCTTAGCGGAATTGCGAGCGGGCCGGGCCCATTGCGGCGAGCTCGCGGCCCGCGTCCGACTCCCTTAGTTCGTAAGGCAGTACTCGGGTGGGACCTGTGGATATCGCTTGCGCGCTGCGCAGGTGGATGCGTTTCCTCAGCGCCTGAAGTGGGCGCTCGAGCGCGTAATGAGTTCCGATCGCAATGATGATCGAAGCGAGAATCACCGCTGGGATCCCAAGCGGTCCCGGCACCGCAGGCAAAATCAACGCAATCAACATCACGTGCCACAGGTAGACGCCATAGGAGCCGTGTCGACCAAACCAGGCAAGCGGGTGCACCGACAGGACCCGAGATAGAACGGTTTGGCGACTCGAGAGGCCAGCAATCAACAAGGTGCTCGCAACGCCAACCACAGGCAGAACAAGGCCAATGACGAATGGCTGCTTTGTCCAGTTTCCGGTCAAAGTCAGCTCGACCAGAACGAGGGTGCCGACACCGATTGCGGTGAACCATAGACCGAGCCGACCGGCTAGCCGCCGGCGGGCTCGCGGGGATTGCACAATCAGGGCAAGAATTGCCCCGCTGAGCAGGGGACCCACATTCAGCAGCGGGCTGAAGTAAATATCAGGCGTCGCCCCACCTCCCGGCACCCTGTACATCAACCAACTTCCCACCGAGGAGGCCACGACGGCTGCTGACAGCGTGGACAACAGAAGTACGCGTCTGGCCCCTCGCGCAAGCAACATTGCAAGCAGCGGGGGCCAGACAAGATAAAACTGCTCCTCCATTGCCAGACTCCACGTCTGGGCGAGGGGTCCCATGGATCTGTGCCAAATCCAGCGAGCAACATTGCCGCTGTAACTCAAAGCGAGCAACGCGTCGGTCCCGACATCGACGTTCGATTTGCTGTGCACGCTGATCACCGTCCACAGACTCGACACCGCGATGACGACGATGAGCAATGTCGGATACAGCCGAATTGCGCGACGCCACCAGAACGCTCCGAGCGCGATGCGGCCGGTGTCGCGCCGCTCCCGCAAAAGGATTGAGGTGATCAGAAAGCCGGACAGCGCAAAGAAAATGTTCACGCCGATGAACCCGCCATCGAAGTACGGAACGTTCAGGTGATAGAGAACCACAAAGGCGACTGCGATCGTCCGAAGTCCGTCAAGCGGAGCGACCCGGTCACGGTCCGCCGAATTTCGCGGCGCGAATCGCGGCGGACGTCTGTCGATTTTGGACATCAACGCCTCGCGACCCGAACCTTGCGCAACGCCACACACATACGATTCCAGTCTCACATGAGCGGCAGGTAGGTGGCGAGTGTGAGTCGCGTATGAATCCCGCAGACCACTCCGCGCACCGGGGGAACCTCTGACTAAGCGCGAACCCGAGAGCATCCCTGTGTGCACTTTCAGGAGTTTCACCGTGAATAGCGGCGTTCGCCGGGCGAAGGGTCAGTTCAGCGCGGGACATTAAGTACATGAGGAATTCCCTGCCCGATGGCCCCCGGGCGTCAAGAGAGGTCGGCGTTGCCTCTAGGGCGGCCATCGAATCCGTTTCGGTGATTGTGCCCACTTTCAACGAGGCGCTCAACATCTCGGCGCTCGTTGAGCGACTTGAGTCGGCGCTGGAGGGACTGTCGGCCGAAGTCATCTTTGTCGACGACTCGACAGATGAAACGCCTGCGGTGATTACTGCGGTTGCTGCAACGTCCTCAATCCCCATCACTCTGCTGCACAGGGAGTCGCCCGAGGGCGGTCTCGGCGGAGCCGTCGTTGCGGGTTTGAACGCAGCGTCGAACGAATGGTGCGTCGTGATGGATGGCGATTTGCAGCATCCACCGGAGCTGATTCCGGCACTTCTGGTCTCGGGGTCTGCTCAGGATGCCGATGTCGTGGTGGCATCCCGGTACGTCAAGGGCGGCTCTTCGAACGGTCTCAACGGTGGAATCAGACATCTGGTCTCAAGTGCGTCCACGGTGCTGACCCGCGCGATGTTCCCCCGCCGTCTTCGGGACTGTACCGATCCAATGACTGGGTTCTTCGCGATCAACACGACGTCCATCGACCTCGAGAGTCTTCGGCCGCGTGGATTCAAGATTCTCCTGGAAGTACTGGCGCGAAACTCCCTGCGCGTTACCGAGGAACCATTCGTGTTTGCCGCCCGCTATGCCGGCGAATCCAAGGCGAGCCTGCGAGAGGGAATACGTTTCCTTCTTCAGCTTGCGGCACTTCGGTTTGGTCGCCTCTCGGCGTTCGCCGTCATTGGCGCGTTCGGTGCGGTGGCAAACATCGCCATCATGGCTCTCCTTCAGACGATGGGTGTTTGGTATCTTGCCGCCGCCGGAGTCGCCGCGCTGGTCACGATCGTTGGAAACTTCCTCCTGCAGGAGCGATTTGTCTTTGGTGACCTTCGCGGCCAGGGCCGCAGCGCCTGGGCGCGATTTGCCCAGTCCATGACATTCAATCTGTCCGAGACAGCAATCCGAACCGCGCTCTTGTGGGTGATCGTCGAAAGCACGGTCGTTCCGAGCTTGATCGTCCAGGCGGTTCTCATCGCGGTCGGCTTCACGCTGCGCTTCATTTTCCATTCTCGAATCGTCTACCGAATCGGCCAAACCACGAGCATCAGTTATGACCTCGACGGCGTTCCCGCGCAACCAGCGAGCGTTCCAGTAGATGACGGCGGGCGACAGTACGGCAAGATCGGCTGATCCGACGTGCGCCCTCCATCGAGGACAACTTTGGCCGTCACTCTCGGTGCTCTGGTGGTGTGTGGCGCGGTTGCGCTGGTCCCGCTCGCGGCGCCCGCACCAACAAGCGCACAGCATCGTGCAGCGCCTCCCAGGGCATCCGCGACTAGCCACCCGACCACTCCGCCGCCAACTGCCGTCGCGCCGATCGTGTTGGCCATTGGCGATTCCGTGATGAAAGGTTATGGCGTTCCGGCCGGTCAATCCTGGCTGGACCTGCTCGCAACCCAACAGAGATGGTCCCTCGTGGACCGAAGCTGTAACGGAGCCGGTTTCATACACGTCGCCCCCGCCGACTGCAAGACGAACCTCCCCGGTGTCATTGCGGCCGGGGCTCCGCTTGCTCCCCAATTTGTCATCGTTTCCGGTAGCGCAAACGATTTTGGGACTAACAATGTGCAGCTCCAAGCGGTGACCAATCAGGCGTTCGCTACCCTTCGATCCGAATTTCCGGCTGCGCGCATCATCGCACTGCGGGTGGCTTGGGGTGATCGAACGCCACCGGGGAAAGTCGCCATCATTGACGCGCAGGTGCGCGCTGCGGCCACCGCCGTCCACGGTCAATTCGTCGATTTCGGCGCGCCGCTGCTCGGTCACCCCGACCTAATGCAAGCCGATCACTTGCATCCAAATGCGGCTGGTCAACTCGTCCTCAAAACTGCGATTGAATCCGCGCTCGCACAGGCAGGCGTCGTGATTTAGGGAATGCGCTCACTGGCCCGTCTGTTCCGCACGTCGCCGCGCTCAACCACCGCGGTGGAGAGGCCGCGCGCGGCAACCCCACGGTGGGCCAAATGGACGCTGTTCGGCCTGTTGTCCGCGTCGGCCGCGCTATACAGCTGGAACCTCAACGAGAGCGGATTCTCGGACTACTACGCGACTGCCGCAAAGAGCATGTCCCTGAGCTGGCGTGCATTTTTCTCCGGCGCGTTTGACCCGAGCGCGACAATCACGCTCGACAAGCTCTCCGGATTCCTCATCCCTCAGGCGCTGTCGGTCAAAGTGTTTGGATACGCGCCGTGGGCGTTAGCGCTGCCGCAGGTCTTCGAGGGGCTGATCACCATCGCCGCGGTCTTCTGGGTGGCCAATCGTTGGCTGGGTCCCGTGGGCGGGCTGGTAAGCGCCTTTCTGGTCGCATACACACCGCTTCTTATTTCTATCTTTTCGCATCCCATGGAAGACGCGCTTCTGACCATGTTCACCGTCTTGTCGGTGGTGGCGTGGCAACGCGCTTTAGAAACGGATCGAATGCGATGGCTCGTGCTCGCCGGCGTCCTTGTCGGGCTCGGGTTTCAGGCGAAGATGATGCAAGCGTGGCTCGTTCTTCCGGCGTTCGCCCTTGTCTACCTACTTGCTTCTCCGCAATCGCGAGGGCGAAAGGTCTTGCGCCTTTCGGTAGCGGCCGTCGTCACGCTCGCGGTCTCGATATCGTGGATGACGATCTTCAACGCGTTTCCGGTCTCGTCACGTCCCTACGTGGATGGCAGCACGGACAACAACATCTTTTCGATGGTTTTCGGCTACAACGGTCTCAATCACTTCATCCCCGGCTTGGTCCCCGGTGCACTCGCGCCGGATAGCCCTACCGCCTCGGCGGGAAGTCCGGCCACACCCCTCCTTCTCAGAATCGTCGCGCACACACCCGCCAAGCTGTTCTTCCCCGAATACGCGACGCAGGTTGGCTGGTTGTACCCGGTGGCCATCGCAGGAATCGTTCTGGGCATCGTCGAGGTGCGCCGGAGGAGGCGCGAAAATCGCATGCCGCGTGAGTTGCAGGTTGCGCTGCAATTTAGCGTGGTCCTGCTGATCACAGTTGTCGGTGTGCTCAGTGCGATCAGCCTGCCGCACACCGCCTATCTCGCCAGCCTTGCGCTCCCACTCGCGATTCTGTGTGCAATCGCGGGCATCCTGTCGTGGAGAGCATTTCGAACAGCGAACTCGGTTTGGAGGTTTTCCCTGCCGGCGACGGTGGCGGCCGAAACCGTGTGGACGGTGTGGCTGGTGGCGTCCTATCCGGCATTTGCACGATGGATGATTCCACCGATTCTCACAGTCGGGTTGGTTTCCGCGTCCGTTCTTTTCGCGATCGCGAGTGGCTCCCTTCGCTCGAGAAGGGTGGTGGCGCTCGTGGGTGTTGTGAGCGCCGGGTTGGCGGTCGCGGCCCCGCTCATCTGGTCACTCTCAACGCTAGACCCGGCCTTCGCGGGCAGTGCCAACGACGCGTACGCCGGGCCAGTCGGAGCCTCCTTATTCAACCCACCGGTCAAGCGAGCGCAGGCATACGGGACCGGTCTCAATTCCAACCGCGTCGCAACCAACACGGCAAACGTTGAGGACATCGCATACGACTACGCAGCAAAGCGATCCGGAAGGGTCGAATATGTACTGGCCACCGACGCCTGGCGAAGTGCAGCCCCAATGATCATGGATGAGGCCTCCCAGGTTCTACCGATAGGTGGATTCACTTCCCGAGCGCCATCGCCAACGTCCGTGACGATAGCGAATCTTGTCCGTCGCGGGGCGCTGCGTTTCATTCTCCTCACTGGGCCGGACGCGAAAAGTAGCGCCGCTACTCCGGACGTTGCCGCGATCCAAGACTGGACCCGCGCCAACTGCTCCCTTGTGCCCCAGCGGACGCTTGGTGAGGGTAGCCCCCGCGCTCGCTCACGCCTGCCCGATTCGTTGTATGACTGCGGGCGATCCCAACCTCCCCATCCGCAACCACAGGGGCAGCGCTCCATAAAGATGAAGGGGGGAGACAGATGGGAGATTTCTCAGACCCGATTGTTTACGGTGGCCGAATGAATCTCGCTCCGCTACCACTCCAGTCGACTACCTTCCACGCGCGCCAGGCCGCGAGTGAGGCAATCCATTGATCTTCGACCCCCAGGCCTTCCTGACCGGTCTCGGACCCGCGGTCCTTATCGGTCTCGCAATCATGGTGTTCATCGAGTCGGGCCTGCTCTTCCCCTTCCTCCCTGGCGATTCCCTGTTGTTCACAGCCGGGCTGCTAGCGGCAAGCAACGTGATCCACGTTTCCGTCTGGATGGTGATCGTGGTTGCCTTCGTCGCGGCCGCTGCGGGTGACCAGGTCGGATACATCCTGGGTCACCGGTTTGGTCGCCGCTTGTTCAAGCCCGAAGCCCGCATCTTGAAGACACGCCGGCTGGACGAGGCAGAGAATTTCTTCGCAAAGTACGGTGGAGCCGCACTGATCCTGGGGCGTTTCGTCCCAGTGGTTCGCACCTACGTCCCGCTCGCCGCCGGGACCGCACAGTACCGATATCGCAAATTCCTCGTCTGGAACCTGAGTGGCGCTGCACTCTGGACAATCGTCGTGACAATCCTCGGTGTGCTTCTTGGCCAGATCCCCTTCGTGCGCAACAACATCGACGTCATCGCGATTGCCATAGTGATCGTGTCTGTGCTGCCGATCGCGGTGAACGTGGTTATTCGAGCTCGGAGAAATCGGCGTGCACGGAACGAACCGGGTGACCCGAAGAATCGATGATCGCCCCGGCGACCTTCGTTGTGGCCGCCGCCGATTGGGGTATTCAGCCACCCGCCCGACGTCATCGACGCCATCATCTCGAAGTGCGAGGCTGTCTGATGTCATGGAAACTCAGTCACTACGAGCGCGCTTTGCCCGCTGGCGCGCAGGCGGGACGCTGCTCGACCGAACGTTCTGGGTCGGCATTGTCCTCAAAGGCCTTGACGGAGTTCTTGAGTTGGTGGGCGGAGTGCTCCTTTTCTTTTTCACTCCGCACCAACTCAATGAGGTAACGCAGGCGATTTTTCAGCATGAGCTCGTCGAAGACCCGCACGATTTTCTCGCGAACAGTCTCTTGCACCTGACCAGTACCTTGACGGTCTCTTCGACCCTGTTCGGCGCCGCATACCTTCTGGTTCACGGGATCGCAAAGGTGGTTCTGGTTTGGGCCGTTCTGCGCGACAGACTCTGGGCGTACCCATGGCTGATCGCGTTCCTATTGGTTTTCATCGGTTACCAGGCGTACGAGATGATCGTGCACTTCTCCCTGGGGTTACTGCTTCTCACGATCATGGATGGCCTCATCGTCTGGCTCACTTGGCTCGAATATCGCAAGCGGCGGCGCAATCGGGATCTCGAGGCGAACGCGGGCGGGTGAACCGCGCCGGTAAGCACATTTGCGGTTTCTTAGCGCATTCTTGGACCGTCGAGCAGATGATGGGGCGTCGAGCACAGAGGCGCGACGCACCCACGGCGGGAGTTGAAGTGGTGACGGATCCGAGGCCTTCGCTGTTGCTGATCGAGGATGATCCTGAGTTGGGCCCGCTGTTGGGGCAGGTGCTCGGTGAGGTGTACCGGGTGACGTGGATTGCGGATGGCGACGAAGCGCTTGCTGAGGCGTTGCGACACGACTTCGACGTGATGGTTGTCGATCGACGCCTCCCCTCGACCGATGGAGTCGCGGTGATTGAAGCCCTACGCCGCAAGGGCGCCACGACGCCGATGTTGATGCTCACCGCCTTGGGCACCCTCCAGGACAGGGTGCGCGGACTTGACGCCGGTGCGAATGACTATCTGGTGAAGCCCTTCGAGTTCGAGGAGTTGTTCGCTCGCCTGCGCGCCATTCGACGGGTCTTTACCGGCGAGGGGCCGTTCGTGCGGCTCGGTGCGTGGGAGTTCTATCCGGAGAGCCGAACGATCTATTCACCGTACGAGGGTCGGATCATCTTGACGGAGCGGGAGAGCGATTTGCTGCGTCTGTTTGCCGAACATCCGTTTTCCACGTACTCACGCGGTCAGATCCTTGGTGAGGTTTTCGGGGGCAGCGAGCAACTGAGCACGGTCGACACCTACGTGCACTACCTTCGGCGAAAGACGGACCCATCGGTGATCACGACGGTCCGTGGTCGAGGCTACCGACTGGGCGAACTCTGATGCCACGGAACAGGTACGGGCCGGTGCCCGACGCGGACACACGGTCTGTTCGACGCGCCGCTCGCGCGGTGGGCCTCCAAATTACCCTCTGGTCGAGCGCGCTGGTACTTGCGGTACTTCTGGCTGCATTCGCGTTCGTGTTCGATAACGTGAGCCCCTCATTTTGGCGGGACCTTGGGCGGCATCATGCAACCACGGTTGATGTTGGAGCCACTGACATCCTCGTCGGTGGGAGCCTGATTGGCCTGGTCGCCATTGCCCTCGCTGCAACGATCAGTGTCATGGCAACTCGGCGTGCGGTCAAACCCCTTGCCACTGCATTGCGGACGCAGAGGACGTTCGTTGCGGATGCCAGCCACGAGTTGCGAACACCGTTGACTGTTCTGGATGCCCGTTTGCAAATCCTGCAGCGACGATTACCGGTAGACGATCCTTCGGCGAGGATCGTTTCGGACTTACGTCACGACACGAAGGGTTTGATCAATCTTGTGAACGAGCTGCTGGCGGCGGCGGATTTGACCCAATCGGCGGGCAGGACCGTGGGGCAATCAGAAGTGGGTCCCGCGATTGGCGACGCAGTCGAGTCGATGCGGCTGATCGCCGAGCCGCAGGGAGTGACCATCACCGTTAGCCACGCTGCACCGGTGACCGTGATGTTGTCGTCTGGGGTTCTCACCCGAAGTCTGGTTGCACTCCTTGACAACGCATTGCGGTATTCACGAAGCGGAGACAGTATCCAGGTCACGGTCGTCGCCAGCGGGACCGATGTCACGATTTCCGTTCGCGACCAGGGACCGGGCGTCCAGGGCATTGATCCGGTTCGAATCTTTGACCGCTTCGTCCGGTCGGGTATCGCGATCGACGGGGGCGGGTCGACCCGCACCGGATTCGGCATCGGGTTGTCGCTTGTCAAAGACTCGGTCGAGAGCATTGGCGGTCGGGCGTTCGTATCATCGACATCGGCTGCCGGCACCGAGATCACTGTTGTACTGCCGACCGCGGACGTGTGACGCGGGCGCCGATTCTTGGACCGCCCTTAGAGGGCGTGATGTCGAATAGACAATCCACGACCCAACACTAAGGAGTCCTCCGCCATGCCGAACGGCGCTGCAACCCTCACCCCCCGCTCACTGCTCAATAAGGTTCCCGAAGTCACCGTGATCTTCTGGGTCATCAAAGTCCTCGCCACCACCGTCGGTGAAACGGCCGCGGACTTCCTCGGCGTCAACCTGAACCTCGGCGAAGCCTGGACCTGCCTGATTGCGGCAGCGATTCTCGCAGGCGTGCTCGTCATCCAGTTCCGGCTCTCGCAGTATGTCCCCGCGGTCTATTGGCTCGCCATCGTTTTGATCAGCATCGTCGGCACCCTGCTCACCGACAACCTTGTCGATAACCTCGGTGTGCCGCTATGGATCACGACCGTTGTCTTTGGCGTGGCGCTCGCCCTTGTGTTCGCCCTGTGGTTCCGAGTCGAACGCACGCTGTCGATCCACTCGATTTTCACGCCCCGCCGCGAAGCCTTCTATTGGCTCGTCGTGCTGTTCACATTCGCGCTCGGGACCTCAGCGGGCGACCTGCTTGCCGAGCGGCTCAACCTGGGGTACCTGCTATCTCTTGGCATCTTCGCCGGCGCGATTGCGTTGGTGGCGGTCGCGTACTTTGTCTTCCATCTGAACGCCGTCGTCGCATTCTGGATCGCGTACGTGCTCTCCCGCCCGCTTGGCGCCTCAACGGGCGACCTGTTGTCGCAGAGCACCAAGGATGGTGGCCTCGGGCTCGGAACCACGACGACGAGCGTCCTCTTCCTCTCCCTGATCCTCATTCTGGTCGTCGTGCTGTCGGTTCGGGCTGGGTTCGGATACCGCCAACCCGCGGCGGCACGATCGGAATCACTATCGGTCTCCTAGGAAGTGACATCGATGGATGACGCGGTCGGTCGCCGGCTCGCCGAGAAGTCGCCGGCCTCAAGCCGGCAGGTTCGCCTCACGCTCCGGTACATCAGCGTGTGGTCCGCGACCAAGATTTCGTTTCTGTTCGGAATCGGTTTGGGAATCGTGAGCGGAGTCACGCTGCTGACGCTATGGGGAGTGCTCAATCAATTGGGGGCGTTCGCTCAGCTCAACACTCTCCTGTCGGGGACAAGCGCTGGGAGCGGCCCCGCCGCAGCGACGATCGGATTCAGCCAGGCCCTTGGCATCGCAGCTTTGCTTGGCCCGCTGAACACGATCGGTTCGACCGTTGCAGGGATGGTGGGCGCAGCGTTGTATAACCTTGGCGTTCGCGTCACTGGCGGGGCGACTGTCGGATTCAGTTCAGAGAACTAGGCGACACTGCCCCACTGCCCATCCGGTCAACGGGTGAACAGCAATACGTCTGTACTCGGTCCCCGCCACGCCCCGGTCAGGTGCAGCCCATTCGCTTCGATGTATTTCTCCTGCTGGGTGGATGCAGGAGCCGGCATCCCGTAATGCTCGAGCACTACCCACAGGGTTGACGCAGTTCGAAGGGTTGCGCGCGCATGCGTTAGTGGCCATTGAGAGTCCCACAGCGCGTTGTTCTCGGCGCCCGTCCTTTTCAGCGTGATGTCGTGGAGCCCCGCAACTGCGGCGGGATAGGCATCTCGCAGCTTGCTCGTGGAAAGTGAGCTCCCCGCCCTGATCGGCCCGTAGTAGATGTCCTGGCCGCGTTTGGCGTGGGCTTGGAGAACGGCGGCTGCTTGCGCCCAGTCCGTGTCGTTCTTTGATGTCGGGCCACGTTGTGAAACGTATACCGGTATCGCGAGCAGAGCGATCACCGCAATTGTAAGAATTCGCTTTCGGCGGCTCGACAGGGAGGCAATGGTGGTCCCGATGAGCAGCGCCACAGCTGGCGTGGTGAAACTGAAATAGCGAGCGGTGTAGATCGGCGTCGCCACGAGCGAGAAACCAATGAGAAGCACAAACGGAACAAAGATCCATGGCAGCGTCACCGTCAGAACGGTGAGGGAATTGCCGTGTATCGCGGTTGCTCGGATGCGTCGCGAAGCGACGGCCGCAATCATGAGCGCCCACCCGCAGCAGGCCAGCAGGATTGCGGCGGTCGCCCACAACGAGGTCGGAGGGAACGGTACCGAGCGCCCGAGGGTTGGCGTGGCGCCGGTGAAATATTGCTGAAAGAGGAACGTGTTAGCGACGCTTGTTGGATTGAGCGGACCAAATGGCAACTGGCCTGTTTGGCCAACGACCAGCCGGACGATTGGGGTTGCGATAAGCGCGGCCAGGGCCGCGGCGATACCCCATCCCACTACCAGCCGCAGCGATTGGGGCCGACGGCGGCGCGAGACCACGAGGGCTACGCCGTGAGCCAACACTAGAAGCGCCAGATAAACATTGATCATCACGCCGACTCCCGCGAGTACCGCGTAGGCAGCCCACCAACGTGGTTGATGCCGATCGACGACGCGGACGAACACGATGGTCAACCACACTGCGACCAGCGCAGTGATCGCATACGATCGGGCCTCCGTGCCCATCCACGTGACGCGCGGCAGGATCATGAAAACTATCCCCGAGCAGATCGCGAGGCGGCGAGTGCCGAGCCGTTTGCCCAACACGACGACCCCGGCGCACGCGACCCCAACTGCGATCATCGACGGCGCCCTCAGCGCGAAGTTTGATGTACCGAACGCGATGATCCAGAAATGCATGAACGCGTAGTAGGTGCCGTGGACCGCGTCGACGTTGTGCATCATCTGCCACAGCTGCGCGAGCGAGCGGGT
>JAUZFP010000004.1 GCA_030838475.1 Actinomycetota bacterium
CCTCCAACGAAGGTCGATTTGCCTCACCCCACGACGTGGATTGGAGCGACGAGCTCGAGGATCTCCTCCGCGGCTCGCGCGGGACTGTCCACGAAGCGGATCTGGACGCCGAGTCGCGCAGCGGCGAGACCATACTCTGCGTCGCCGAGTAGCTTTTCGACCGCCTCACGAATCGCCACTTCCGACGCGGTCTTCGGCAGCGCAATTCCGGCGCCCTCTCGCTCGATCGCCTTCGCGATGATCGGCTGGTCGAACGATGGATTCATCGGCAGGATGACGAGTGGCAGGTCATGCGCGAGGGCCAGCAGCGTCGTCGCGTGACCACCGTGGCCGACGACGAGGTCGGCGCTCGGCATCACGTCGGCGTGCGGAAGGTAGCGCGATATTGTCGCGTTCGCTGGAGCGGTGAGTGTGGCGGGGTCGATGGCCGGCCCGGTCGTGAGCACGACCTCGATGGGCAGTGTGGCGAGCGCATTCAGGATGCGCTGCAGCGCCGCATCCTGTCCGGGGAGCCAGGTTGTGCTCAGACTCACGAGCGCCCGCGGGGTTTTACCCGGGAGATGAGGCGTGGCGTGCGGGATCATGGCCCCGACGTAAGTGAGCTCGACCCGCGGGCGTTTGGTGGATGGTCGGTCGAGAGCTTCCAACGTCGCAACCAGGACGAGGTTCGCGCGCGAGAAGAGCCGGCGCGGCCTGAGTCCGCGCAGCCGGGCCACGACCCCGGCGGCGCCCGCGAACATGGTGCGCTCCACTGCCGTGTAAAGCGAGTGGACGAGGACCGCACGCGTAACACCCGCGCGATCGAGGGCGTCGAGCACCCCGAACAGCAGGCAGTCGACAACAACAACGTCGGTCGGCGACGCGGCGATGCTGGCGAGCGTGTCGTCGCCGAGGCCTCGACCACACAGGACGCCGAGAAAGCTCACCACGTTCTGGAGTCCAGAACGCTCGTCGGTGGCCGTCCACGAGCCCGGTGCCGTGAACTGCTCGAACGGGAATCCGGAACCCTCGATGAGTTCGCGCTGCCGGGCGTGGCCAAGAAAGCGCACCGACTCTCCGCGCGTCTTCAGCTCTTTCGCGATGGCGAGTGCCGGGGGGACGTTGCCGCCGCCATCCCAGGTGACGAACAGGATGCTGGACACGATCAGCTGCCTTCTTCCGTTGTCGCGAGCACTGCGAAGACGAGTCGACCCATTCGGGCGCGGGTGACGTCGCGATCGAGACCACGATCACGACGAAGTAGCTTCCAGGTGTAGACGTCAGTGGCAACGACAAGCAGATCGACCGCCGCGGCGGCACCATCCGCGCTGCGACCCTCGAGCTGCGGCGCAAATACCGTCGATACCCACTCGCGGTGCACCGCCTTGCCCGGCGTCGTCACTCGGCGGATGCGTTCGTCGCTCGCCTCCTGGCCGAGCAGTGCGATCACCCAGTCGCCGCGAAGCTCGTAGTGCGCGACGATCACATCCATCGCGTTGTCGATGTCGCCGACGGGCGCCTCCCGTTCGGTTCCGATGAGTGCAGCACCAAATTCCAGGGCGGCGTCGAACAACCCATCCCGGCTACCGAATTGCCGCAGGATGGTCTGAACGGTAACCCCGGCCCGCGCGGCGACATCGGCGAGTACGATTTCCACACTGAGCTTCTCGGTCGCGAGTTCGAGCACGGCGCCGAGTATCCGAAGCCGGGTCGCCTCGGCCGCGGCCGAGCGTTTCGTCATCGAGTAGCTGCGCGGAGTATTCATGTTAGTTATAACTAACATGAATATGGTGCCCGCTGTCAAGCCCTCGCGTACACGTTCCCGGTACCTGGTGAGGTGAGGCAAATCGACCGTCCGCGCACGGATAAGGGTCGTTTTGGCTCACCACAGGGGTTGCTACGCGCGAAGAGCGGCGATCCTACCGAGCAGCCCGTTCACAAAGCCCGATGAGTCCTCGGTCGACAGTGACTTCGCCTCCGCGACGGCCTCGGAGATCGCGACCGCCTCCGGCACGTCCGGGTTGAATAGCAGCTCCCAGATCCCGATCCGGATGATCGCGCGATCCACCGCGGGCATCCGCTCGATCGTCCAGCCCTGCGAATAGGTCTCGATCAGTTCGTCGATCTCGTCGCCGTGCTCCGCGACACCCTGGACGATCTGCTTGGCGTAACCCCAAGAGTTCGCGCGCTTGGTGGGCTCGGCCAGTTGACGATTCTCCTCGGCGAGGAGCGATGCGTTGATCGACTCCTCGCGAACATCCGCGCCGTACAGCACGTCGATTGCGCGCTTGCGCGCCTTACCTCGAGCACTCACTAGTCGTTGACGCGACCTAGGTAGCTGCCGTCGCGCGTGTCGACCTTGACCTTCGTACCCGACTCGAGGAACAGCGGCACCTGGATCTCGTAGCCGGTCTCGAGTGTTCCGGGCTTGGTGCCAGCGGAGGAACGGTCGCCCTGCAGTCCCGGCTCGGTGTAGCTGAGCTCGAGTACCACGGACGCGGGAAGCTCGACATACAGCGGGTCGCCGTTGTGAAGGGCGATGGTCACGGTCTGGTTCTCGAGCATGAAGTTCGGGGCGTCGCCGACCTGCGCCGCCGTCAGCGTGATCTGGTCGTAGTCGGAGGCGTTCATGAAGACGAAGCCATCGCCGTCCTTGTACAGGTAGGTGAAGTCGCTACGGTCGACGACCTCGGTCTCGATCTTTGCACCGGCGTTGAACGTGCGGTCGACGACCTTGCCGGTCATGACGTTCTTGACCTTGGTGCGCACGAAGGCTCCACCCTTGCCGGGCTTGACGTGCTGGAAGTCGATGACGGTCCAGAGCTGGCCGTCCATGTTGAGAACGACGCCGTTCCGGATATCGCTGGTGGAGGCCATGCCGGTACCACTTTCACTACTGGGGAGGATCTTGCTTCAAGAAAGGCCGCGATTGCGCGACCCTCAATGCTACGGGGTCAGCGTGCCGAGCGCCCAACGGCGTGGAGCGCCAGCACGTACGACTCGAAGCCGAAGCCGGCGATGACGCCGGAAGCGACGCCCGAGATGACGCTGTTGTGGCGGAACTCCTCCCGCGCGTGCGGGTTCGAGATGTGCACCTCGATGACGGTGCCGCCGCTGGTCGTGACGAGAGCAACCGCATCCCGAAGCGCGTACGAATAGTGCGTGAAGGCGGCGGGGTTCAGGATGACCGGGAGCTTCCTGTCGACCGCCTCGTGCAGCCAGCCGATGAGTTCGCCCTCGTCGTCGGTCTGGCGAAGGTCGATGTCACCCAGCTTCTCGCCCTCGAGCAGTTTGGTCAGAGCGGCGAGATCCTGGTCGCCGTAGACGTCGGGCTCCCGACTCCCCAGCCGACCGAGGTTGGGTCCGTTGAGTACGAGCACGGTTGTCATGACTAACGAGCATATCTGGGCGTACGATGACGATCACGGGGAGACCCGCCCTGTCTACCGACCTAGGGGGACCAAGTGGTATTTGGAATCGTGATCGCGATGCTCGTCGTTGCGGCAATCATCGCCCTGAGCGTCATTGTGCTGGTTCGCACGGGCGGAGGGCGCGGCAAGCGCGTCGTGGGGCCAGCAATCCCGGGCGACGAACTCACCGAGCATGAGCGCGATGCCGCGGTTGCGAATCTCACGACCCTGAACCAGTGGGAGACGCTCCGCGAGGGCCAGCGCAGCTTTAGAAACTAGTCGCCGATCTCCGTGTAGGCCGCGAACAACAGGCCCTCGTCGGGGGCGGTCAGCACGGACGGCTTGCCGATGTCGTCCAGCACGATAAAGCGCAGGTGACCGGCGCGGCTCTTCTTGTCCCGCTGCATGACGCTAAGGAGGGTGCTCCAGCGGCCCAGCGGATAGGTGATCGGCAGGGACAGCGAACCGAGGATGCGCCGGTGGCGATCTACCGCGTCGTCGCTCAACGAGCCGGTGAGTCTGGACAGCTCTGCGGCGAACACCATTCCGACCGAGATCGCTGCGCCGTGCCGCCAGCCGTAGCGTTCGGCGTGCTCGATGGCGTGTCCGAGCGTGTGGCCGTAGTTGAGGAACTCGCGCTGGCCGGCCTCGCGGAAATCGGCGGAAACCACTCGCGCTTTCATCCCGATCGCGAGCTCGAGCAGTCGACGGAACTCGGGTGTCGTCGGATCAATTGCGCGATCGACCGACGCTTCGTAGATGTCGAGGATTTCCGGCTCGGCGATGAACCCGGCCTTCACGATTTCTGCGGACCCCGCGAGAATCTCGTTCCTGCTCAGGGTGTCGAGCAGGTCGAGGTCGACCAGCACCGCGGCCGGCGCCCAGAATGCCCCGACCAGGTTCTTGCCCTCTGCGGTGTTGATGCCCGTCTTTCCACCGATCGCGGCATCCACCATCCCGAGCACCGTCGTCGGCACCTGTACGAGTCGCACGCCTCGCAGCCACGTCGCGGCGACGAAACCGGCGAGATCGGTGGTCGCTCCCCCGCCGAGCCCGATGACGACGTCGGTCCGGGTGAAGTCGGTCTGGCCCATGATCTGCCAGCAGAACGCGGCCACCTCGACCCGCTTGGCGGCCTCGGCGTCGGGAATCTCGGCCAGCAGTACCTCGTAGCGGCCGACCAGGCTCTCCCGGAGTGCGGCCGCGCGGGCCCCCAGCGTCGGAGCGTGCACGATCAGCACCTTGGTCGCCCTGGGGCCGATCTGGTCGGCGATGCCGGCGAGAAGGCCGTGCCCGATCAGGATGTCGTAGCTGTCATCGGCGGTCTTCTGGTCGGCGCCGACGGTAATGACCGTTGTGTCGCTCATCGGGTCCCCACTCGCGATTCGTCCGAGGCCGCCCAGGCGGCGATCTCCTCGGCGATCGCGGTAAGGGGACGCGACGAGGTGTCCCAGGTACGCGTCGCGAGCCGTTCGTAGGTTTCGCGCCGTGACTCGAGGATGCGTGTCCACGATTCGATCCCACCGGTCAGCAGCGGCCGCTTCGTGCCCGTGATGCGTGGCGCGACCGCGTCCGCGCTCACGGTGATGAGTGCGACGCGACGGTCGGCAAGATCGGCCTGGGTCTGCTCGTTCAGGATGGCGCCGCCGCCGAGCGCGACCACAGCGTCCTGCGCGAGGGCATCCTCGACCGCAACTCGTTCGAGCTCGCGAAAACGCGCCTCGCCAAATTGCTCAAACAACTCCGCGATGGTGCCGTGCTCGGCCACGATCATCCGATCCGTGTCGACGAAGGGCTTGCCGAGGATCGCCGCGATGCGCTTGCCCAACTTGGTCTTTCCGGAGCCCATCGGGCCAATGAGTACCAGGGACACGATCAGTTCGTGCGTTCCGCGGTGCGAAGGTTGCTCGGCATGGCGTCGAGGTAACCGCGAAGGTTCCGTCTGGTCTCCTCGAGCGAGTCTCCGCCGAACTTCTCGAGCATCGAGTTCGCAAGGACGAGCGCCACCATTGCCTCGGCGATGACGCCGGCCGCGGGCACGGCACAGACATCCGACCGCTGATGGTGCGCCTCTGCGGCCGCACCCGTCGCAATGTCGACGGTGCGCAACGCGTGCGGAACCGTCGAGATGGGCTTCATGCCCGCCCGTACGCGAAGAACGGTGCCGGTGGTCATGCCTCCCTCGGTTCCGCCCGCCTTGTCGCTCAACCGCGAGATCACCTCACCGTCCGTGACGAGCTCGTCGTGAGCGACCGAACCACGCCTCGTCGTCGTCTCGAAACCGTCACCGATCTCGACGCCCTTGATCGCCTGGATGCTCATGAGCGCCGCCGCCAGCTGGGCGTCGATCTTGCGATCCCAGTGAACATAGGAACCGAGGCCCGGGGGCATACCGTATGCCAGCACCTCGACGACGCCGCCGAGAGTGTCGCCATCGCTCTGTGCCTGGTCTACCTCGGCGACCATTAGGACAGAGGTTGCAGCATCGAAGCAGCGGAGCGGATCGGCGTCCAGACGGTCGACGTCGCTCGGGAGCGGTAACGGAGCATCATCCGGCACCCGCACCGGACCGATCGACAGGGTGTGAGCAACCGTGGTGACCCCCAGCTCGGAGAGGAACGACTTCGCGATGGCACCGAGCGCGACCCGCGCCGCGGTCTCGCGTGCGCTCGCGCGCTCGAGCACATTGCGCGCCTCGTCGAAGCCATACTTCTGCATTCCGACGAGGTCGGCGTGACCAGGGCGTGGGCGCGTCAGCGGGGCACCGCGACCCTTCGGCAGAGTCGCCGGATCCACGGGCTCCGGGCTCATCACATCGACCCAGCGCGGCCACTCGGTGTTGCCGATCCGGAGCGCGATCGGGCTGCCCATGCTCAGGCCGAATCGAACCCCACCGGACAGGTTCAGCTCGTCTTCCTCGAACTTCTGTCGTGCGCCGCGCCCGTAGCCGAGCTTGCGGCGAGCAAGATCGGCGCGAATGGCGTCGAGCGTTACGGGAACACCGGCCGGCAGGCCCTCGAGTACGGCAACGAGCTCTGGGCCGTGGGATTCACCAGCGGTCAACCAACGAAGCATGAGCCCAATCTTCCCACAGGGGCGGCGCCGGGCCGCTCACAGCCGGACGGAGGCGAGCATTGCGGCGAGTACCTCGTCTTCGTGGTCGAGCGCAGTGCGCGGATCACCGCTGACGAAGACCCGCACCTGCTGGAGCGCCTGGAACACAAGCATCTCAAGACCGCCGATGACGACCTCGCCAGGCCAGGCCGCCGCGAGTGGCGTCGGCCATGGCGAGTAAGCGACGTCGAACAGCACGGCGCCCCGAATAGTGTCCGGGTCGAGCAGGACGTCCACCGCCGCTCCGTTCGGGAGCGTGCTGATGACCGCGTCGAGCGGTTCATCGATCTCCAGCAGGTCGTCAAGTCGACGCACCTGGGGCACCAGTCCAAGCGCTCGACCAACGTCGACGATCCGTTCCGCGCGCTCCAGAGATCGAACACCGACAAAAGCCGTCTGCGCTCCGAGCCGACGAGCTGCAACCAGAGCCGACGCGGCGGTCGCTCCACCGCCGAGGATCAGTACAGTGTCGAGCCGAGAGCGTCCGTGGCGCTCGAAACCTGTGGTGAGACCGAAGACATCCGTGTTGAAGCCCGCCAATCGGCCGTCGTCGATCAGAACGGTGTTTGCGGACCCGGTCTCGCGCGTGAGCGGCGAGAGGTCATCAAGCAGGGGGAATACCTCGACCTTGAGCGGCATGGTCAGGGAAAGTCCGCGCCAACTCGAATCGAGAGAGCGAATGAACCCGTTCAGCTCACCGTGTTTGACCTGGATAGCGTCGTACTCCCAGTCGAGGCCCAACACCGCGTACGCCGCGCGGTGCAGGTCCGGCGACACGGAGTGCGCAATCGGGGACCCCAGTACCGCGAGTCGCGCGACCGGCATTACGACCCGTAGCCCGGATGTGCCTTCAGCCACGCCTGCCACTGCTTGACGCCCGCGGCCTGTCCCGCCGCTGTCGTCGAGAACACGGTCTCTCCGGTCTGGCCGTTGACCAGCACGAAGTAGATCCACGGACCGGCGACCGGATGCAGTGCCGCATCGATCGCGGTATCACCGGGGGCCGCGATCGGACCGACCGGGAGGCCAGCGTGCGCGTAGGTGTTGTACGGGTTGCTCGCATCGGCGCGCTGTGCCGCCGTGGTCGAGATCGTCTTGGATCCGGCGCCATAGCTCACGGTTGCATCCGACTGCAGGGGCATGCCGACAGCGATACGGTTCGTAAACACTCGCGACACCTTGTAGTCGTCAGCGGAGGTTCCCGACTCTTTCTGGATAACCGAGGCCAGGGTGAGTACCTTCAGCTCGTCCGCCGGTGCGACCCCGTGCGATTTCATGGACGCGTTCATGCGGGTCACCATGGTCTGCAGCATCACCTTCGCGGTCGTACCCGGGTCGAATGAGTACGTGGCCGGAAACAGGAAGCCCTCCAGGCTCGGAGCCCCCGCAGGCAGGCCGAACTGGGTGAAGTTCTTCGCCTCCGCCTGAAGCTGGGACATCGGAACGCCGGTCTTTGTGTTGAGACGGGTCAGGATCGCCTTCAGGTTGAAGCCCTCGGGAATGACCACCTTCGACACGACCCGGTTGGCGGGATTGCTGATCTGGACAAGAGCGGCCTTCGCGCTGATCTGCTGACCGAGCTTGTATGTGCCGGGTTCGAAATTGGGCGCCTTCTTCTGTTTGAGAAGGAGGTTGTAGAAGGCGGCCGACGTCTTGGTGACACCCGCCTTGGCGAGACTATTCGCGACGTCGGCGCCGATCTGGCCGGGAAGGATGGTGATCGTGGTCGATTTCCCGTTGCCGGTGGTGCTCGTGTAGTCCACGGATGGTTCCCAGCCCATGACGTGTCGAATCTGTGGTCCGAAGGCCGCATAGATGATGCCGGCGCCCGAGCCGCCGATCACCACAAGCACGATGAGCACCCAGAGCCAGGTGAGCTTTCGCTTCGGCTTGGCCTGCTTGTACCCACCTCGGCCCGAACCGCGAGAGCCTCCACCTCCGCCTCCGCCTCCGCGACGGGAGTCGTCCTCGCGAGTTGTGCGACGGGAGGTGTCGGCGGGAGGCGGTGTGTAGGACGGTGTGGGCGCCGGCGGAAGCTGGCTGACGTAGGTGGGTTGCTGGGTGGGCTGCTGCAGGGTCGGCTGCTGCAGAGTGGGCGCAGGCACATTCGGCGCGGGCACGGATGGCGTCGGCGAATAAGTGGGGACGCTCTGGACCGGGCTGGGCTGGACGGGGGTCGAGTATGGGGCCGTCGTCGGGGCGGGAGCAGCCGACTGGACTGGCGGAAGCTGCGTCGGCGCCGGCTGCACGGGGGCGGTGGGCTGCGTCACGGGAGGCTGCTGCACCGGCTGCTGCTGCGTCGGCTTCAGCGGCTCGCCGAAGAGGTCATCCCAGGTTGGCTCATCGGCCATTGTGCTGCCCTTCGTCCGGGTGGGCGATCTCGCCCGGCGGAGTTCCCGCTGCGCGCTCAAAGTCGAGAGCGTGCTGGACGATAATAACAGCGGCAACC
>JAUZFP010000009.1 GCA_030838475.1 Actinomycetota bacterium
CTCCAACCCATCGAGACGTGGTCCTCCTGCATGGCCGACGACGGGATCGAATCGACGGATGCGGGAGCCGCCAGCCGCTTCAACTCGCTCACGATTCCGGCCTGGGTGTATTGCGCGATCATGTGGCCAGAGTCGACACCGGGGTCGTCCGCGAGAAACGCGTTGAGCCCGTGGTTGCGCGACACATCCAAGAACCGGTCGGTTCGCCGCTCGCTCATGCTCGCGAGGTCCGCGGTGACGATCGCGAGAAAGTCGAGGGCGTAGCCGACGGGGGCACCGTGGAAGTTGCCGTTCGACTCGACCCGTCCGTCGAGGGTGATGACGGGGTTGTCGATCGCGGAGGCGAGTTCACGACCGGCGACCAGCGCGGCGTGCTCGATGGTGTCGCGCACCGCGCCGTGCACCTGTGGAGCGCAGCGCAACGAGTAGGCATCCTGAACCCGGGTGAAGCCCTCCGGGCGGGACAGCATGGGCGATCCGGCGAGGACGGCACGCATGTTGGCAGCGGAGTCACGCTGCCCGGGATGGGGACGCAGCGCCTGGATGTCGGCGGCGAACACCGCATCGGTGCCGCGCAGTCCCTCGATGCTCATCGCTGCGGCGAGGTCGGCCGTCGTGACGAGTGCGTGCAGGTCGGTGATCGCGAGCACGAGCATCCCGAGCATCCCATCGGTGCCGTTGATGAGGGCGAGGCCCTCCTTCTCCCGCAGCACCACGGGCTCGATCCCCGCGGCGGCGAGTGCGTCCGCCGCCGGCATCAGCTCGCCGTCGACCCGAACGCCGCCCTCGCCGAGGAGAGCGAGCGCGCAGTGAGCGAGCGGCGCGAGATCGCCGGAGCAGCCGAGGCTGCCGTACTCCATCACGACCGGGGTTAGCCCTGCGTTGAGGACGGCGGCGTACGTCTCGGCGACGACCGGTCGCACGCCGGTGCGCCCGGTGGCGAGTGTCGCCAGGCGGAGAAGCATGAGAGCCCGGACGACCTCGCGCTCGACCTCCGGACCCGACCCCGCCGCGTGGCTGCGCACCAGCGACCGCTGCAGTTGCGCGCGACTCTCGACCGGGATCTGCTTGCTCGCGAGCGCGCCGAAGCCGGTCGAGATGCCGTAGTGCGGCGCCGTGTCCGCGGCGAGTGCTTCGACAATTGCGCGGCTCTCGGCCATGGCGGACAGCGATTCGGCGGTGAGCTCGACTCGCGCGTCGTGACGCGCCACGGCGACGACATCGTCGAAGGAGAGCGCACCGACGCCGACGTGGACGGGCGAAATGGTTGTGATCACAGCGCCATTGAACTCCCGCCCTGCTCGCCCGACGAGAGCATGTCGGGATATTCTGTCTGAAATGCCAGACATCCCCGCGGCGCGGAATACCCTCCGGGTGCTCGGCTATCTCGCGCGTCGAAGCGGTCCGGTACGGGCCTCGACGCTCGCCCGCGACCTGGGCATGCCGCGGTCATCCGTCTATCAACTCATCGCGGTGATGATGGACGAGGGATTCCTGGTGCACTATCCGGAGGACCAGGCCTACGGTCTCAGCGGGCTGCTCTCCGAGATCGGGACCTCGTCAAGCCGAACGGCACGAATCGGGCAGCTCGCCCAGCCGCTCCTCGAGCGCCTCGTCGCCCAGGCCGCCATTCCGGTGGTCGCCCATCTCGCGGTGCTGAGCGGCGCGGATGTCATGTACGTGTCGAGGGTTCAGGGTTTCCGGGCACCGACGACGGTGTCGCGGATTGGTGTTCGACTCCCGGCACACCTGACGGCGACCGGCCGATCGCTGCTCGCGTCCCTCCCGCCGAGCCAGGTCACCGCTCTGTACCCGCACAGCTCGGACCTGGTCGCCCGCGGCGAGACCGGGCCTCGGTCGCGAGCGGAACTGGACCTCATCCTTAACCGCAGTCGCGAGCAGACCTGGGCACGTGAGAACGGCGAGATCACCGCCGACTACGGATCGGTTGGGGCGGCCGCGCTCGACCGCAACGAGTACCCGGTCGCCGCGGTCGGTCTTACCTTTCGCGTGGACGCCGCAAGCGAGCAGGATTGGCTCACACTCGGTGCGTCGGTCCGGGGTACGGCGAGCGCGCTCGCATCGCGGCTGATCGGCCGCTGATCACCCCGGCACGCGCGATAATCTGGGTGTACCGAAACGAGGGAGTTTCACGAAGTGTCGTTTCACACAACGCCGAACCAACCGGACGCGATCATCGTCGGGGCCGGTCTCGCGGGCCTGGTCGCTGCCGCCGAACTGATCGAGGCGGGCAAGCACATCCTCGTGCTCGACCAGGAACCCGAGGCGAGCCTCGGCGGGCAGGCCTGGTGGTCGTTTGGCGGAATTTTCCTGATCGACTCGCCCGAGCAGCGCCGGTTCGGCGTCAAGGACAGCCTCGAACTCGCTCGACAGGACTGGCTCGGCACCGCCGGCTTTGACCGCGACGAGGATGCGTGGCCGCGCAGGTGGGCCGAGGCCTACCTCCAGTTTGCGGCAACGGAGAAACGCGCCTGGCTGCGAGAACGAGGCGTGAAGTTCTTCCCGGTGGTCGGCTGGGCCGAGCGCGGCGGCTACACCGCGACCGGACACGGCAACTCGGTGCCCCGCTTCCACATCACGTGGGGCACCGGACCGGGCGTGGTGGCGCCGTTCGAGGCCACGCTCCGCAAGGGGATCGCATCCGGGCTCGTCGACATCCGCTTCCGGCACGAGGTCACCGAGCTCATCGTCGAGAAGGGCGCCGTCGTCGGGGCGCGCGGCAACGTGCTTGCCGCCGACTCCGCCGAGCGAGGCCAGGCGAGCAACCGGGATGCGGTCGACACGTTCGAGGTTCGCGCGCCAGCCGTGATCGTCACCAGTGGCGGCATCGGCGGCAACCACGACCTCGTGCGCAAGAACTGGCCGAAGAATATGGCGCCCGCACCCAAGGACATGCTCAGCGGTGTGCCCGCATCCGTCGACGGCCGGATGCTCGGGGTCGCCGCCAAGGCCGGTGCCCACCTCATCAACGAGGACCGGATGTGGCACTACACCGAGGGCATCACCAACTACGCGCCCGTCTGGGCAAAGCACGGCATCCGGATTCTGCCGGGGCCGTCATCCGTCTGGCTGGATGCCACCGGGAAGCGCCTGCCGGTGCCGCTCTTCCCCGGCTTCGACACCCTTGGAACACTCGAGCACATCGCCGCGACCGGCCACGGCTACAGCTGGTTCGTGCTGACGCAGAAGATCATCGAGAAAGAGTTCGCGCTCTCCGGCAGCGAGCAGAACCCGGACTTCACGGGCAAGAGCATCCGCCTGCTGCTGAAACGCGTCGGCAAGGGCGCCCCCGGACCCGTCGAGGCGTTCAAGGAGAAGGGCGTCGACTTCGTCGTCGCGAACGACCTCGACGAGCTGCTCGCGAAGATGCAGGCGCTGTCACCGGATGTCCAGATCGATGCAACGCAGGTCCGGTACGAGATCGAGTCCCGCGACCGCGAGATCGCGAACGACTTCAGCAAGGATGCCCAGGTCAACGCCCTGCGGCAGGCACGCAACTATCTCGGCGACAAGCTCATCCGCGTCGCGAAGCCGCACCGCATCCTCGACCCCGCGGTCGGGCCGCTGATTGCGGTCAAGCTGCACATCCTCACCCGCAAGAGCCTCGGCGGCATCGAGACCGATCTCTCCGCGCAGGCCCTCGGTGCGGATGGCAAACCGATCCCCGGCCTGTACGCGGCCGGCGAGGCGAGCGGGTTCGGCGGCGGTGGAATGCACGGCTATCGGGCCCTCGAGGGAACCTTCCTCGGCGGGTGCCTGTTCAGCGGCCGCACCGCGGGCCGGGCCGTCGCGGAACTCTGACGTCATGAAATTGATCATCGGCATTGTCTGTGCGGCCCTGGTCGTCGGCCTCGGACTGGTGCTGGTGCTTGGACTCGCGAACGGTCCCGATCGGACGAATCCCGGGGCATCGCCGACGGGCTCGGCACACGATCCCGGCCTGCAGGACCCTCTAAGTGGTGCCGAGATCGTTCAGATCACGAATGTCTCGGCCATTGAGGCCCACTGCCAGGGCAAGAACGCGTGCTGGTTGTGGCGGATCGTGGCGAAGCGCTCGTGCGAGGGAAGCGTCGACGTCTACTTTTACACCCACGCGCACGACGACGCCGAGGCCGAGAGCGTCACCGGGGACGTTCGCGTCCACGCCAACCAGCCTGCATACGTGACGGTCTCATCCACCGACTTCACCGAGCACTACGCGGATATTTCCCAATACGACTGCTAGCCGTGGCCAACTTGTAGTCGTGTCACCATTTAGGCTCGAACCATGACCGACTGGAACGACAAGATCATCAACGAATTCCGCGACAACAACGGGGTCGTGGGCGGGCCATTTACCGGCGCACACCTGCTGCTCCTCACCACGGTTGGGGCGAAGTCGGGTGAGAAGCGGATCAGCCCGATGATGTACTTCGCGGACGGCGACACCCGCATCGTTGTGGCCTCGAAGGGCGGCGCGCCGACGCATCCGCACTGGTACCACAACCTGATGAAGAACCCCGAGGTGCATGTCGAGGCTGCGGTCGACGGCGGCATCGAGGAGTACGACGCGGTCGCATCCGCCATGCCGGAGAACCTGCGCGCGCCGAAGTATGAGGAGATCGGAAAGATCGCTCCCGGCTTCGCCGAGTACCAGACCAAGACGGATCGCAAGATCCCGCTGATCGTCCTCAACCGAGTCGACTAGCGGGCGAGGCGCCACGCCTTCCGCTTGATGAGCACGTGACCGCGCGGCGAGGTGAGCCGGGTCCACGGACCGGAGTCGAAGATGCGCACCTCGTCGGCCTCGTTGTCACTGAGGAAGCCGAGCGACAGCGCGGCGAATGCACCTCCCGCCGCGACATCCTCGAGTCCGTCGATGTCGCGACCCCACACCTCGGCGCGCACCTTCTGTACGAGCTGCGCACCGGTGCCCGTCGGCACCGCATCCGCGACCTCGGCGATTCCCGCCCGGGCGACCTGGTTGAGAATGCCCGTCGTGGTTGAGGAGCGCGGGAGCCAACCGCCCTTCGGCGGTGAGATCGCGGCCCAGGTCACGGTGTTCACCCCCATCGGAACGGTCATCGTCACGGGCGCGGCCGCCTGCGTCATCTCGGCGTCGAGTCGATTGACCCGCTCGAGCAGCGAACGAATCGGAACCACGGCATCC
>JAUZFP010000065.1 GCA_030838475.1 Actinomycetota bacterium
CCAGTCAAGCATCGAGTGCTCGAAGCTCTCCGGCCCCTCGAGGCCGACCGGCACGTCCGCCATCCCCTCGGTGTCGACGCCGAGCGCGGCGAGAATCGCAGCCGGTCCCTGCGGTCGCGGAGAGCGGATCGCTTGCTGGTACTGCGGCTCCCAGGCGTTGATCGCGGCCAGTGTCTCGTCGGTGAGGTCGGAGCGCAGTCCGACTTCCGCGTGCGTGAAGCGGACGAACGCCCGTAGCAGGTCCGGCGCCTTGGCCAGATATTCCGCAGGCGCGACGATTTTCCGGGGAATCCAGTCGTCAAGCAGGATCTCGACCTTCACCGGGCTCCATCGCAGCGGGTCACCGGGTCCGTAGTCGGTGCCGTACCAAAGCAGGGACGCGAGCAGCCCGCGGTGCTCGTGATCGTCGAGCCGGGCTCCGTACGGCGAGCCAAAGAACCGATCCGTGAGCCGGGTGAGAGCAGCCGAATCCCATTGTGGCCGTTGGTATACTGTTCCACCCCCGGGTAGTCCACGGCTGATCCATTCGACCAGTGCCCGACACGCGGGCCAAGTCTCGGTCTCCAGCGGTGGGAAGGTGATCGCGGCCAGTTCGATCGCAGCATCAACCCAAGCTCGGGCGTCGGCGAGGCTGATGTCATCCCACCGCGTGTCGGGGTCCTCGGTTACCCGCCGGAATTCGGCCACCATGTTCGCGATCGACGCGGGTACGACGAACGCGTCCTTGACCAGGGTGCCGAGGTTGTGGTCGATATAGATTACGCAGGTAAGCTCGTGCCCGCCGGGCAGCCGCGCCCCGAGCATGATGTTGTCGCCGTCGCCGAGGACGTGGCTCATCCGCACCGCACGATAGGTTGATGTCCCCGAAAGCTGTGCCAGCCATGCCGGTTCGACCTTCGGGCGCGCGGCGAGCTCGCGTCGGATGCGGGCACGCGACACGTCATCGTCACCCGCCATCTCGGCGATCACCGCGAGCAGCGCCGACGTTTCCGGAGCGGGGACGTCGAGAAAGGACCTGACCAGTTCCTCGCGGGTCAGCGCCGCCAGGTCCGGGGCGTCGGGCCGGGCGAACGGGTGGTTGCGCCGCGTGTCCGTGACGCACAGCAGCGTGCTCACGTAGGTCAACAAGCTCAGCGGATGCCGGTCAGTGAGGGCGCGTCGAATATCGGCGAGCAGATCCGGCTCGGCCGAAGTGTGCTGCCGCCCCCGCATAGTGCGCTGGGCCGGGCGGCGGCCTTTCTTTGCGGTGCGGCGTCGACGGTTCGCGGACATGGGCGCCACGTTACTGGGCCTTCTACGCGCCCGCGGCGAAAGGTCGGAGCCTGTCGCTGATCGGCACGATGCGCGGCAAACGAGGTTGCTCGAAGTAGTGTGACTTGCGCCGCCGCACCAGCTTCTCGCCATTGATTATCCAGTCGAAGTGCTTTCGCCCCAACAGTTTACGAAACACCTGATTCGTGCGCTCGGGGTCGCGCGCGGCGATCCGCATGAACGCAGCGGCGAGACGGTGTCATCGTCGAGGTAGTCGCGCACTCGTCGCCGATAATCCGGATGTCGAAGCAGGCTCGGGTCCCCAAACGCCCGCTCGATCGGCCCGAAGTCCACCTACAGGCCCATGCCCTCGACCTCGTCGTGGGTGACCGCGACCACATCCGAGGCCACCAGATCGAGACGGGTAATCCGGGAAGTGGAACGGCTCTTCGGTTGCTTACCGGACGCGGCGAGCTCGGCTGCTGCCCGATCGCGGGTGCTGCTCATTAGCTGTGGCAAGTGAAGCCGGAAGCTAGTGGGCTATAGTCGGCACATGCGACTGCACATTACCGTTGATGACGAGCTCGTTGCCGAACTCGACCGGCGCGCCGGAAGCAGGCGACGCAGCGCATTCATCGCAGAGTTGATTCGCCGCGGACTCGATGACGAGCGGCGATGGGACGATATCGAGGCAGCGCTCGGGGCTATCCCCGACGAGGGCCACGATTGGGATGACGATCCCGGTGAATGGGTCCGGCGCCAACGCTCCGACCGGCGTCGCGTCGGCTGACGTGGCGAAGATCCTGCTCGACTCGACCGTCCTCATCGACGCTCTCCGCGGCCGTCCGGCGGGCGAGCGCCTACGCGCTCTGCGCCGCCAAGGTGACGAACCGTGGACTTGTGCGATCTCGATCGAGGAGATCTGGCGCGGACTGCTTCCCGGCGAAGAAGCCATAGCACAACGGCTGGTGCGCGGCTTACGGTGTGCACCGTTGGGCCCGTCCGAAGGAATTCGCGCTGGACGGTGGCGCCGCGAGTTCGCCGGACGAGGGATCACCCTTCACCAGGCCGACTGCCTGATTGCCGCAGCCACCGCTGGCATCAATGCTCGCTTGGCGACAGGCAACCCCGCCGACTTCCCCATGGCCGACATCACGGTCGAGAACTGGCCCGTCGGGCGCTGAGGGCATATTCCCAAACGGCGGGGGACAACTGGGGAGGTATCTGTTCCCAAGCCAGTGTCGGGCCCGGACCCCTGCAGCACGCAGCTTGTCGTCGATTTCGGACACCATTACCGTTGCGCCATGGCGGCTGACGGCGACCCTCAGGCCGAGCTGCTACGCAGAGTCAAGGCCGCCACTGCCGGTGCGGAACTCGCTGACTCGGGCCGGCTGGCCGGGAACCTGACCAGCTTCGCTGCCCGGACGCCCAAGCCGGCGGCGCGCCGGAGTTCCGGCGACCACCGCGCGATGGGGTCGTGATCTATCGGATCCGGGTCGACCTTGATCACGCCGAGCCGCCGATCTGGCGTCGGCTCGATCTGCGCTCGCACCTGCCG
>JAUZFP010000149.1 GCA_030838475.1 Actinomycetota bacterium
CCAGGCCGAACATGTCGCGACCCAGCGGCTGCACAACGGCGGCTACAACTGCATCGCGGGCCAGATCGTTGTTCTCTCGAGCGACTGGGACCAGCGGGATGCGTTCGTGGCCGAACTGCGCGCCGCCCTCGATCGTGCTCCCCTCCGCGATCCCTGGTACCCGGGAAGCGATGACAGGGTCAGTGCTGCCGCGAAGTCACATCCGACCGCCGAGCGCCACGCGAATAACACGCGCCTGCTGGTCGAAATTGCGGCGGAGGACGACGCATCCACGATTGAGACCACCGAATACTTCTCTCCCGTGCTCGGAGTGGTCGAGCTGCCGGGCACCGGGTTGGACTTCCTCACGAGGGCGGTCGAAACGGTGAACACCGACTTCCTCGGCACTCTCGGCGCCAACGTGCTCATCGATCCCGCGACGCGCAAGAGGCTGGGCGCCGGTTTCATGGACGAGATCGCGAACCTGCGCTACGGCACGGTCGCTATCAACACGTGGACCGGATTCGGCTACCTCACCGCGGGTGCGCCCTGGGGCGGCGTCCCCGGTGCGACGCTGACAGACGTGCAGAGCGGAATCGGCGTCGTGCACAACGCCCTGCTCATCGATTCCCCGGAGCGCTCCGTTGCCTATGGTCCGTTCCGCCCGTTCCCGCGCTCGATCGCGGGGGGCGAGGCGGCTCTGTTCCCGAAGCCGCCGTGGTTCGTCACGGCCCGGTCGGCGCAAACCACGGGCAAGCGGCTGGTGAATTACGCAAAGAAGCCCTCCTGGCTGCGGATGCCGGCGGTTTTCGGTTCGGCGTTCCGGGCGTAACGCAATCAGGCGCGGTGCAGCCGGGCCAGTAGGCTGGCGCCCATCGAAAAGCAACTGATCCTTGGCGCGTTCGAGGAATTCACCCCGAGCTTCATCAGCAACGCGTGGCCGCACGAGCGCAGCAACCCCGCGGGCTTCGCCACGCTCGAATACTGGCAGGAGCTGGCCCGCGAGCTGGACTCGGCCGGCTTCGACTTCCTCTTCTTCGCCGACGCGCTCGCCTACCCGATGCACGAGGACACGATTCCGGATGTCGTGGTGCGCGAGGCGGTGCAGTTCCCGGTGCACGATCCCCTCACGCTCGTCAGCGGCCTCGCCGCGACCGTCGATCGCCTCGGGTTCGTCGTCACGGCATCCACCACGTCGGAACAGCCGTACCTGCTGGCGAGACGCTTCGCGTCCCTCGACCATCTGACCAAGGGCCGGATCGGCTGGAACGTCGTCACCTCCGACATGCAGACCGCTCTCGTGAAGCTGCTGGGGGCGGGCGACGTGACGCCCCACGATCGCCGTTACGACCGCGCGGAGGAGTTCATCGACCTCACGCTCAAGCTCTGGGAGGGCGGCTGGTCGGATGACCCGTTCGTCCTCGACAAGCAGTCCCGGGTCTTCACCGACCTGAGCAAGGTGCACCGCATCTCGCACAAGGGCGACTTCTACTCTCTCGACGGGTACTTTCCGGTCAGCCCGTCGCCGCAGCGGACGCCGACCCTGTTCCAGGCCGGCGCATCCGCACGCGGTGTCGAGTTCGCGTCGCGTATCGCCGAATGCTTCTTCATTCAGGAGCGTGACCTCGATAAGGCAGCAATGCTCGTTGCGACAATCCGTGCGGAGGTCGAGCGGCGCGGACGCCCCGGCGACAGCGTAAAGATCATCAACAGCATCTCGGTCGTGGTAGCCGACACCGATGCGGAGGCGACCGATCTTCGCGCCTCACTGACCGCTGCGCCGAGCCGGGATGCAATGGCAGCACTGTTCCTCGGTTGGAGCGGCGTCAACCTGCTCGGCCTCGACCAGGACACACTGCTCGACGACCTAAGCACCGAGATCGGCAAATCGACCCTCGCGATGTACCAGAACTCCGGGATGACGGTCGGGCAGGTGCTCGACGCCCTCGCCGAGACGCTCGGAGGAACAAAGGTCACCGGAACACCCGAGCAGGTCGCCGCGGAAATCGAGCGGATCGCCGAGGTCACCGACGTCGACGGATTCCTGATCGAGCACACGTTCGGGAGCCTCTCGACCTATCGCGAGTTCATCGATTCGGTGATGCCGATCCTCCGCGAGCACGGCGCCATTCCGAAGAAGCCGCGCAGCGGAACTCTCCGCGAAATGCTCACCGGTACCCCGACTCCACGGCTGCCAACCGAGCATCCCGGCTCCGCCTTTCGGCCCGAAAAGTAAGGCGAATTCGCGGCTCACGAGCCTAGGCTCTCAGCATGGCGGACGCGCTCGAGATTGCGACTTCGGGTGGCGTCGTTCGCGGCATTCTTGCCGGCGCGGTGCGGGAATGGCGGGGCATCCCGTTCGCCGCTCCGCCCCTGGCTGGCCTTCGTTTTCGCGCGCCCATCCCCGCGCCCGGCTGGAGCCGTGTTCGCGATGCGTCCCAATTCGGACCGGTCGCCCAGCAGGATCGCAAGGGTCCGTTCTCGGGCGCGGCCGCCGAAACGCCGCGCAGCGAGGACTGCCTGACCATCAACGTCGCCGCTCCGGCGGAGCCCGCGACCAACCTCCCGGTCATGGTTTACATTCACGGCGGCGCCTACAGTGTCGGTTCGCCGCGCGACACCGCCTTTCGCGGCATCAACTTTGCCCGGCGCGGGGTGGTCCACGTGACGTTCAACTACCGCCTAAACGCTTTCGGCTATCTCGACTTCGGTGCGTACGGGGCGGACAACAATCTCGGGCTGCGCGACCAGGTCGCGGCGCTCGAATGGATCCGCGACAACATCCAGGCTTTCGGTGGAGACGCCGCCAACGTGACCGTCTACGGCGAGAGCTCGGGAGCGAACGCCGTCACCACTCTTCTCACCCTGCCCGCAGCTCGCGGACTGTTCGCGCGGGCAATCGCGCAAAGCCCACCGAGCAATGCCGTGTATCGACCGGACCTCACCCGGGCGTGGGCGCGGGAGTTCATGGAGATCCTCGGTGTGCCCACCGGCGGCGAGGCCGAGGCGCTGCGAACCGCCGACGCGGGGGCGTTAGTTGCGGCGGCGCGCATCCTGTTCGCGCGGGTGCCGGACGAATTCCCCGGCGACCAGGCGTTTAGCCCGGTTATCGATGGCGACTACCTGCCCGAGCACCCGGTCGAGGCGCTGCGTGCGGAGCGCGGGCATCCGGTGCCGCTCATTATCGGAAGCAACGACCGCGAGGGCTCGGTGTTCTTCGGCAAACGGTCCATTCTCGCCACATCGCCGTCGCGCATCCTGGGGCTTCTGGCCGGCTCGTCGACCGCGGCGGCGGGACGATTGCGGGAAACCTACCGACTGCCGGGACGCCACGGTCGCCTCGACTTCGGCGGCGACTTCGCGTTCTGGCTACCGACCTACCAGATCGCGGCGGGGCACTCGGGCGTAGCGCCAACTTGGATGTACCGCCTCGACTACGCACCGCGCCTGCTGCACCTGCTGGGCATCGACTCGACCCACGGCGCGGACCTGCTCACCGTCTTCGACCGCGCGGGTACTTCGGTCGCCCGGCTCATGACACTGCTCGGCGGCCGAAGAGCGCTCGCCGCGGTCAGTGAGCGGATGCAGGACTATTGGTTGCGCTTCGCCGTCGACGGATCGGTAGACCCCGCGTGGCCGCAGCATGACGTGACCACCCGCGCAAGCCTGATCTTCGACGACCCCAACCGAGTGGAAAACGACAGCCGCGCCGACCGCCGTCGGGCGTGGGATACCTTCAGCCACCTCCACTAAGTTCGGTTTCTCCTGGCAGCTCGTGGCGCGGTCGATCAATCTCTTCAACCCCGTGCGTGCCGCGTCACGCGTGATTTTCGACTGAACCGAACCAAATAACGCGAGACACTGAGTTGAGCGAACCGCACCCTGCCCCTCTACTTCGACGGTTGCAGCAGCTACTATCTTGCAGCTTCGAGTTTTAGAAGCATGTTAATGAACGCCGAGCACGACACCAGAAAGTAAACAGCCAACGGCTGGTCTACATCCTCGTCCCTAATCAAGCCGTGGCGAATCCCGCCCGCGTCGCTCGTGTATCCGTAAAGCTTGTCCCACGCCCCAAGGAGCGCTTGATGGGTGGGCAATCCAGACGACCCCAACCGTTTGAGCCCCACCGAAAGGACATGCTCACCGGTCAGCTCCGCAACGAACGACTCCACGGCATTCACCGATTCCTGCACGACCTTCGCGTATTGAGGATTCTCCCGACTTGCCAACAGGGACGTCGCCCGCTGGAGGTGCTTACGTGCATTCTCGCCCACGGTCGTGGCAGCTTCCCGAATTGCGGCAAGCTCGATTTCATTGCTCACAGGGATGAGCTCGTCTGACAAAATCCGGAAACCGACGAGATACTTAGAAAGGTCCGAGGAAATGGCTTCTCGATAGCTCCCCCCGACACGCTGCCAGTGGCGCGTAACGCCGCTCAAATTCCATTGAACGTTGTCCAGAACTGCCCACCATTCACCGTTTAGGTAAAGCTCTTTCGCAGCTGCTGTCGCTCGGGACGTAGAGAACTCATCCACGGGCCTTTCGAGCTCAGAAGCCCACATGTCTCGAAGAAGAGCCTCGCCGGGTTTCGAGTAGTTGAAATTCCAGCCCTCCGCGTTCATGACCTCGACGGCAGAGTGGAGCGAATTCCACAGAGCAACTCTTGTCGCGGCGTCCAGATCTGACGCTTGAATGACCGACCTCGGCGGCTGCACGCCCATTCTCTCTGAAAATCTAGGATTCATCGTTGTTCGCACCGTTCAGCGCACGCGGTCAGACCGGGAGTCTGTACGCATACCCACGCCTGGTCGTTCCCGGGACGTGTTCAATTTCACCAGCGGCGACAAGGTTCTGCAGAATTTTCTTCATTTTGCTTTCAGACTCCATGCCCACCAGTTCGCGAGCCTGCACATTCCTAATGGCGTCATTTGTCTGTAAATACTCCACAATCTGTTGTTCTGGGGATGCGAGACTCTCGTGCCGAATAATCACCAATACAGAATTGGGCCTCTCGACGATTTCCGGCTGTCGCAGATTCAACCTACGCATCGACGCAAAAGCCGTGTCAAGACCTTCCCCGACGTCCTGGTTCGGAGGGTCTGGGAATCGATTTACATGACGGACCAGATTCGGATTTCTGCTCAAACGATCGGAAAGGATGTTGCTGGGAGTTATGTGCCCGGGCAATCTCCCGGGGCTCTCAACTTCAATTCTATTTTCGTATATGCGGATGTGCACGTCGTCAAGAATGCTGTAATCACGATGCAAGACCGCGTTTGTGATGATTTCGTGCAACGCATCATCTGGGTATCGCACGATGCGAAGTCCGTCCTCGGCAAGAAACCGCGCTTCGGAAATCATTTCGACGGTACCCTGCACGGCGGCGTATATCTGTGTGTATAGATTGCCCTCAATCGTGGTGGGCGTGGCAACAAGTTGCTCCCGGTCGGCGACGTTGCTCTTGTAGCGGTATATCTTGATGCCTGACCGCTTGGGCAAAGCTGCCTGTGGCTCCTCGGCAAACAAGAGCACAGCCGCGACCGTCGGCAACTCGCCATGAATGAGGTATTGGCCCCGTAAATAGACCTCCGGTTCTGCAGTTGGCACGGCCTCCAATAGGTACTCAAGCACCGGCACGGAATTCGTAACCGCCTCCAGAGGAATGCCGAGTGTCTCGTCCTCGAAAGATTCGATCCCCTTTAGGCGCCTTAGTTCGGTCAGCCCCTCTCCTACCACGGCGAGTGACTGAGCACCCAACCTTTTGTAGGCCGTCCCATCACTGGACGTCCGTACAAATCTTGATTTGAGGGCATTTATGTGCAAAACCAGCCCCGGCAGTCCTGGGCAGGCCATGAATTCGCCCGTGAGATCTATTCCGAATGGCGACACCATTTCGAATGTCGACAGGTGGCCATTTGCGTCCTCCACGTCGGCGAAGCCCCTCCACGAAAACACCCCAGGCGTTGTCTCATCAATGCCGACATAAAGGTCTCCACCATCCGCGTTGCAGAACGCAGAAAGAGCGCGCGTCAATTTCGCCGGCGACACTTCGATAGCTTTGAAGTCGAGAAAATGCCCCTCGCTTTTGACAAGTAATAGTGCGGCACGATCGGGAGCAATCTCAACTATGTCCACTCTTGAATGATATTCACGTGGGAGTTGATCACAGTGCGCGAATCGCTGCACACGTGTGCCGACCGGTGATCCAACTGGCGGATCTCCCGCCCGCGTTGCCAGGCTTTCGGCATCGTTTGCCGACGGTCGGGAATGCCCGCAGTTCCGAGCCTGCCCATTCGCTCAAGGCCACGATTGGGGTTACGTGGTCCGAGCAACAGCAGCTCTGACGAGGGACGAACGATTTCATACATTTGCATTGATCGGACAGTGCCACTGGGAATGGGGCGACACCGGTTGGAGGTTAAGACGGCGTGAAGAAGAAGATTGGGTTTCTGTCGTTCGGTCACTGGCAACCGGTGCCCGGGTCGCTGACCCGGACGGCTCAGGATGCACTGCTCCAGTCGATCGACCTTGCTGTCGCTGCCGAAGAGCTGGGTATCGATGGCGCATTCTTCCGAGTTCATCACTTCGCCCGGCAGCTCGCGTCCCCCTTCCCGCTGCTGTCCGCGATCGCGGCTCGAACGAAGCGGATCGAGATCGGGACCGCCGTGATCGACATGCGCTACGAGAACCCGCTCTACATGGCGGAGGAGGCTGCGGCGGCCGACCTCATCAGCTCCGGGCGACTACAGCTCGGCATTAGCCGGGGCTCACCCGAGACAGCCCTCCGTGGCTCGGAGTCGTTCGGCTTCGTCCCACCGGAGGGTATGGACGACGCGGACCTGGCGCGCTCGCACGCCGAGCTGTTTCTCGCCGCCATCCAGAACGCCGGCGTCGCCGAGGGCAACCCGCGGATGACCGGATCGTCGGCGGCACTCGCCGTCACGCCGCAGTCCCCCGGGCTTTCCGAACGAATCTGGTGGGGCGCCGGAACGCGGGCGACAGGTGTGTGGACCGCAGAACAGGGCATGAACCTGATGAGTTCAACGTTGCTGACCGAGGACACCGGTGTTCCGTTCGGTGACCTTCAGGCGGAGCAGATCCAGCAGTACCGCGACGCGTGGAAGGAAGCCGGCTGGGAGCGCGAGCCCCGGGTATCCGTGAGCCGCAGCATCCTGCCGATCACGACCGATGAGGACCGCGCCTACTTCGGTGGCCGCGGCTCGGACGAGCAGCAGGACCAGGTCGGCTATCTCGACGCGGACACGATCGCGCGGTTCGGCAAGAGCTACATCGGCGAGCCCGACCAGATTGTCGCCGAGTTGCTCGAGGATGCGGCCGTTCGCGAGGCGGACACGATCATGCTCACCGTGCCGAACCAATTAGGCGTCGAATACAACACGCACCTCCTGCAGACCGTCGCCGAGCACATCGCGCCCTCGATCGGCTGGGAGCCCGCGAGCTAACGCGTTTTCCTCCGTTCGGGACGTATTGCGCTGCGCGCGCAGGCGATATTGTCCCGAGCGGGCGAAAACGCTCGGCTAGCTAGCTGCTAGTTCCTCGGTCGCGGTGCTGGCCGCAGCGGTGGCGCGAGCGAGAAACTCGGCCACGGCCTCGAGCTGCGCGTCGTCAAACCCGGCGCAAAGGTCGTCGACGCCCGAGTTCATCCCGGCATAGAGCTGGAACAGTTCGCCCGTGCGGTCGGGCAGCGCACGAAGAAGCGTTCCGCGGCGGTCGGACGGGTCCTGTTCGCGCGCGATCCATCCGCTCTTCTCGAGGCGATCGATGATCCCGGTGACTGTCGCGGGATGAAGTCCAGAACGCCGAGCCAACGCCCCAGGAGTAATCGTCCCAACCTGGGAGATGAAGTCGAAGCAGTCGAGATCGATGTCCTTGAGGTCCACCCTCGATCCGACCTGGCGGTTCAGTAGCGAGATCTGGTTACTCAGTTCGCGCAGCGACGATTTGATCGTGACCGTGGTCCTGCGGCGATCGCGTGCAGACATCTCTCGCTCCGTGTGTATTATGGTTCAGATATAGTACGAAACTCGTATCTTATGGAATCAGAAGGACAATGAAATGAATATAGCCGTTTTCGGAGCGAATGGTGGGACCGGCAGGCTCCTTGTCGCGGCAGCGCTCGAGGCCGGGCATCGCGTGACGGCGCTCACTCGCCATCCCGACGAATTTCCCATTCGACACGACAACCTACGCGTGATTGCCGGCGATGTGCTCGAACCCGCCGATGTCTCCTCCGTTGTCGCCGGGGCGGATGCCGTGCTCTCTGCACTCGGCGTCCCGTACGGCCGCAAGACGATCACGCTCTACTCGCGCAGCATCGTCACAATTCTCGACGCTATGAACAAACACGGTGTGCGACGCTTGGCCTGTATCAGCTCCAGCGCAACCGACCACGAGTTTGCGCGAAAGGACACCGGCGGCGGGTTCTTCTTCGAGAAGATCCTGAAGCCCGTCATCGAGAACACGATGGGCAAGAACCTCTACGACGACATGCGACGCATGGAGGCCGCTGTGCGGGCAAGCGACGTCGATTGGACGATCGTGCGACCATCCGGCCTCTTCGGCACCGACGCCGTCACCGACTACGCCGTGGGCGAGAACTTCGTGCCGTATCGCTACACGTCGAGGGCCGACCTCGCCGACTTCATGCTGCGGCAGGCGACCGAAACGGAATTCGTTCGCAAGGCCGCCGCTGTGGCGACTCTCTCGCCGCAGCCCACGGTGCTCGAACTCATCCGCAACGAGGCGCTCGCGAAGTAGCGACGGCGGTCTAGCGCGGCGTGAGCCGGAAGATCCGCAGGGTGCGACCGGATGACCGCTCGTAGCCGCGATACCCCGGCCACTGGCGCTCGATGTACTCCCACGTCTCGTCGAGCTTGTCGTCGGCGATCCGCGCGGCGCTGACCGCGATCCGCTTGCCCTTGACCGTCACCGCGGCATCGGGATGCGCCGCGAGGTTCACGGTCCAGGCCGGGTGTGTGTACCGGGCAAAATTGCTCCCCGTGACGAGCATGACTCCCCCGGGCTCCGGGCAGTACATCAGCGGGCTGTCCCGTTCGAGCCCGGACTTTGCACCAGTGGTGTGCAGGATGAGCGACGGCACGAGCACCCCGCTGAGCGGATAGCGACCACCCGACAGGCGAGCCCATGCTCGCTCGACCGGCGGCATGATCGATGGGCCGAACCGCCGAAAGAATCGCGACCGCGAGAAGGACGCCACGACGAGACGAACGCCACGCTTGAGGGAAGCCACCCTCGGATTGTGGCAGAAACCGCGGCCCCCCGCGGATGCAGCCGCCCCGTCGCGATCGGCTACAGGGCGCCGAAGTACGCCTTCATCGGTTCGAAGTAGTTGTCCTGCCAGCCGCCGTTCTCATAGCCAAGCTGGTCGGCCGGCACGCAGGTGTGACGCAGACGAATGGACGTCCCGCCAGCAACAGGCTCGAGCACAACCTCGACCTGCGAATCCGCGTCGCCCTCATCGAACTCGGACGTTCGCCACGACTGAAGGATGCGAACACCGGGGTCGAGCGCGAGCGTTCGGCCCCAGATGTAACCATCCCACGCCGAGAACTCGCCGCCGATGACCGGATTGACGACCGCCTCGGCGCCGGTCATGCCGGTGTGGCCGGCGCTCGACATCCACGCCTGGTAGACGTCGCCGGGTGGCGCGGGTATGACATCCGACTGCTCGAAACCGTAGGTTGCGCGCTGCTCTGTCATGAGAATCCCTTTGGCGTTTGTGTCGAGGCCATTCTGGCCCGATAAGGTCAATGCAGGCATCAAT
>JAUZFP010000012.1 GCA_030838475.1 Actinomycetota bacterium
CCGCGTCGCTGCTCGCCGGGCTCCCGCAGTCGGTTCCCGGCTATGCCATCGACCGCATGTGCGCTGGCGCCATGACCTCCGTCACCACGATCGGCGGCGCGATCGGATTCGGCGCGTACGACTTCGGTATCGCCGGCGGCGTCGAGCACATGGGCCATCACCCGATGGGCTCGGGTGTCGACCCGAACCCGCGGTTCCTGACCGAGAAACTGGTCAGTGTCGAAGCCCTCAACATGGGCAACACGGCGGAGAAGATCCACGACCGTTTCCCCAAGCTCACCAAGGAGCGCGCCGACCGTTTCGCGCTCGGCAGCCAGCGCAAGGCGGCGGCCGCATACGACAACGACAAGCTTCAGCCCGACCTGATCCCGGTTGCGATCAAGAGCGAGGCCGGCTGGGGGCTCGCTACACGCGACGAGGCGCTTCGCCCCGAGACGACTCTCGAGGGTCTGGCCGGTCTCAAGACGCCGTTCCGCCCACACGGACGAGTGACGGCGGGCAATTCGTCCGGCCTCAACGATGGAGCGACCGCGAGCCTCATCGCCAGCGCGGATGCAGCAAAGGAGTTCGGCCTCAAGCCCAAGATGCGCATGGTGAGCTTCGCCTTCGCCGGCGTCGAGCCCGAGATCATGGGCATCGGCCCGATCCCGTCGACCGAGAAAGCCCTGCGCAAGGCGGGACTGACGATCGATGACATCGGCCTGTTCGAGCTCAACGAGGCTTTCGCGGTTCAGGTGCTCTCGCTCCTCGACCACTTCGGTATCGACGATGAAGATCCCCGCGTCAACCAGTGGGGTGGCGCCATCGCGATGGGACATCCGCTCGCCTCATCCGGTGTTCGGCTCATGATTCAGCTCGCGGCGCAGTTCGCCGAGCACCCCGAGGTGCGCTACGGGCTGACCGCCATGTGCATCGGTCTCGGCCAGGGCGGCTCCGTCATCTGGGAAAACCCCAACTATCAGGGTTCAAAATCCAAGGGAAACAAGTAATGGCAACCGAGTTCGACGACCTGAAGGCGCTCTCCGTCGACGAGGTCATTACCCACTCGTACGTCCGCGACATCCCGCTGCCCTCGGGCGGGACGCTGGCGCTGATCACGCTCGATAACGACCGAGACCACAACCGGCCCAACACGCTCGGCCCGGCCACCCTGGTCGAACTCGGCGACGTGCTGGATGCCCAGAAGGCTCGTGCCGCAAAAGGCGAGATCAAAGGTCTCGCGGTCACCGGCAAGCCCTACATCCTCGCCGCGGGCGCCGACCTCTCGAAGGTGGGCGAGATCCCGAGCAAGGCCGTCGGCAAGCAGATGGCGCAGCTCGGGCATGCCGTACTCGGAAAACTGGGCGGCTTCGGTGTTCCCACGTTCGTCTTCATCAACGGACTGGCGCTCGGCGGCGGGCTGGAGATCGGCCTGAACGCGAACTACCGCACCGTCGACAGCTCGGTTGCCGCCGTCGGACTGCCCGAGGTCTTTCTCGGCCTGATCCCTGGCTGGGGCGGCGCCTGGCTCCTGCCGAACCTGATCGGCATCGAGAACGCCCTCAACGTCATGATCTCGAACCCGCTCAAGAACAACACAATGCTCAAGGGCAAAGATGTTCTCGAGCTCGGCATCGCCGACGCCATGTTCGGACCGGCCAACTTCCTCGAGGACTCGATCAAATGGGCCGACGGCGTGATCGGGGGCAAGACCAAGGTCAAGCGCCCGAACGAGCCCGGCAAGATCGAGCGCGCCGTGAAGTGGGACGTCGCGATCGGTATCGCGCAGAAGACACTCGAGCGACGCATCGGGACGATCGCGAAGTCACCCTACGCAGCCCTCGCGCTCCTCAAGGCAGCGAAGAACACGGACAAGAAGACCGGCTTCGCCGCCGAGGACGAAGCTCTCGCCGACCTCATCGCCGGCGACCAGTTCCACGCCAGCATCTACGCGTTCGACCTGGTGCAGAAGCGTGCCAAGCGGCCTGCCGGCGCACCGGACAAGGCGATCGCCAAGAAGGTGACCAAGGTCGGTGTCATCGGCGCGGGGCTCATGGCCTCCCAGTTCGCACTGCTGTTTGTGCGTCGCCTCAAGGTGCCGGTGGTCATCACCGACCTCGACCAGGAGCGCGTCGACAAGGGCGTCGAGTACATCCACAACGAGATCCACAAGCTGCTCGATAAGGGTCGGATCTCGAGCGACGAGTCCAACCGGCTTAAGGCACTAGTCACCGGCACGACCAACAAGGCCGACTTCGCCGAGTGCGATTGGGTCATCGAGGCCGTATTCGAGGAGCTCGGCGTCAAGCAGGATGTCTTCGCCGACGTCGAGCAATACCTCTCCGACGAGGCCGTGCTCGCCACCAACACCTCGTCGCTGTCGGTCGAACAGATCGGCGCAAAGCTCACGCATCCGGAGCGCCTTGTCGGCTTCCACTTCTTCAACCCGGTCGCCGTCATGCCGTTGATCGAGGTCGTGAAGACTCCGCACACGGACGACGCGACGCTCTCCACTGCGATGGTGACTGCTGCGTCGCTCTACAAGAACGCCGTGATCACGACCGACACTCCCGGATTCGTCGTCAACCGGATCCTGGCCAAGGTGCTCGGTGAGGCCATGCACGCCGTCGATACGGGAACCCCGTTCGAGGTCGTCGACGGATCCGTCAAGCCCTTCGGTCTGCCGATGACACCGTTCGAACTGCTCGAGCTGGTGGGACTGAAGGTCGGCGCTCATGTTCTCGACACCCACCACGCCGCGTTCCCGGACCGTTTCTTCGAGAGCGAGAACCTGCACAAACTGGCCGACCTTGGTCACATCTTCGAGCGCGACGCCAAGGGACACATCAAGGGCTATGACCCGAGGGCCGTCGCAATCGTCGCAGGCGGAACCACGCCCATGACGGGCGAGGAGCTGCGCACCCGCATCGAGGACGGTCTCGCCGATGAGGTACACCGGATGCTCGAGTCGAAGGTCGTCGCGGCCGCCGAGGACATCGACCTCTGCCTCATTCTCGGGGCGGGCTATCCGTTCCAGATGGGCGGTCTGACACCGTATCTCGACCGGGTTGGCGCATCCGAGCGAGTCTTCAAGGACACCTTCCACCACCCGGTCATCCGCGGCACCGACTAATCACATTCCGGGTGGCGGGAGAAACTGAGTGATGGGCGGAGTTGTAACTCCGCCCATCGTCACGTTTCCCCCGCCAACGCGGATAGCTAGCGGTTGACCTGCGACATGTCCGCGTAACGGTCCCCGGCCGGAGCAGCGATGGAATCGAGCTGCTCCAGTTGAGCCGGGCTAAGCACGAGGTCATCTGCCGCGACGTTCTCCTCAAGGCGGTCGACGCGCTTCGTACCGGGAATCGGCGCGATGTCGTCACCCTGGGCCAGGATCCAGGCGAGCGCCACCTGACCGGGCTTCGCACCCAACTCGGTCGCGACCGCCTCCACCGCGTCGACGATCCGCATGTTCTCCTGCAGATTGTCACCCTCGAACCGAGGGTTGACTCGACGAAAATCATTCTCGGCGAGGGTATCGACTGAGCGAATCGCGCCGGTCAGAAATCCACGGCCGAGCGGCGAGTATGGCACGAATCCGATTCCGAGTTCGCGCAACAGCGGAAGAATCTCGGCCTCCGGGTCGCGGCTCCAGAGTGAGTATTCGGTCTGGAGCGCAGTAACCGGATGAACGGCATGTGCGCGACGGATCGTCGCGGGAGCCGCCTCCGACAGGCCGTAGCCCCCAATCTTCCCCTCGGTGATGAGTTCGGACAGAGCGCCGACGGTGTCCTCGATCGGAGTGTTCGGGTCCATCCGGTGCTGGTAGTAGAGATCGATGTGATCGGTTTGGAGACGCTCGAGGGATCCTTCAACCGAGGCTCGAACATTGGCCGGGCTACCGTCGAGCTGGCGCTCGTTGGTCTCGTGATTCAGGGTTCCGAACTTCGTTGCGATGACGGCCTCGCCTCGGCGCCCCTTGAGCGCCCTCGCGAGCAGTTTCTCGTTCTCGTAGGGGCCGTACATCTCGGCGGTATCGAAGAACGTGACGCCCAGATCGAGCGCACGGTGGATGGTGGCGATCGAGCCTTCGTCGTCCGTGCCCGCGCCGGTGTAGAACGCGCTCATGCCCATGAGGCCAAGCCCAAGGCGCGAGACCTCGAGGCCGTTGCTGCCCAGTGTGATTTTCTTCATTTGCTTCCTTTTCGGTAGGTCGAAATTTTGTAGTCGATGGCAGCGAGGCTGCGGGTCATTTCGTCCAGTTGGGCGACGACCGTCTCGCGGTGTCTGAGCAGCAGCTCGAGTCGGGCCGGGGTCGTGGAGTCGCCCTGCCGGACAAGGGCGACATACTCCCGAATCCTCGAGATCGGCATTGCGGTCGAGCGCAACTTCGTCAGGAACTCGACCCAGGTGATGTCGGCATCCACATACCGCCGATGGGTCGAGGATGCCCGCCCCACGCCGCCGAGCATGAGCCCCTCGCGTTCGTAATACCGCAGCGTGTGGGTCGAGAGCCCGGTTCGTTCGGCCGCCTCGGAGATCGAGAGCGACGCATCAACAAGAGTCATGTTCTCAGGCTAGAACTTAGAGCGCACTCTAAGTCAAATCGCGATTGGCCAAATTAAATATGCACAGCAATCGCGGGTTGAGTAGCCGCGCAGCGTCGTATCGAAACCGACCGTGCTAGCTCTTGTCGTGCTCCAAGTTGGCGGCGATGGACCGCTTTTCATCCTCGGGCAGCGGCCGCGCAACGGGCACCCGGCTCCCGAGAACCTGGGCGACCAGGTCGCGTGCGATCTTCTGCGGGTTCAGGTCGACCATGTCGAGGATCTCTTCGCGCGAGCCGTGCGGCAGGAACTCGTCCGGCAAACCGAGCTCGGTGACTGCAGTGTCCACGCCGGCTGCGCGCAGGTCCTGGCGGATGCGCGTGCCGATCCCACCGACGCGAACGCCATCCTCGATCGACACGACGATCCGGTAGTCGGCCGCCATCGAGATGACGCTTTCTGGCACGGGCACCACCCAGCGCGGATCGATGACCGTGGCACCAATGCCTTGCGCCGCAAGGCGTTCCGCGACCTGCAGGCCGAGGGTTGCCATCGGCCCGACCGTCACGATCAGAACATCCTTGTGGGCGGCCTCGCGCAGCACGTCGACCCCGTCGGCGGTGCGCCTGGTGGCCTCGTACTCGTTGCCGACCGAGCCCTTGGAGAAGCGGATGACCGTCGGCGCATCCTCGATTGCCACGGCCTCGCGCAGCTCCTCGCGCAGTCGCGAAGCGTCGCGGGGCGCGGCAAGTCGGATGTTCGGAACGACCTGCAGGATCGCGAGGTCCCACATGCCATGGTGACTTGGACCATCCGGTCCGGTCACCCCGGCCCGGTCGAGGACGAATGTCACGCCCGCCCTGTGCAGGGCGACATCCATCAGCACCTGGTCGAACGCGCGGTTCACGAAGGTCGCATAGAGCGCGACGACAGGATGCAGGCCACCGAACGCGAGGCCCGCGGCGGAGGTGACCGCGTGCTGCTCCGCGATTCCAACGTCGAAGACCCGCTCCGGGTACTTCTCCGCAAACCGGTGCAGCCCGGTCGGCCGCAGCATCGCGGCGGTGATGCCGACGATGCGCGGATTTTCGGTCGCGAGCTGAAGGATCTCGTCCGCGAATACGGAGGTGAAGGATGGCCGGCTCGGCGTTTCGATCGGCTCGCCGGTCTCGGGGTCGATGTGCCCGACGGCATGGAACTGGTCGGCGACGTCGTGCATCGCCGGCTCGTAGCCGCGCCCCTTCTGGGTGATCGCGTGCACCAGCACGGGCGCCCCGTAGTTCTTGGCCTGGCGGAGGGCGTGTTCCATGGCCCGGATGTCATGGCCGTCGACCGGCCCGATGTATTTGATGTCGAGGTTCGAATACAGCGCCTCGTTGTTCGTGAACCGTGACAGGAAGCCGTGCAGACCACCGCGAACGCCGCGATAGAACGCGCGCGCCGGTCCACCGAGGTGACTGAAGAATCGCGTGCTGGAGATGTGCAGGGTGCGGTAGCCGCGCCGGGTGCGCACCGTGTTCAGGAAGCGAGCCATCCCGCCGATCGTCGGGGCGTAGGAGCGTCCGTTGTCGTTCACGACGATGACGAGGTTGCGAGCGTTGTCGTCGCTGATGTTGTTGAGCGCTTCCCAGGTCATGCCGCCGGTCAGGGCGCCGTCGCCCACCACGGCAACAACGAAGCGATCCTTCTGCCCGGTCATCGCAAAGGCGCGAGAGATCCCATCCGCCCAGGAGAGCGAACTGGATGCGTGGGAGCTCTCGACGATGTCGTGCACCGATTCACTGCGCTGCGGGTATCCGGCAAGACCACCAAGCTGGCGCAGCCGGCTGAAGTCCTGGCGACCCGTGAGCAGCTTGTGAACGTAGCTCTGGTGGCCAGTGTCGAAGACGATGGCGTCCTTCGGCGAATCGAACACCGCGTGGATGGCGATGGTCAGCTCGACGACGCCAAGGTTCGGCCCCAGGTGCCCGCCGGTCTTCGAAACCTCCGCGACGAGGAACTCGCGGATCTCCACCGCGAGCTGGTTCAGCTGGGCGTCCGAGAGACCGTCAAGATCGCGCGGGCCATGGATGTTCTCGAGCAGACTCACCAATCGACTCTAACTCGTGGCCGCACTAAACCAAGGAGCGCAGTACGTATTGGAGGATTCCGCCGTTGCGGTAGTAGTCGGCCTCACCGGGGGTGTCGATACGGAGAACGGCGTCGAACTCGACATCCTTCTTGCCCGCCGGCGACGACTCGCTGGGCTTCGCCACGACGTGCAGCGTCTTCGGGGTGCGGCCCTCGTTGAGCTCCTCGACACCGGTGATGTCGATGATCTCGGTGCCGTCGAGTCCGAGGGAATCCCAGGTCTCGCCCGCGGGGAACTGCAACGGAAGCACACCCATCCCGATCAGGTTCGACCGGTGAATCCGCTCGAAGCTCTCCGTGATGACGGCCTTGACGCCGAGCAGGTTGGTGCCCTTCGCCGCCCAGTCACGGGACGACCCTGAGCCGTACTCCTTGCCGCCGAGGATGACGAGCGGGATGCCAGCGGCCTGGTAGTTGACGCTGGCGTCGTAGATGAACGACTTGGGGCCGTCGGCCTGGGTGAAGTCGCGGGTGTAACCGCCCTCGACTCCGTCGAGGAGCTGGTTCTTCAGACGGATGTTCGCAAACGTTCCGCGGATCATGACCTCGTGGTTACCACGGCGCGAGCCGTAGGAGTTGTAGTCCTTTCGGTCGACGCCGTGGGCATCCAGGTACTGGCCAGCAGGGCTGTCGGCCTTGATCGATCCAGCCGGGCTGATGTGGTCGGTCGTCACCGAGTCGCCGAGCTTCGCGAGCACGCGCGCACCCGAGATGCTCGCCACCGGAGTGGTCTCCATGGTCATCCCGTCGAAGTACGGGGGCTTGCGTACGTAGGTCGACTTCTCGTCCCACTCGAATGTCGCACCGGTCGGTGTCGGCAGCGAGCGCCAGCGATCGTCGCCGTTGAAGACGGCTTCGTACTCGTGGGTGAACATGCCGGTGTTGATCGAGCTGTCGATGGTCGACTGCACTTCTGCGGCATCCGGCCAGATGTCGGCGAGGAAGACGTCGTCGCCGTTCTTGTCCTGCCCGAGGGCGTCCTTCTCGAAGTCGAAGTTCATCGATCCCGCCAGGGCGTATGCGATGACGAGCGGCGGGGACGCCAGGTAGTTCATCTTGACGTCGGGGTTGATCCGACCCTCGAAGTTTCGGTTTCCCGAGAGCACTGCTGTGACGGCCAGGTCGTTCTGGTTTACGGCAGCCGAGATCTCCTCGATCAGCGGTCCGGAGTTACCGATGCAGGTCGTGCAGCCGTAGCCGACCGTGTAGAACCCGAGGTCCTCGAGGTAGCCGGTGAGACCCGCCTTCTCGTAGTAGTCGGTGACAACCTTGGACCCGGGCGCCAGTGTCGTCTTCACCCACGGCTTCGACTTGAGGCCCTTCATGCTGGCGTTGCGAGCCAGGAGGCCCGCCGCGAGCATGACCGACGGGTTCGACGTGTTCGTGCAGGACGTGATGGCCGCAATCGCCACGGCGCCATGGTCGAGCACGAAGCCCTCACCACTCTCGAGCACGACCTCGGTCGGATGCGACGCGGTCTTCGGTGCATTCGCGGAGTGGGTGTGCTTGTGCGAGTGCTCGTGTGCCGAGGTCTCGTCCTGGGCGGTGAAGCCGAGCGGATCGGAGGCGGGGAACGTTCCTTCGAGCTCCATGTCGACGCGCGACAGGTCATCGTCGTTGGCGTAAGAACCGAGGTCGATCTCGAACTGGCTCTTCGCATTCGAGAGCTCGACCCGGTCCTGTGGGCGCTTCGGGCCGGCGATCGACGGAACGACCGTCGAGAGGTCGAGTTCGAGGTATTCGCTGTAGGTGGGCTCGCGGATCGCGTCGTGCCACAGGGTCTGGAGCTTCGCGTACGCCTCGACGAGCTGTACCTGCTCCTCGCTGCGTCCGGTGAGCCGCAGGTAGTCGAGGGTGACGTCATCGATTGGGAAGATCGCCGCCGTCGAGCCGAACTCCGGACTCATATTGCCGATCGTGGCGCGGTTGGCCAGTGGGACGGATGCGACGCCGGGTCCGTAGAATTCGACGAACTTGCCGACGACCCCGTGCTTGCGCAGCATCTGGGTGATCGTGAGCACGACATCGGTCGCCGTGACCGCGGGCGGGATCGCACCGGACAGCTTGAAACCGACCACCTTCGGGATGAGCATCGACACCGGCTGGCCCAGCATGGCCGCCTCCGCCTCGATGCCGCCGACGCCCCAGCCGAGGACGCCGAGCCCGTTGACCATGGTGGTGTGCGAATCCGTGCCGACAAGGGTGTCCGGATAGGCCTGCAGCGCGCCGTCGACGGTGCGGGTGTAGGTCACGCGGGCCAGGTACTCGATGTTGACCTGGTGCACGATGCCGGTTCCGGGCGGGACGACCTTGAAGTCGTCGAAGGCTGTCTGTCCCCAGCGCAGGAACTGGTAGCGCTCACCGTTGCGCTCGTACTCGAGCTCGACGTTGCGCTCGAACGCGTTCTCGGTGCCAAACAGGTCGGCGATGACGGAATGGTCGATGACGAGTTCGGCCGGGGCGAGCGGGTTGACCTTCGTTGGGTCGCCGCCGAGTGCCGAGACAGCCTCCCGCATTGTGGCGAGGTCGACGATGCACGGTACGCCGGTGAAATCCTGCATGATCACGCGGGCGGGTGTGAACTGAATTTCAGTGTCGGGTTCCGCCGTCGGAACCCACGAGCCGATTGCCTCGATCTGGTCCTTCGTAACGTTCTTGCCGTCCTCGGTACGCAGCAGGTTCTCGAGGAGCACCTTCAGGCTGAAGGGCAACTTCTCAAAGCCCGAAACCTTGTCGACCCTGAACACCTCGTAGTCGGTCGATCCGACCTTCAGAGTGTCCTTCGCGCCAAAACTGTTGACTGCCGCCATTGCCGTCTCCCACCGTACTTACTTCAATTGACCGAAACTCGAAACGTTAAAAGTATCTTGATATCAAGATAAATCTACCACCTCTGCGCGGGGCCGGAGCGACCGAATCAGTCCGAATCCTGATCCGCTGCCGCGGCGTCCGCTGCGATATCTCCAGCGTAGACACCCCGCACCAGAAGCCACGTCGCCCAGAGGCACACGGCATACAGCGGGACACTCGTGATGAGCCGAACCACGCCAAGGGCGGTCACGTCATCGGCGAAATACAGCGGAACCTCGATCGCCAGGCGGATGCCGAACAGCGCCACCCAGAACCAGGTCGCGATCGTGAGGATGCGGCGCTTCGCGGCATCC
>JAUZFP010000033.1 GCA_030838475.1 Actinomycetota bacterium
TGAGCCGACGAAGAAGTCGCCCCTCACCGACACGAAGCGCGCGTTCGAGAACGTTGGCCACCGAGTTACTCCAAGCTTTTTTGGCACGCGAAAGCGCGCTGTTACTGACTTGTTATCGTACCAACAGTCATGTCAAGGGGGCTGCGCGCTACCCCCTTGACGCGACCCGCGAGTCCGGGACGGATTCGAGATCCTCATCGAGTCCGATCACGCCGTAGTCCCAGCCCTTGCGTCGGTACACCACACTCGGACGCCCCGTGCCCGCCTCGATGAAGAGGAAGAAGTCGTGCCCGACGAGCTCCATCCGATCGACGGCGTCTTCGGTTGACATGATCTCGGCAGGGAAAACCTTGGTGCGGATGACGACGGGCGAGTAGTCTGCCTCCTCCACGGATTCGGACTGCACGGGAACGCTGCCCGTGCTGACCCGCTCAAGCAGGTCGACGCTCGCCGGCGTGATATCGACCACGCGGAATCCGTCGGAGGACGCCTCGCGCAGGGACACCGGGCGGTGCTGGCCACGGTGCACCTTGCGGCGGTCCTTCGCCTGGCGGATGCGCTCGATCAGCTTGTCGATGGCTAGGTCAAATGCCACATACTTGTCGCCGCCGGCCGACTCGGCACGGACGACCGGACCCGGTCCGATGAGAGTGAGCTCGACCCGATCATCACCGTTCGGTCCGGTCGATTTCTCGTGGTGCCTGCACACCTTGATCTCGAGAGCGATGGCCTTCTCGGCGAGGTGAGCGACCTTATCGGCCTTCTCCGTCGCATATTCGCGAAAGCGATCGGTGACCCCAAGGCCCTGTCCGGTGACGGTAATTTCCACGCTGACCTCCAGCTGCACTGCGACCGTTGGGCCGCACTCGTGGGCACGATGCCTGGATGCCAGGCGGTTCGTCTCGCGCCTTTAGCCCCACCGTAGACCCGGGAGTTGGGAAAGTCACGGAATGCTCTGTGAACTCCCAAGGAGACTCTGCGAACTCCCAAAAAGCCGTGGCGTGAAGGCCAGCGCGGCATGGCCGACGACCTCTCCTCCTGCGGCACGCACCGCTCGCGCCGCCTCGGAAAGGGTTGCGCCCGTGGTCACGATGTCGTCGACGAGGATGAAGCGCCGCCCCCGCAGTGGGACCCGCGACCGCATCGATTCGTGAAGATTGAGTACACGGTCATCCAGGCCGAGGGTCTTCTGCGTCTGGGTCGCGCGCGACGAACGGAGGACCCTCGCGGGCTCATAGCCCGCCCGCTTGCACAGCAGGGCCACGGGGTCGTATCCACGCCGGCGCCACGCCGCCTTGCTGGTCGGAACGGCGAGAAACTCGGCACCCGGTTGTGCGGCGCGGTCAAGCGCGGCGGACAGTGACGCGCTGAGGGGTCGAGCGACATCCGTGCGGCCGCTCTCCTTCAGGGCGAGCAGTGTGCGCCGCACGACTCCTTCGTAGCGCAGGGCCGTGAACACCGTGGCGCCGTCCGGCAGGCTGCGGGGCGTCACGGCCGGCTCGAGCTCGAGCTGGCAGGCCTCGCAGAGGGCTCGGTCTGGACTGCCGCATCCCGCGCAATCGACCGGCGACAACACGGCAAGGGCATCGAGCAATGCCCCCGTGATGCGTGAACCCATTTGCACAGCTTGGCACGTCATGTACAGAGCGGTCTACCGCAAAAGCTGGCGGGTGGATAAGTCTTATTGCTGGGTGGCGAGGATGGAGGCGACGACACCGATGTTTTGCCAGCCGCTGGCGCGCAACTGTTGTACCTGGCCGGTGTCCGTCAGCAGGCGGAGCGGGTCGGCATCACTGCCGCTGACCAGGCGAACCGCGCCCTCCGTCCTCGAGGTGTCGCCGGGAGCACCACCGATGACGTAGCTGATCACGGTGTCCCCGACTCCGTCAGATGCGAGCGCGGCGACCGTGGTCGAGTCGACCCACGTGGCATCGATGGGATCGGCGGAGGAGACGGGCAGGTCGAGCAGTTCGCCGAGACCGGTCGGAACGCCGCCTCGTCGAGAGATGCCGGCGACGACGAGGCGCGGCCCCCCGCTCGTCGAGAGGTAGAGGAGAACACGCGTCCCGTCGTGTGACACGTTGAGGGAGACGACGGTGGCGTCAGTCGGAAGCACGGATGTCACGGCATGGACGACTCCGTCTGCTCCGGTCGCCTGAATGGCGGAAGGACTCGCCGACGGTACCGACCAGACGTACCCAAACGTGTCCATGGAGGGTGCGATCAGCCCGGGGCGCCCATCGACGAGAGTGTGGGCGGAGTCGGTTACGAGATACACCCCCGTCTTTGTGAGGACGGCACCGGTCGACCCGGCACGATCGACCACCGCGGCCGTGCCATCGAGATCAACCACCTGGCTGGAGATGCCGCCGAGCGACTGCAGGCCCGGATAGAACCCGAACTGCTTGCCGCGCTGCAGGAGCGGCCCTCCGGGTATGGCGATCGCCGGCTGCGCGCGGCTCACCTGCGACTCAGGGAATGTGAGCGGAGCACCACGGGCCGTCATGTTGACGGACGAGATGAGCGTCTTCTGGAGGCTCTCCTCGAGCTGCTGCAGCATCCGTCCGCGCACCTGCGCCTTGGTGGATGCCGCGTTCGCACTGAAGTCGACGGTCGCCGTCGTGCTGTGCACGGCGACGGGCGGGTTGAGCTGGACGCCGGCCGGAAAGGCGGTGGCGACGACTCCTTGCCCCAGCCAGTCGCTCGGGCCAGCAAGCAGGGCACTGACGATGCGATCCTGCACGGCCGACTCGGTGGGAAACCAACGCAGATCCGGAACGAGGTATCGATAGTCCGGGTCGAAAAAATAGACCGGATACGCGTCGAAGGAGTTCTCGAAACTCGTGCGCGAGAGCACGATCCCGTTGGGAAGGTCGCTGATCCGCCACTGTCCGTCCACCTTGGTAAACGTGTACGAGAGCGTTTGAGTCGAGACCCCGCTCTGTTCAACGTACACGCCGAGTGAGTTGACGGACGCCTTCGTCGACACCGTGTAGTCCACGGTGTTCGCGCCGATGTCCTCCGGCGTCGCCGGCCTCTCGCGAACGAGCACGCTCTTGGTCGGATCCCAGGTTTGTGCTGCCTTGGCGGTCAGGAACTCCTTGGCAATCTGATAGTTGCCGGTCGCGTCGGTTGCCGCCTGAAGGAAGTCGTTGACCATCTCGGTGCGACTGGCGTTACGTCGGGGCGGCAGCGGCAGGTCCACCCCGGGAGCCTGCTGTCCGCCATTCTGCACGAGCGGCCCCTGGTTGACTCGACCACTGCTCGGGATGCCGACACAACCGGTCAGCGCAAGAGCGACGGCGAGGCAGGTGGCCGCGAGAGCGCCGATCGTCCGTCGCCTAGTCATCGAGGCCACCCTCGTCGTCGGGCGGCAGGGCGAGTGGCGAACCCCGAAGGACGCCACCCACCGTCCGCGGCAGTGTGAGTCGGAAACACGATCCCTGGCCGGGCGCGCTCCACACCTCGAGCCAGCCGCCGTGCAGCGCCGCATCCTCGAGCGAGATCGCCAACCCGAGTCCGGTGCCGCCGGTGGTGCGCTGGCGGGAGGGATCCGCGCGCCAGAAACGATCGAAGACCCGCTCCATCGCCGCGGGCGTCATCCCGATTCCATAGTCGCGCACGGCAAGTGCTACAGCCGACTCGTCGCTGTCGACGTAGACAATGATCGGTTTTCCCTCGCCGTGGTCGATCGCGTTCCCCAGCAGGTTCTGCAGGATTCGACGGACACGGCGCCCCTCGACCTCGGCCTCGAAGTAGCCCCCGGGCGCGACGACGCGCAACTCGGAGCCCTTCGATTCGGCCAGGGACGCAACCGACTCGACCGCATCCTCGACGAGTCGCACGAGGTTGGTCGGCTCGGTGTCCACCTCGACGGCACCGGCGTCGTAGCGGCTCATCTCGAGCAGGTCGGCGAGAAGAATCTCGAAGCGCTGCACCTGGGTACGTAACAGTTCGGCGGTGCGTGCTGTTGCGGGGGGAAACGCATCCCGCTGGTCGTAGAGCACGTCGCCGGCAAGGCGAATCGTCGTGAGCGGAGTGCGGAGCTCGTGCGAGACATCCGAGACGAACCTCTGCTGCACCTGGGACAGGGTAGCGAGCCGCACGATCTGCTTCTGCAGGCTGTCCGCCATCCCGTTGAATGACCTGGCGAGTGTGGCGATGACGTCGTCACCGCGCTCGGGAATGCGCTGTTCGAGTTCGCCCGCCGCGAGCTTCTGCGCGGTCTCTGCCGCAATCCGAACCGGCCCGACGACGAGGCGGACCACGACCCAGGTCACTGCGCCGATGAGCAGGATGAGGGCGAGCCCGCCGAGCAGCAGCGTCGATTGCACGAAGCTCAGTGTCTGCTGCGAGTCCGACAGGTTGTAGACCAAGTAGAGCTCGTATTTTCCGGAGTTCGGCAGCGTGACCCTCGAACCAATGACGATCGCCGGGTCGCTTCCGCCCGCGCGCGGGATCGACACCGACTGCCAGTAGACCCGCGTCGAGGGCGAATTGGCGACGATCTTACGAAGCGCGGAGCTGACCAAATTCTTGGTCGCGGAGGTTGTCCCGATGTCAATCGGCACTCGCGGGCCGCTCTGGCCGGGTGTCCGCAGGATCGCAATCTGGGTCGTGCTGCTGTTTGCGCTCGACTGCAGGACATCGGAATACGCGGTGCTCGTCGCATCCTCCGTGTTGACGGTCGAGCCCTGGCCCGTCGTCAGGTTGAACGCGTTTTGCACGGTCCCGGTCGCGCGGGCCGCCTGGGTCAGGAGTTGGCCTCGCCGCGCGTCGAAGAGGTTGTTGCCGACGCTGATCGCGATGTAGGCGCCGATGACGCCGACGGCGAGGGTCGACAGCAGGAGGGTGATGGTGACGGTTCGGGTCAGCAGCGAGGTTCGCCAGAGCCGGAGCGCCCTGCGCATCCAGTTTCGCCAATCGAAATAGCGCATGACCGTGGATGCTAGGAGCTGGCCCCGGCGCGATAGCCAACACCGCGGACCGTCATGACGATGCGGGGGTTGTCCGGATCGTGCTCGACCTTGGCCCGCAGGCGCTGAACGTGGACATTCACGAGGCGCGTGTCTGCCTTGTAGTGGTAACCCCAGACCTGCTCGAGCAGCATCTCGCGGGTGAACACCTGCTGCGGTTTCACCGCGAGCGCCAGCAGCAGCTCGAACTCGAGCGGCGTGAGATTGATCCGCTCGTCTCCCCGGCGCACCTCGTGACCCGCGACATCGAGCTCGAGGTCACCGACCGTGAGCACATCGGTTGAGGTATGCGGGGTGGGACGAAGCCGCGTGCGGATGCGCGCGACGAGCTCCTTGGGATTGAACGGTTTGACGACGTAGTCGTCCGCGCCGCTCTCCAGCCCCTTGACGATATCGGCCGCGTCACCCTTGGCGGTGAGCATGATGATGGGGGTTCCCGACTCCTCACGGATGCGCGCGCAGACCTCGATCCCGTCCATTCCGGGAAGCATGAGATCCAGAAGAACGAGGTCGGGATTCGACTCGCGGAATGCCTCGACCGCCGCCAGGCCGTCCGCGCAGAACACCGGATCAAAGCCCTCGGTGCGCAGGACGATGCCGATCATCTCCGAGAGCGCGGTGTCATCGTCGACAACGAGAATTCGAGCGTTCATGGTCCTCTACTACTGCATTACTCCAGGCGGGAAAGGTTGTCGATAACAGTAGTCGAGTGTGAAAGCATAATGCCGTGTGCTTCGCCCGCCGGGCGTCTGCCAGTGCGAGCGTTGAGCGATCAATTGAGGGGAACGGCGTGAGCGACTCCAGTCCATGGGCGTCACCGAGCGGCAACGCACCAACGCCACCACCACCCGGCTTCGGAATTCAACCGCCGCCGCCCCCCGGGTCGGTACCGCCCCCACCCCCACCGCCCTTCGGCGGAGCGGTGGCACAGCCGCCCGCCTGGACGCCGCCGCCCAAACCCGGGCTGATCCCTCTCGCGCCGATGACCCTTGGGGTCATGCTCGGCGCATCGTTCCGCGTGCTGCGTCGCAACCCGCGGCCCGTGGTCGGCTTCTCCCTCGTCATCCACGCCGTACTCGCGATCATCACGATTCTGGTTTCGGCGGTCTTCGCCGCAAATGCGCTCAGTAAGTACTTCACCGACGTGAGCGCCGGAGCATTCACCACCGAAGACCTCAGCAACCTGCTCGTCGCCTATGTCGGAAGTTTCGTCAGCGCCGCGTTCACATACGGCGGCGAAGCCATCCTCCAGGGCATCATTACCCAGGAGGTTGCCCGCGGCACCCTCGGCGAGAAGCTTCCGCTGAGCGCACTCTGGGGCAGGTCGCGCGGCCGCATCCTGGTTCTAGTCGGTTGGGCCGCCGCGGAGATTGGTGCGATCTTCCTTGTCGCCGTGGTTCTGATTGGGGCGTTCGCATTGCTCGCGAGCACCGGTGGGTCCGCGGGCGTCGCCATCGGCGTGCTCATCCTCGTGCTCGGGATTCTCGCGGCACTCGTCCTCGGCATCTGGATTGGGACCCGACTCAGTCTTGTTCCCAGCGCACTCATCCTGGAGCGACTACCGCTCGGCAAGGCCATCCGCCGATCGTGGGGACTCGTCCGCGGGTACTTTTGGAGGACCTTTGGCATCCAGCTCCTGGTCTCGGTGATGATCGGAATCGCGGCGAGTATCGCGATAACCCCTTTCACTCTCATCATCGGCGTGATTGTCGGGATCTCACACCCGACCGGCGCCGACACCGCGGGTGCCGCATTCGCATCGACCTACACGCTTACCCAGATCGTGACGACAATCGTGAGCTCGTTGATCGCCACGATCACGGCGATCATTTCGACTTCGGTGACCGCACTGATCTACATTGACCTGCGCATCCGCAAGGAGGGACTCGACCTGGCCTTGATGCGCTTCGTTGACGCGCGCCAGGCCGGCAACGCGGATGTGCCTGATCCCTACCTGCCCACGTCAAACCCGACATGACGCTGGCTCCTCTTTCGCCCGCGCCGCCCGATACGCCGCCGCTCGATCCAACGGCCGAGCACGCGCGCCAGCAACTCCTTCAGGAGCTGTCGAAAGCGCAATACCAGCCGGGACGCCCGACCGTCCCCACTCTGATCACGGATCGACTGTCCGCCTGGTTCCAGAACCTCATTGACTGGATCAATTCCCTGTTTTCCGGGGGCGCGCTCGGACCGGGCTCGGGGACCGTGATCGTGGTCGTCGTGATTTCTCTTGCCGTGATTGCGGCCCTCATCGTCGGCTTCATCCTGTTCGGCGTTCCCCGACTGAACCAACGCAGCAAGTCGCTCGGCGCACTGTTCGGCGATGAGGATGACCGCGACTCGACAACACTTCGACGTGCCGCCGAACGGGCCGCGGCGGCCGGCGACTACACGATCGCGATCGAAGAGGAATTTCGTTCGATCGCGCGCGGGCTGTCGGAGCGAACGGTGGTCACGACGTTCCCCGGCACGACCGCGCACGGCTTCGCCGTCGAGGCGAGCGCGAGTTTCCCGCCTCATGCTGCTGCTCTCGCCATCGCGGCCGACGCATTCGACTCCGTGCGCTACCTCGGTGGCGCCGGGACCGAGACCGACTGGCTCGCAATGCGCTCTCTCGAGGAGTCGCTACGGAAAACCCGACCGCTCCTTGACCTGGTAGACGCGTGAGCCAAACCGTCGACGAGGCTCGCGTCCAATTCGCGGGCGGCACTGTCACGACACCTCGGCTGCGGTCGACCGCCCGGGGGCTCCTGTACTGGATCGTCATCGCCATCGTTCTCGTGATCTTCGGCCTCTCGACGGTCGCGCTGACGGGCACGTCGCAGAGCAAGGCGCGGCTGTCGGGAACCAATCCGGGCGTTGACGGGGCCGCGGCGCTCATCGCTGTCCTGCGACAGGACGGCGTGCAGGTGTACACGCCACGGACTCTCGACGCGGCCAAGAGCGACGCGGCAGCAGACCCGCACCACACGACAGTCGTGCTCTATGACCAGGCGGCCGTTCTGCGCGAATCGCAGCTGAAGGAACTCTCTTCCGTGTCGCCCCGGCTCATCATGGTTGATCCCGGGTACCGATCGAGCGAAACACTCACTCCCACGATCGACGAGGGCGGGACCAGCGATTCCGGGATCCTGAGCGCAAAATGCGATCTCCCCGGGGCGCGACGGGCCGGCTCCGTGACAGGAATCCAAGACCTGTACCGAATCAACGGTGGAGACGCAACGGGCTGCTTCCCCGAGTTCTCCTATTACGGGCTGGTGCGCGTCACCACCGCCGAGCAGACGATCACGGTCGTGGGCGGGTCAACAATGTTCACCAACGGCTCCATCCTGCAGAAGGGAAACGCCGCACTCGCACTCGGCCTCTTCGGCCAGAGCAATCACCTCGTCTGGTACCTGCCCTCGGCCGCCGACGCGACCGGCAAACCGGACGGAATCATTCCCGTGCCCTCGTGGCTCACTCCGGTCATTGTGCTCGCTGGACTGGTTCTCGTGTCCGCAGGCGTGTGGCGTGGGCGCCGCTTCGGACCTGTGGTCGTGGAGCGAATGCCGGTGTTTGTGCGCGCGAGCGAGACTCTCGAGGGCCGCGCGCGGCTGTACCAGAAGTCGTCCGACCGCACTCACGCCCTCGATTCGCTTCGGATCGGGGCGATTGGTCGCATGGCGACCACTTGCGGACTGCCCGCCCGCGCGAGTCTCGATGACGTTATTGGCGCCATCGCCAGGGTGACCGGCACGAGTGTGGCGGAGCTTCGCGACCTCCTGATAGACGAACTGCCCGCAACGGATGTGGACCTGCTTCGATATTCCGACCGGCTTGCCGATCTTGAGAGTTCGGTCGCAAAGGCGGTCCGTCCGAGATGACAGAATGTGCGAACAACAAGAGGGAGCCGTATGCCGGTCACTGATCTCCGCGAGTCGTTTTCGCGGGTTCGAATCGAAGTGGGAAAGGCCGTCGTCGCGCAGGACGCGGCCGTGACGGGACTCTTGATCTCGCTACTCTGCGGCGGGCATGTACTGCTCGAGGGAGTACCGGGCGTTGCCAAGACTCTGCTCATCCGGACGCTGAGCCGCTCCCTGTCGCTCGATTCGAAACGCATCCAGTTCACCCCGGACCTGATGCCGGGCGACGTGACCGGGTCCCTGGTCTATGACGCCAAACGCGGCGAGTTTGGGTTTCGCGCGGGGCCTGTTTTCACGAACATTCTGCTCGCCGACGAGATCAACCGGACGCCACCGAAGACGCAGTCGGCCCTGCTCGAGGCGATGGAGGAACGGCAGGTCTCCGTCGATGGCGAGACCCGGCTCCTCCCGGTCCCGTTCATGGTCGCGGCGACCATGAACCCGATCGAATACGAGGGCACATACACGCTGCCGGAGGCGCAGCTCGATCGGTTCCTGATGAAGCTCATCCTCGACCTGCCCGAGCGCGCGGACGAGGTCGAAGTCCTCACGCGACACGCCGCCGGGTTCAACCCGAGGGACCTTGCCGCGGCGGGAGTCACGCCCGTGCTCGACGAAAAGCAAATTGGTTTGGCGCAGGCCGCCGTAGCCAAGGTCGGAGCGAGTGAGGACGTGATCGGGTACGCCGTCGATCTGGCCCGAGGGACGCGACAGAGTCCGTCGGTGAAGCTCGGAGTCAGCCCACGGGGCACGACCGGCCTCCTCGCCGCGGCGAAGGCGTGGGCGTGGCTGAACGGTTTCGACGCCATCACCCCGGATCACATCCAGGCGATGGCGCTTCCGGTTCTCCGCCATCGCATCCAGCTCCGGCCGGAAGCAGAGCTCGAGGGTGTGTCGGCGGACTCCATCCTTCGATCCGTCCTCCAGCAGGTCCAGGTTCCGATCTAGGGAGTAGAGTTCGTGGCTCTGACAGGTCGATTTGTTGTGCTGCTCGCGCTGGGCGTTGTGCCAGTCGTGCTGGTTGGCTCCGAGTGGGCGCTGGCCGGCTGGGTCGCGATCGTCGTGCTGCTCGCCGCTGTTGACCTTGCGGCGGCGCCCTCGCCACGGCGCGTGCGCATCACCCGGGACCTTCCCGCACGCGTTCGACTCGGCGAAAGCGTTCGTGCCGATGCCGTGCTCAGCAATACCGGTTCGCGAACCATCAGGGGCACCGTCCGGGACGCCTGGCAACCGTCCGCCGGCGCGGCGACAACGCGGCATTCCCTACTTCTCCCCGCGGGAGAGCGCCGAACGTTCTCGACGACTCTCACCCCGTTCCGACGAGGCGAGCGACGGTCCTCCTCGATGACGATTCGGTCGATGGGCCCGCTCGGCATCGCAATGCGGCAGGCCACCATCTTTACGCCCGGATACATTCGGGTTCTTCCGCCGTTCAACTCGCGCAAGCATCTCCCGTCCCGCCTCGCGCGGCTGCGGGAACTCGATGGCCGGACCAGCGTTCTGATTCGGGGACAGGGCACGGAATTCGACAGTCTCCGTGAATACGTTCGGGGCGACGACGTGCGGTCCATCGACTGGCGCGCAACCGCGCGCCGGACCGATCCCGTGCAGGGAGGCCCGGCCCTCGTCGTGCGCACCTGGCGACCGGAGCGGGATCGCCGCGTCGTCGTGATCGTCGACAGCGGTCGCACATCGGCGGCGCGCATCGACTCCGAGCCTCGAATCGACACCGCTTTCGAGTCGACGCTCCTGCTGGCCGCGCTCGCGTCTCGCGCCGGCGACCGCGTGGATGTCGTGGTGTTCGACCAACGGGTTCGGGGACGTGTGCAGGGTGCGACGGGAGCGGACCTGATGTCTCGACTCGTCGACACCATGGCAGGGATCGACCCCCAGCTTGTCGAGACCGACTGGACTGCGGTTCCCGCTCTGGTTCGATCGGTGACCGCGCAACGAGCCCTCGTCGTTCTCGCCACGTCGATCGACTCCCCCGGCGCCGCGCGCGGTCTGCTCGCGGTTCTGCCCCAGCTCACGAGGACGCACATGGTGCTGGTCTCATCCGTGACAGACCCGAGCGTGCTTGACGCGATTCATGAACGTGCGAACCGTACCTCCGTCTATCGAGCGGCCGCCGCTGAGCGCGCCCTGCTCGATGTTGCGCGTGTCTCGGCGGCCATCCGTCAGCTCGGTGCTGAGGTCGTGACGGGGTCGCCGGAGGAGCTTCCACCGGCGCTCGCGGACCGGTACATCGCTCTCAAGGCGGCCGGCCTGCTTTGACTCGCGGGCAGCGGGGTGGCACGCACTGTGCGCGCAGCGATAGCCTGCAAACGCAACAACCCGATCGGTATTACTGACGAAAGGTTTACATCCCATGGCGGAAACTACCCCCGCTCCTCTCCTACCGCGCCTGATCGCCGAGGCGTTCGGAACCCTCGTGCTTGTCGGCGCCGTGATCGGGACCGCGGTATTTGCCTCGGCCAACACCGGTTATCTGGGCATCGCTCTCGCCGCCGGCCTCGCGGTCGTCGTCGGGGTCTACGCGGTCGGTTCCATCTCGGGCGGGCACTTCAACCCCGCCATAACACTCGGCGTCGCGGCGTCCGGACGCCTGCCGTGGCGCGATGTCCTGCCGTATATCGCGGCACAGCTCGTCGGTGGTTTTGTGGCATCGTCGCTGATGTACGCCATTGCCGCCGGCGCCTCGAAGTCCTTCTTCCACGCCGCCATCAAGAACGGGTTCGCATCGAACGGTTACGGTGAACATTCACTGGGCGGCTTCGACCTGGCATCTGTGATCATCGTCGAGTTCATTCTCACGGCGGTCTTCCTCTACGTCGTGCTCTCGGTCACCGCACCCGGCTTCACTAACCCGGGCTTTGCGCCGTTGGCCATCGGCCTCACCCTGACGGTCATCCACCTCATCTCGATCCCGGTGAGTGGCACGTCCGTGAACCCGGCCCGATCGATCGCGAGCGCGATCTACGGCGCCGATTGGGCGCGCGCGGACCTGTGGGTCTTCATCATCGTTCCGGCCGTCGCCGGCCTCCTCGCCGGATACACATGGAAGTTCCTCTTCGCGCGCGCGGGCGTCCCCGCCAAGTAACGCCTCGAGGTCCCGTCCTGGCGGGAGAAACTGCACAGCGGGCGGAGTCGTTACTCCGCCCGCGACGCGGGATCTCCCGCCACACCCGTCTCCGGCGCCGGGTCAAGACTCGTCGGGAGATCGCGCAGGCCACGCAGCGGCGAGAACAGCACCCAGAGCCCGGCGAACATGCCGCCGGCGAACCCGATCCACATGGTTGGCAGGATCCCGATTGCTCCGCCGACGACGCCGGCTACGAGCGCGGCGATCGGCATGACGCCCCAGACGAGGCAGCGAATGGATGCGTTCATCCGGCCGAGCAGGCGGGGTGGGCAGAGGCGTTGACGCAGCGTCACCTGGGTGATGTTGTAGACGAGTACGCAGAACGAGTTGAGAAACTCGCCCGCCGCCAGCAGGGGTACGGCGTCCGCACCGTGCAGCAGCGCCGCGAGCGGCACGGGCAGGAACGCGAGGCCGCCGACGAACGCTGAGACGATGATCACGCGACCCTCGCCGATCCACTTCGCGACGCGGGGCGTCAGGGTGGCCCCGAGCAGACCGCCGACCGCCCCGGCCGACAGGGTGATACCGAATCCGAGTGACCCGATATCCAGGGTGCGCAGGGCAAAGATCGGATAGAGCGTAAACGCGAGCGTGCTGAAGAAATTCGCGGTCGCCGTCGTGCCGGAGATGCTCCGGATGAGCGGCTGACGGGCGACGAACCGCACTCCCTCGGCGATCTCCGTGAAGAGCGGCTGGCGCTTCTCGCGATCCGCGGGGAGTTCGTGGTCTTTGATGCGCGACAGGCTCGCGAAGGAGACGATGTACGAGAGCGAGTCGATGATGATCAGCCCCGGTGCGCTGACGACCGTGAGCAGGGCACCCGCGATTGCCGGGCCGCCGATTCGCCCGACCTGCGCGGTCGCCTCGAGGGTCGAGTTGGCTGGACCGACCTGTTCCGGCTTGACGAGGAGCGGAATGTAGCTCTGATAGCCCACGTCAAAGAACACACTCGCGACGCCGACGATCGCAACCAGGATGATGAGCTGCCAGATTTCGAGCAGGTGGGTGTACCAGAGGACGGGAATCAGGCCGAGTGCGACGAAGCGCACGATGTCCGCAAGGATCATGACTCGGCGTTTGAGCCAGCGATCCACCCACGCGCCCGCGGGAAGGCCGACGATCAGGAAGGCGGCGGTGGATGCGGCATTCAGGATGCCCATCTGCCAGGCCACAGCGTGAAGCAGGGTAACGGCCAACACCGGAATCGCGAGGGCGGTGAACTGTTCACCGAACACGCTGATCCCCTGGCCGCCCCAGAGCCAGAGAAATCCCCGGTTGCGACGGACGGACTCGACGCGGGTCATCCCCTCATCTTGGCATGCCATTGGGAATTGTCAATCGCGGGGCTCGACCGCCTTATGCTGGGTGCGTGGCCGCATGGGACGACGCCGACGAGGCCGAACAACAGCGCCGGGCCCGCGCCCTTTCGTCGCCATTGCGGATGCGCATCCTGAGGCTCTGCCTGCACGAGGCGAGGACGAACCAGGAACTGGCGACCGAGCTCAACCTCAACCCCGGGACGTTGCTGCACCACGTCCGCTCACTGGTCGCGACCGGCTTTCTCGTTGCCGAGGAGCCGCGGGTCGGCCCGCGCGGGGCGCGCGAGATCCCCTACCGTGCGACCGGCCGGAGTTGGCGGTCGGGCGGCGACAACCTCGGACCGATGCTCGTTCAAACGTTTCTTCAGGAGATCGAGGGTCTGGCACCCGAGGAGGTGCAGATCACCCGGTTGGGCGTGAAGCTGAACGAGGCCCACCGCAAGGAACTATCCGCCCGATTCCTTGCCCTGTTCGAGGAGTACAAGGACCGGGGCGCCGATCCGGACGGCGAACCGATCTCGCTCATGTTCGCGGAACACCCGGAGCGCAGTCGGGCGCGCCGGACTAGTCGGCGATGAGCTGGCGCGAACCGGATTCGAACTCGTCCAGATCGCCGGTCCGGCCCGCCCGGAATGCGCGGCGCCCGACGACCCACTGGTAGACGACAACAATCGCGAGGGCGAGGGTTCCGATTCCGATCTTCACCGGCCAGGGCCAGGACTGACGAGTCACGAATCCCTCGATCGTTCCCGATATCGCCAGCGTAATAATCAGGCCGATGACGATGATGAACATCGATCGCCCGGCCTCGGCGAGCGCCTCGATCCTCGTGTTCTTGCCGGGAGCCACCCACGCCCAGAAGATCAGCAATCCGGCCGCCCCGGCAATGAACACGCTGTAGAGCTCCAGCTGTCCATGCGGCGCGATGTACAGCCAGAAGTGATCGGCGCTTCCGTACTGCGTCAGGATCGCATTCGCCTGGCCGACCTCCATCGCGTTCTGCATCAGGAAGTAGATCGGGACAACGCCGGTAATGCCGAAGACGATGCAGACGGCGGTGAGAGTGGCATTGTGGGTCCAGACCTGCCCAGCGAACGAGGGGTCGGGATGCGCCGAGTAATACCCGACAAACGACTGGTTCGCGTACGTTGTCAGCTGGGCCGCCGTCCCCAGGTGCAGAAGAAAGCCCGGATGAGTGTTCAGCCACACGCCCTCCGCAACGGCGACAACCGCCGTTGCTGCAACGATCGCGAGAGTGAGCCAGCGCACCCGGTAGAGAGCCGCGGGCAGGTCCGCGATGAAGAACATCGTGACCCGCTCCAGCACGTTGGTGGACGTGCCGGTGAACCGCCGTCGCGCGCGACTGAGCGAGAGCGAGAGTCCCTCGCCCTGCACAGAGACACCGATGGAGGTTCGAATCAGCGACAGGTCGCTCGCTCCGGCCTGGTAGCGGTCGATGAGCTCATCTGCCTCGACTCCCGAGAGCCGGGACTGTTGTGCGAGCCGGGCAAGCCGATCCCAGTCATCGCGGCGGGCGGCTGTGAGGGCGTCGAGATCCATCTGCTTAAATGATCGCATGGCCTCGGCGAATTCGTTTGATGCGATTCCCTACGACGACGTAGAGGACACCGTCATGACGGGCGAGGCCGTCGCCCTCGAGTTACGCCCCACGGGGTTCGCACTCGCCGCCGCGGGCGCCGCGATCGACTTCCTCGTCTACGGGGTGGGGGGCACCCTCTTCATCGTGTTCGCGGTGATTCTGCCGCTCTCGGTGAGTTCGCTTGGCACGGATAGTGCGACCCTCTCCGCGTTCCTCTCGGCGAGTATCGTTCTCGTGCTCGTCGTCATTCCGGTGGCGGTCGAGTTGCTGAGCCATGGCAAGTCGCTGGGCAGACTCGCCGTCGGCGCGCGCATCGTGCGCGAGGACGGCGGCGCGATCGGCTTCCGGCACGCGTTCATCCGAAACCTGGCCGGGCTCGTCGAGATTTATGCAACGCTCGGCGGCATTGCGGCGATCTTCGGTCTCTTGAACGGGAAGTCGAAGCGGATGGGCGACTATTTCGCTGGGACATACAGCCAGTACGAGCGGGTGCCGAAAGCGGTTGAGCCGACGTTTGGCGTTCCGGTGGAACTGCAGTCCTGGTCGCTCACCGCCGACGTCGCCCGAATCCCGAACCGGCTCGCGCAGCGAATGACGAAGTTCCTCCGTCAGGCGAACGAGCTGACCCCGACGACGCGAGATCACCTCGCGGCGCAGCTCGCCCGCGAGGCCTCGATCTGGGTGTTCCCCGTTCCCGCGGTCAACCCGGAGTTGTTCGTCGCCGCCGTCATCGCGCTTAGACGTGACCGCGAACTAGCGGCACTTCGGCTCGAGCAGACCCGCCTTGATCAACTTCGCGCGGCACTGACCGGCCTACCGCACGACTTCCCGGATCGCGGCTAGACGGCGCCCTGGTTAGTACCGGTAGTGGTCGACCTTGTACGGACCGTCGACGTCGACTCCGATGTAGGCGGCCTGGACTGGCGTTAGCGTCGTCAGCTCGACCCCGAGCGCATCCAGGTGCAGCCGCGCGACCTTCTCGTCGAGGCGCTTGGGCAGCACGTAGACGCCGATCGGGTACTGCTCGAGGTTCGTCCACAGCTCGAGCTGCGCAAGCACCTGGTTGGTGAATGAGTTGCTCATCACGAATGACGGGTGACCGGTCGCGTTACCGAGGTTCATCAGTCGACCCTCGGACAGGACGAGGATGCTGCGGCCGGTCGGCAGGCGCCACTCGTGCACCTGCGGCTTGATCTCGACCTTCTCCGTGCCGTCGAGGCGCTCCAGGCCGGCCATGTCGATCTCGTTGTCGAAGTGGCCGACGTTGGACACAATCGCGAGGTGTTTCATGCCGAGCATGTGCTGGGTGGTGATGACGTTCTCGTTGCCCGTGCAGGTCACGAAGATGTCTACCTCGCCGAGCACGCTTTCGATCGTCGCGACCTGGAACCCGTCCATCGCGGCCTGGAGCGCGCAGATGGGGTCGATCTCGCTGACGATGACCCGACCGCCCTGACCGCGCATGGCCTCCGCCGCGCCCTTGCCGACATCGCCGTAGCCGGCGACAAAGATGACCTTGCCGCCGATCAGAACGTCCGTGGCGCGGTTGAGCCCGTCCGGCAGGGAGTGGCGGATGCCGTACTTGTTGTCGAACTTCGACTTGGTGACGGAGTCGTTGACGTTGATCGCAGGGAACAGCAGTTCTCCGGTCCTGGCCAGGTCGTACAGGCGGTGAACACCCGTCGTCGTCTCCTCGGTCACGCCCTGGATATCCGCGGCGATGTTGGTCCAGCGGTCCGTGCTCGTCGCGAGCGAGTCACGAAGCACATCAAGGATGACCTTCCATTCGTGGCTCGCGTCCGCTGGGGTCCCGGGGACGACGCCGGCGAGCTCGTACTCGCGGCCCTTGTGCACCAGCATGGTCGCGTCGCCGCCGTCATCGAGGATGAGGTTGGGGCCGGAGGCACCCTCGGCGCTCCAGTCGAAGATCTGGCTCGTGCACCACCAGTACTCCTCGAGGGTCTCGCCCTTCCACGCGAACACCGGCACGCCGGCAGGTGAGTCGGGTGTTCCGTTCGGGCCGACGGCGACGGCCGCAGCGGCCTCGTCCTGCGTCGAGAAGATGTTGCAGCTGGCCCAGCGCACCTGCGCTCCGAGTGCGACCAGCGTCTCGATCAACACGGCAGTTTGTACGGTCATGTGAAGCGAGCCCGCGATGCGTGCGCCCGCGAGGGGCTGCGATGCGCCGAACTCGGCACGCAACGCCACGAGGCCCGGCATCTCCTGCTCGGCGAGGCGGAGCTGGTGGCGACCGGCCTCGGCGAGCTCAATGTTCGCAACGCGGAAGGGAAGGGAAGTCGTGGCAGTCATGCACTCATTCTTGCAGGTGGGAGATGCCGTTCTCCTCGTACGGGTCGCAGCCCGCCCGGTTACACTGGCGGCATGGCGGGCAGAATCGCGCGATTCGATGGATTCGCGCTGGCTCGCTGCTTGCGGATCGCCGGCCACGTCACCCTCGGACTGTGGGTGTTCGGATGGCTTGTCTTCGCCGTGCTGGTCGGGATGCGCGCGGCGAGTAATCTCGTGTCCGCGGCGGCTGCCCTCATCTGCATCCTGTTCGCGATCAGTTTTGCGTTCCAGGTCGCTTCCCGCAGGGTGGCGTGGCGCGAACTCACGGCACTGCTGGCACGCGAAGATCTGAGCGCCAGCCGCTCTCGCGGCAGGACCCGCGTCCGCTAACGACCGAGGAACGCCTCCACAAAGCGTGCCGTGTCCCGCCAGTCCGTGACCGCGTAGGTTCGCACGCCCGTCGATTTCACCGGGTAGTCGTTGCCGCCCGCGTCGAGTCGATCCCCAACGAACACCATGCGGTCGATCGGAATCGAGGTGAGCTCGGCGAGCCTGCGCATGCCGTAGGCCTTGTCGATTCCCTTGCGGGTCACGTCGATCGACGTTGAGCCGCCGGAGCGGACCTCAAGCTCGGGCAGCTGGGGCGCGACGGCCGCACGCAGCGACTCCTTCTTTGCACCCGTCGGATCCCATGCCCGCTTGGCGTCGACGGGAGCCTCCTGCCCGAGCGCCGAGAACGTGATCTGCGATCCGCGGTCTTCGAGGATGGGACCCCAGGTCGTCGACTCCCAGAGGCCCAGCTCCTTCGCGCTGGCTTCGAGCACGGCCAGAGTGCGCTCCTTCTGCGCCGCGGTCAGATTTTCGGCGTACTGCTGTTTCCAGCCGTCCTCGTACCGGTAGTACTGAGTGCCACAGGTCGGAAGCAGGTGCAGCCGGCCGAAGAGGGGCGTCGCACTCCCGGGGAGCCCGGCGATCAACTGCGATTCGAACTGGCCGAACTGGCCACCGGAGATGACACAGACCTCGACCACCTCGAGGAGCTGTGCCAGGAGGGTGGCCATCTGCGGATCCAGACGCGACTTGGATGGAGCCAGGGTGTCATCAAGGTCGAAGGCGATGAGATCGACAGTGTCGATCGGAAATGGATCGACTGGGCCTGACACCGTCCCATCGTATCGGGCGGCTATTGTCCCAACTGCACGAGACGCACGACCTGCCAGCCCTTGGGCGCGGAGAGCCGCTCGGCATGCCTCGCGCACAGGTCGTAGCTGTGCGGCTCCGCCGTCTGGCTGAGCGGCCCGAGCACGGCCATGGAATCGGCGTAGACGTACGTCAGAGTGGAGACGGCGTCCTCGCCACACGCGACTTTGCTGCACGGTCGACCGGTCATTGTGCCTTCACCCTACGCACGCGGCGGCGACCAGCGGCTCTACGGCGCGCCGGTCTAGCATTGCCTTATGGCCACACCGCGACGGCACGTTTCGCCCGTCTCCGCGAGGCCGGGTTGGCGGGATCGGCACGGTCGTGGAATTCGAGCGGCCGTGACGGGGCCGCATCTTCCGCTGTTGCGGTCGCGAGCCGACCTGTTCGACATGACGGTCGCATCCACCGCCGAGTACCTGAAGGACCTCTGGCCCGACGAACTAACGGATGCTCGCTTCGAAGTTGCGGTGCTCCCCTCAGCACCGCTCGGCGCCGGCGGCCTGGATCGATGGCGGGTGATCAAGCGGGAGCGAAGGATCATCCTCTACCGGCTGCCCATCGAGAGAATGTCCCGCCTGCACCGGTACGACGAGCTCCACAAGCGCATGATGATCGAGAGTTGCGTGTTTCGCGCGGTTGCCGAGCTTCTGGGCAAAGACCCGTGGGATCTGGCGCCGGAGCGCTTTCGCCACCTCTGACTCGCGGCGACCGGGAATCAGCCGAAGACTCGAATCGGACCCTCTCCGCGAGCGAGCGGGCTGATGCCGTAGCTCGTCACCATGCCGTTACCCACCCCGCTGACCGACGCGTACAGCTGACGAAATCCGGTCAGTCGGTAGGTGTGCCCGGCGAGAACGGGAATGGACACCGCCTTGTGGGCGCCAACGGTCTTCGTAATGTCCGCACCGGACACCGCGTGCAGCGTCACCGTCTCGGCGCTGGAAGTGGGATTCTCGAGGTGGATTGACGCGGTCATTCCGCTCGCGATCGGAACGAGAACACTCGACGTCAGAAGACTGGCCGGGGTGATCCAGGCGAAATCCGATTGGCCCGCCGCCGCGCGCGTCGTCGCCGTTCCCGCGGTGTCCGTCGTCGTGCCCGGTGCCGTCGTGGTCGGGGCGGCCGGTGTGTTCCCATCGAAGGCCGTCGACACCCGCACGCTCGCAAGCACCGGGGCCCTGCTCGACACAATCACTGTGTAGTTGCCGTCCGACAGTTGGTCGAGGGGGAGGTCGGTGACGCTGCCGGCCTGAAGGTCCGCCCTGATCGGTTTGCCAGTCACGGTTCCGTTTTCGGCCAGGATCGTGATGGATGCGGTACTCGGCTTGTCGCTCGGCAGATAGACGCGCAGTGTGGTCTGCAGGTCGTCGTAACCGGTCTCGCCCTGCAGCGCCTGCACGGCCTCGGTGCCGGTGACGACCACGCCCGGGAGGACGGTGGTCAGAGCGGGTGCCGCGGTGGCACCCACGAAGTCGATGCCCCCAGGGGTGATCCCGCGAACGGTGCTCTGTTCGAGGCCAGCAACGACCTGTCCCCCGGTGCTCTGCACATGGACCACCGGCGATGTGAGGTTGGGCGCGAAGCCCGCGAGGGAGACCACGCGCTGCGCGCCAGCACCGACCGTTATTCCTTCCATGCCCGGAGCCGTGACCTGGCCGGACTCACCAAAGACCTGCAAAGAAACGACTGCGGGGACCGTGGTCGGGTTGGCGATGAGAATGAGCGTGGTTCGCCCCACCGACGTTGCCCCGCCGGCGAGCCAGGTGCTTCCCGACGGCGCGGTGCACTCCGCGGACGAGAGGCCGGCGAATTCGTCGGTCCCGATGCTCTCCGACTGGGCACCCGCCAGGAGGGGAGGTGTAGTGCCTGCGACGATCGCCGGCGTGCTGAGAAGCTGTGGCGCTGCGGAGCCGCCCGCCGTGCCTGCATCCGTCACGGCGAATGCGCGCTCGAGGACCGAGCCGGGAAATGCGGAGCTGACGATCCTCGGAGCCCCGATTGCCGACACCGTCGTCGCGCCCTTTCCCGAAGCCGAGGCGAGTCTGAGCAAACCGCCGGGACACACGAGCTGCCGCGTGGTGGGAACCGGCGTCACGACCGTCGAGACGGCACCGGAGCGAATGCTCGGAAGTGGCAGGAGGATGGCGGCACCCACCAGTACGGCAATCGCCACAGCCGCTACGAGGCCCAGTACGACCCTGCCGCTGATGACCGTTGCCGTCCGCAGCGCTCCCCGCTTCTCGGGTGATTCGACCGGCGTCGGCGGCGCATCATCCGCCTCGACGAAGACCTCGCCCGTGGGCTCCCTCGGCTCTTGCGGCTCAGTCATCGTCATCCTCCCCGAGCGTCGCGCGCTCGCCAAGGGCGGTGGCGATGCTGGTGCGGCGCCGCGTCCCGCGAAGAGGTATTGCAATCAGGATTGTGATCAGGAACACGCCGCCGATGCTGCCGAGAATCCAGGCCCTGACCGCCCCACCGTCGGGGTTGCCGCCTCGAAGACCCGTCGCGGGCAACGCCTCATACCGCCAGAGCAGGCCGACCGACGTCGTACCTACCGCGGTCAGCGTGCCACTCCCGTTCAGCGCATCCTGCGCTCGCTCGTGCACCGATGCCGCTCCGTGGTCGGCCGAGTCGCCGAGCAGAACGAACCCGATCCGGCTGGAATCCAACAACGCAGAACTGTCGAGGCCGCTGCGTGAGGCAAGATTTCCTGCCAGCGTGAGGAGGGATTTCTCCGAAGCGCCGAGCGTGCGCGACGTCCCCGCGAGCGTCGACTGGTCATCCAGGCTGTTGCCCGCCCCGCGCTGGAGGGTGGCGGCGATCGATCCATCGGCCTGCGGTGTCAGGACCAGGGTGCCGAGGTTGGGACGGGAGGTTCCTTCCGCCACGACGTACGCCGGGAGAACGGTGCCCGTCGTCGGTTTGATGTCCGCGGTTCCGGCCAGCGGTGCCACGAGCAGCGGGCTCACGGCGATGACCGCGGTCAGCGCGACCACCAGTGCGGGAAGCGCGACGCCACGCCCGAGGGCCTCAAGGGAGACGACCGCGGCCCCAACCAGCCCGAGCCACATGAGACTGAGGCCACTTCCGGGCCACACGGAAACCGAGTGAGCACCCGCCGTCGTGAGCTCGAGATGAGTGGCGGCAACTGCCGTCGCAAAGCCAAGGGCCGCGATCACCAGCGCGGGGATTCCCCGACTCGAGCCGGGCAGGAACGCGGCGGCGATCGCGAGCAGGAGCAGTGGTGCGAGCAGGATCGCGTAGACCAGCGGACCGGAGAGTCCCGACCCGAACAGCGCGTGCAGGTTCGACCACCCGCCGACGCTCGAGTCCGCGGAACCGATCGCGAGTTGCGCCGGTGTCGCAACGTCACTGGGCGACGGCAGCACCGGATCAGCGAACACCGCCAGCGGTGTCCCCCGCAGCACCTGGGCATAGACGAGGGGCGCGAACAGCGCGGCGGCGGGAATCAGGATGCCAACCATCCGGACGACTCGCGCTGGGTTGACCGCGATCCAGACGAGGAGGAGTACGACGAGCGCCGGGACCAGGATGGGCGACGAGGCCGCAATGACCGCGAACAACAGCGCCGCCCCGGCCCCGGCCGACCAGCTCCGCGCCGCGGCGACCGTGGCGAGAACGAGCCACGGCAACAGAAGGTGTGCGAGGACTGCGCCCAACTGCCCGGCTTCCATTGATGAGAGCAGCGGCGGGGCGAGAGCCCAGAGAAGGGCCGCGATCGCGGGCGGCCACGCGCGCGACGAGATTCGGGCCGCGCACCACCAGGCGCCAAGGGCGGAAAGCGGTAGCGCGACCAGGTAGACGAGAACGATGCTTGACGACGGCGCCCAGAACGTGAGTGAACCCAGCACCGCGAGAACCGCCGCGAATGGGTCGGACGCCCCTACGCCTCCGCCGACGGCGTGCCAGCCGTAGCCCACGTTTGCCCAGAGCTCGGAGACGGACGTCGAAAGCGGGAGCAATGCCCCGCCGGAGACTGCGGCCGCCCCGAGCAACGGTCCAAACACGATGACACCGACGATCGCGGTGAAGAGCACGACGCCTGCCCCGCCGCCGGAGACGAAACTGGCGCGGACACGGGTGGGCGCCCTCGGCCCCTCCGAGGTGGTCGATCGTGCGGCCCGCCGCTCGCGGGCGAGGGAGGAAGAGATGCGCAACGGTGCGATTGCGGCCCAGCCGAGCTTTCGCCCCGCGCGGAGACGTTTGCGAGCGGGCGCAATCGAACCGGAGAACGCCGTCGCGAATGCGGCGGCCAGCTCGCCGCCGATCAGTCCGGGTTGTTTGCGCAGGATCTGCAGGAGGGAGCGCAGTATCGCGAGCGGTACGAGGGAGAGCCAGAGCACGAGTGGCGCGAGCCCGCGGGCGTACACCATGCGTCGGTGAAGCTGCGCCCGGCGTCGAAGCAGTGCGGTGGTGCGCGCAGACACCGTGGCGCGTCCGAACAGCTCCGGCCCGCCCGCGCTGGCGATGCGCGCGGCGGGCACGCCCACAACCCGGTGGCCGGCCAAGCGGGCCCGGATCGAGAAATCGAGGGCGGCATCCACCGACGGGAGTCCCGGATCGAAGCCGCCGAGCGCGCCCCACACCGAGCGCCGCACCAGCATCCCGCACGCGGATACACCGAGAACGTCGCTCAGCGTGTCGTACTGGGCCTGGTCGAGCTCGTTCTCGACCAGGAGAACCGATGCGCCCAGCCTGGTCACCGATTCGCCATAGCGGGCGATGGTGTCCGGGGTGTCCGACCGCATCAGTTTCGGTCCGGCAATGGCGACGGATGGCGCAATCTCGACGGCCCCGAGCAGTCGAGCGAGCGCGTCCGGCTGCGGCGCGCTGTCCGCACCGAGAAGCCAGAGCCAGTCATCGTCGGTGGGGGGCGGCAGCGCGACGTGCACGGCGTGCGCGACGCTTGATCCGAAGCTCAGGCGGCCCGAGGCGGTCACGAACTGGGTGGGTGCGGCGGCCGCCAGCATGGCCGCGGTGTCGTCTCTCGAGCCCGCGTCGACCGCGACCAGAGCGTCCGGCCGGCGCGTCTGCGACCCCACCGCACTGAGGGTTCGGGCGAGATACGCTGCCCCGTTCCGGGCAACGAGGATCGCTACGACTCTCGGCTGCACGAGCTAGAGACTAAGCGCGCTTCCGAAGTTTGCGTCGTTCCCGCTCCGACAATCCGCCCCAAATGCCGAAGCGCTCGTCGTTTTCGAGCGCATATTCGAGGCAGTGCACACGAACCTCACAGGAGGCACAAATCTTTTTGGCGTCCCTGGTCGATCCGCCCTTTTCGGGAAAGAACGCCTCCGGGTCGGTCTGCGCGCAGAGTGAATCCGACTGCCATGCGAGCGGGTTGTCCGCGAGCTGGTCGGGCTGGCGAACTC
>JAUZFP010000001.1 GCA_030838475.1 Actinomycetota bacterium
GCCGCGGGATCCTCCAGGGCATGGACTACCTGTCCGAGGACCGCGTCGAGCTGCGCTACACGTTGCCGCTCGGCGAGATCATCTTCGACTTCTTCGACAACCTGAAGTCCCGCACCCGCGGCTACGCCTCGCTCGACTACGAGCCCTCCGGCGAGCAGGTCGCCGACCTGGTCAAGGTCGACATTCTGCTGCACGGCGAGCCGGTCGACGCGTTCAGTGCGATCGTGCACAAGGACAAGGCCTACACCTACGGCAACATGATGGCGTCGAAGCTGCGCGAGCTGATCCCGCGGCAGCAGTTCGAGGTGCCGATCCAGGCCGCCATCGGCGCCAAGGTCATCGCCCGCGAGAACATCCGCGCGATCCGCAAGGACGTGCTCGCCAAGTGCTACGGCGGCGACATCACCCGCAAGCGCAAGCTCCTCGAGAAGCAGAAGGAGGGCAAGAAGCGCATGAAGATGGTCGGTCGCGTCGAGGTCCCCCAGGAGGCGTTCATCGCTGCCCTCTCCGGCGACACGGAGAAGAAGAAAGACAAGTAGCGGACACGTTTTCGCCTGTTTGGGACTATTTGCCCCGGGCGCGCGGACGAAGTCGTCCCGAACGGGCGAATTAGCTTCTGTGCGTCACGGGTCGGGCTCCGTCTGCCCGAATTGACGGGGTGACGGCACTCGGCCATGCTGAGCGACATGACGAACACCGCACCCGCCGGCTGGTATGCCGACCCCAGTAATCCGACCATCGAGCACTACTGGGACGGGACCCACCACGGAACCAGGACGGCCGCTGCAGCGGTTCCGCCCGCTCCGCCAGCCCCACCGGCTCCGCCTGTTGCGTCGTCGCCTGCGGCACCGTCCGCGCCGCAGCCCGCCCAGCCGGCGGTCGTCTACGTCGCAGTCCAGCCCGTCGGCGGGGCGCCCTATGGAGGAGCGGTCTCGCCGAAGAGCCGGACGGTCGCGTCGATCCTCGGGTTCTTCCTCGGCGGTCTCGGCGTCGACCGGTTCTATCTCGGCAACACCGGGATGGGCGTCGCCAAGCTTCTCGTCGGATGGGCGACATTTGGGATTTGGCCGCTCATCGACTGGATTGTCATCCTCGCCGGCGCGGCGCACGACGGCCAGGGTCTGCCGGTCACGAACTGGAACTAGGCCGCACCGCGCGGTGGCTACTCCGCCAGGATCTTGGCGCGGGCGGCGCTGAGCTCGTCGTCCGTGATGCTGCCCTTGGCGTGCAGGGCGGAGAGCTCGGTGAGCCGCTCCTCCTTGGTGCTGCTGATGATCACGGGGGGAGTCGCGTCGTCGTCGCGCGCCATCGCGATGACCTGTTCCGACCGCTCGGCGGGGGTTTCATCCGCGAACGCCTTCGCCGCCGGCGGATTGTTGGCGATGTCCTGCAGCTGAGCCGCCAGGCGTGCGTCGCTTGCCGCGGACATCCGCTTCGCTCGGGATGACACCGTCACAATCCAGATCACGATTGCCACAACGACGACGACCAGAATTACAACGAACAAAACATTGCTAGTCATATCGATCCGTTTCCCCTGACGCTAAGTGGTGCCCATCTAACTAGCAGCGTCCGGCTTTGTCGAGTCGACTTCCCGCGCGGCTGCGAGAATGGAGCAATGCATCACAGTCCGGGTCGCGCACAGCGCGCGGGAGCAGCGGAGGCGCGGTCGTGACTCGGGTGGAGTTGTGGGAGCGCGCGGTCAGCTACGCGGCCGTCGGCGCCACCCAGGCCGCCGACCTGATGCAGTACCCGCCCGCCGGATATCGGCCCATCGAGCGACGGGTTCGGCTCGGGCACGGCCCAGAACGCTGGGACTATTCCTGGACGCAACTCTTCACCTGGGGCGTGCAGCGCCACTCCGGCATGCGCGTCGAAGTCAGTGATACCCCTGGCGAGGTGAGCGAGCTCACCTACACGCCGGTCGGCTTCGATACCGAGGGAAACCCGGTCGCGCCCGCCACGGTCGACTCGGGTGGCGAGGCACTTTTCGGACCAGACGGCACGGCGTTCATCCGCCCGGGCGATACCGCGAACCTGGTCATCCCCTTCGGTCCGCTCCGCATCGGCGCGCCGGTGCGTGTCGTGTACGTCGTCGATACTCCCGAGCGCAAGGGCTTCGCGTACGGCACGCTCCCCGGTCATCCGGAGAGCGGCGAAGAGGCGTGGATGCTCGACCAGTCGAACGACGGATCGGTCTGGCTGACCATCCGCGCGTTCTCCCGCCCGTCCTCCTCAGCTTGGTGGGTCGTGTATCCGGTACTGCGCATCGCGCAGGCCGTGTTCACGAGTCGGTACGAGCGCGCGCTCGCCGGCCCCATTCCGTCCTGATGTCGCCAAGCGCCCTGCCCATCGCCGACCCGGCCCCACTCGACGGGCTGCTGCCGAAGTCGGTGGCGGTCGGAGCGGGCGATCGCAACTTCGGCGTGTACCTGCATGTCCCGTTCTGTCGCGTGCGCTGCGGCTACTGCGACTTCAACACCTACACGTCGGATGAGCTCCGCGGCGCCCGCCGCGAGGACTATGCCGGGCAGGCCATCGCCGAGGTGCATCACGCCGAGTCCGTTCTTGCGCAGGCAGGACTCCCGCAGCGCGCCGCCTCAACCGTGTTCTTCGGCGGCGGCACACCGACCATGCTGCCCGTGACCGACCTCGCGCGGATGCTCGCCGCCGTTCGCGACACCTGGGGACTTGGACCGGGCGCGGAGATCACCACGGAGGCGAATCCGGATTCGGTCGATGCGGCCTACCTGCTCGCCCTGAGGGCGGCCGGATTTACCCGGATCTCGTTTGGCATGCAGTCGGCCGTTCCGCACGTGCTCGCAACGCTGGAGCGAACCCACGACCCGGAGCGGATCCCGCTTGTGGTTCGGTGGGCGCGGGATGCCGGCCTCGACGTGAGCCTCGACCTCATCTATGGCACACCGGGGGAGAGTCTCGATGATTGGCGGGTTTCGCTCGAGCATGCGGTGGCGCAGGAGCCTGACCATCTCTCCGCATATGCACTCATCGTCGAGGACGGCACGAAGCTCGCGCGGCAGATTCGTCGCGGCGAGGTCGCCATGCCAGACGATGACCTCGCGGCAGACATGTACGAGCTCGCGGACGAGTTGCTCGCCGGGGCCGGATACGAGTGGTACGAGGTGTCGAACTGGGCGCGCGGGTTGGCCGCGCCCGTGGACAACCTGCTCGACGGCGCCGAACATCGCTCCCGCCACAACCTCGCGTACTGGCAGGGCCACGACTGGTGGGGCATTGGCCCTGGGGCGCACAGCCACATCGGGGGCGTCCGCTGGTGGAACGTCAAGCACCCGGCCGCGTACGCCGACCGGATCGCGGCCGGGCAGTCACCGGCGGCGGGTCGAGAGACGCTGGACGGCGAGACCCAGCGCGTCGAGCGGGTTCTCCTTCTGACGCGCATCCGCGACGGGCTCCCGATGACCGAGCTCACACCATCCGGACGTACCGCGGTTGCTGGCTTGATCGCCGACGAGCTGGTGGATGCTGCGGCCGCACTGCGCGGCACGATCCGTCTGACCCTGCGCGGTCGGCTGCTCGCCGACGGGGTTGTGCGGCGCCTGCTCGACGACTGACTCTTACTTCACGAACTCGATCGAGATCGGGAACTTGTACGCCTGTCCGCTATTGGCCGCCACGGCTGCAAGGATGCCGAAGATGATGGCCACGATCTCGACGGCGAACAACAGGAACAGCCCGATGATGATGAATGACAGAAGCACACAGGCGACGTAGGCGAGCAGAAGCGTGATCTGAAAGTTCAGTGCCGCGCGGGTGTGCTGGCGGATAAAGTCGCCGCGGTCCTTCGTCACCAGGAAGCCGATGAGCGAGGGCAGGATGCCGAAGAGGATTCCGCCGACTTGAATGAGCGTCGCCCAGAGCCGCTGGTCGCTCGGGCTCAGCGGTGGCGGTGGCGCGTAGGAGTACAGGGGCGGCTGCGTCATGGCTCAACCCAACCACGGAACATTCCAAACGCAGAGAAAGGGCCGGGGAATGTCCCCGGCCCTTTCGACTGTGTAGTTCGGTGTGCTACTTGATGAAGCGAAGTGCGAATGGGTAGCGGTAGGAGCCCCCGCTGTTCACTTTCAGAAAACCAAAAAGCGAGAAAACGACGTCGACCACCCAGAGGATGGCCCAGATCAAATAAAGGATAAGCGCCGGCGAGATCGGTGTAGCAACGCCAGCGGCGGACGCCGCGGCAAGGTAGATGCCGCCAAGAACCAGCGCGAGAATGTCAACGGCGACCCAGCAAATGAAGAAGGTTATTTGCCAATTGAGCGCCTCTTTCGACTCGATCCGGGTGGTCGGTCCATTCTTGCGAAGCGCCAGGAAAATGATCAGCGACGGCAAAAAGAAGAAGATGCCGCCGAGGTGGGCGATGGCGGCCCAAAGGCGATCCTCGTGAGAGGACGAAGCATTGGTAACCGAAGCTGCAGATTCCGGCACGGGTTGATCAGACATGGGCTCCCTTTCGACGCTGGGCAGAGGTGTGAATTCGATCACGGCGCAAATAAGGGGGCCGGAAAATCCGGCCCCCTTTTTGCGGGTGCAGTGGCGCTGATGGCTACTTGAACAGCTTGAGCGAGAACGGGTACTTGTAGAACTCGCCAGTGTTGCTGACCTTGACACCGCCAATGATCGAGAAGACCAAGTTGGCTACCCCGACAAGCCACGCGAGAACGACGAACAAGATTCCGACGAACGGAATGATGCTCAGGATGAGAAGGATGATGTATGCACCGGTAGCGGTGATCGTCCAGTTCAGGTTCTCCTTGCTCTGTGCGCCGATCTTCGGTCCGCGACTAGCGAATGCGAAGTAGAAGATCAGCCCGGGGATGAGAAGAATGATGTTGAGGAACGTCGCGAGGGTCGAGTACTGCTTGTCCTCCGCCTCGGTAAACGGAGCCGCCGGGGCTGCGGCCGGCTGGGGCGTGGGATCAGTCATTTTGGGTGCTGCCTTTCGTGACCGGAGAGCTAAATCTCCGAGAGATGTTAACGGAAGTACATGGCCTTGTGATGCACTGCTCGTTTGTTCAACCGGGGCGCGCGCAAGCACAGACACAAGGTAGCGCCTCGGCGCGCTTGCGTGCAACGGGAATGACGCGCTATTTCAAGATAGAATTGGCAGTCACGAGAGGCGAGTGCTAAAGCGTAGGAGGGCTGCTCGATGGTTTCTGGTCGCAGTCTCGACGTGCTCCGTGTGATCGTGCAGGACTACGTCGCATCCCGCGAACCGGTCGGCTCCAAGTCGATAGTTGAGCGGCATTCCTTCGGTGTGTCGGCCGCCACAATCCGCAATGACATGGCTCTTCTCGAAGAGGAAGAACTGATCGTCGCGCCGCACACATCCTCCGGCCGCGTCCCCACCGACAAGGGTTACCGGATGTTCGTCGACCATCTCGCCGACCTTCGTCCGCTCACTTCGGCGCAGCGCCAGGCGATCGACCAGTTCCTCGGCGCATCCGTCGACCTTGACGACGTGCTCGCCCGAACCGTGCGCCTGCTGTCGCAACTCACCCACCAGGTCGCGCTCGTTCAGTACCCTCTCCTCTCGAAGTCGCGCGTGCGCCACGTCGAGCTAGTGCCGCTGTCTGCTTCGAGAGTGATGAGCGTTCTGATCACCGACACCGGTCGGGTCGAGCAGCGAATCGTGGATGTCCCGGCGCCGGTCGACGAGGCGTTCCTCGCGGAGGTCCGCGCTCGCCTCAACACCGCGCTGGGCGGGCGGGGGCTGATCGAGGCAACCGATGTCCTCACGCGGTTTGCGATGCAGTTCGATGTCGCGCGCCATCCACTCGTGTCGACCCTCACCTCCAGCCTGGTCGAACAGATCGGGGCCAACCGCCAGGACAAGCTCGTCATGGCGGGGGCAGCAAACCTAGTGCGAACAGAGGAAGATTTCTCCGGGAGCATCTTCCCGGTGCTCGAAGCCATAGAGGAGCAGGTCACGCTGCTCCGACTGTTCGGCGAAATGGCAGCGGACCAGAACGGCGTGTCTGCAAGCATTGGGCGAGAGAACGCCGAGTTTGGACTGGGGGAGATTTCGATCTTGACGAGCGGCTACGGAGCCCCCGACGGATCGATGGCGCGGCTCGGGGTTTTGGGACCGCTCCGAATGGACTATTCGAACAACATGGCCGCGGTGCGCGCAGTAGCGCGCTACCTGACCAGGTTGCTCGGCGAAGAATAAGCAGGGAAGACCTCAGTGGCAGACCATTACGAAGTGCTCGGCGTCGAACGAAGCGCGAGCGCGGACGAGATCAAGCGCGCGTACCGAAAGCTCGCCCGCGAGCTGCATCCGGACGTGAACCCGAGCCCGGACGCCTCCGACCAGTTCAAGCTGGTCACCCACGCCTACGACGTGCTCAGCGACCCGCAGCAGCGCGAGGCCTACGACATGGGTGGCTCGGGCGGCTTCGGAGCCGGCAACTTCGGCGGCTTCGGCGACATCTTCGAGACGTTCTTCGGTGCGGCGGCCGGTGGTGGTGGCGGCGGAAACGTCCGTGGTCCGCGTTCACGCAAGGAGCGGGGACAGGATGCACTGCTGCGCGTCGAGCTGGACCTCGACGAGGTCGTCTTCGGCAGCAAGCGCGACCTCGAGATCCAGACGGCGGTGCTCTGCGAGACCTGCGAGGGCAGCTGTTGCGCGCCCGGAACCTCTCCGCAGACCTGCGACATCTGCAACGGCACCGGCTCGATCCAGCGCACGGTACGCAGCCTGCTCGGCAACGTCATGACCTCGAGCCCGTGCGGTACCTGCCGCGGTTTCGGCACGGTCATCCCAAACCCGTGCCCGACCTGTCAGGGCCAGGGTCGCGTTCGCGCCACCCGTACGGCGAAGATCGAGATCCCCGCCGGTGTCGACACGGGCCTGCGCATCCAGCTTCCCGGCCAGGGCGAGATCGGCCCTGCGGGCGGTCCCGCGGGCGACCTCTTCCTCGAGATCAAGGTCAAACACCACGACATCTTCAGCCGCAACGGCGACGACCTTCTCGCTACTCTCGAGGTTCAGATGACGGATGCGATCCTTGGAACGTCGACGAAGCTCGACGGGCTCGACGGTGAGGTGTTCGTCGAGATCAAGCCGGGCATCCAGAGCGCCGAGGTGATCACGATCAAGGACCGCGGCATCACCCACCTCCGCGGCAGTGGACGCGGCGACCTGAAGATCGGCGTGCAGGTGGTTACCCCGACCCGTCTTGGGGCTGCCGAGCAGTCGCTCATCAAGGAGTTCGCGGCGTCGCGCAAGGTAGTCGCGCCGCACCTCGCCCAGTTCCAGCAGGGGCTCTTCGCGAAACTGCGCGACCGCTTCCTGAACGTGTAGGCAGCTCGCAACTCCCGTTGTGCAGGAGTTTCGCTCCAGGAAGCCGGTTTTTGCCGGTAGGAATGTGATCTCGGGGCCGTTTTTCCTGCACAATGGCGTCGCAAAGACGGTACCGACTTTGCGATGAGGCCGAAGAAGGAACTGGCAAGCTTGTGGGATGGCCAACCAGTACCTGAGCGAAGAACTGGGGGCGCCCGCGGTAGGCGACACCGCGGTCATCACGGGACCCGAGGCCCGGCACGCGGTCACGGTCAGCCGGCTCGCGATCGGCGAGCAGGTCAGGGTCGGAAACGGCAGCGGGGTCGTAGCGAGCGGCACCGTCACAGCCGTCGCACCCGGCGAGTTCAGCTTCCAGGTGGATGTCCTCCAAACGATCGAGCGTCCGTCACCCGCCATCTGGCTCGTCCAGGCGCTGGCGAAGGGTGACCGCGACGAACTCGCCATCCAGGCGGCGACCGAGCTCGGTGTGGACGGACTGATCCCGTGGACCGCATCCCGCAGCATCTCCCGCTGGGAAGGCGCAAAGGTGGCGAAGGGCCAGGAGCGTTGGAGCGCGGTCGTACGCGAGGCGACCAAGCAGTCGGCGCGTGCCTGGCTACCCGAGGTCGCGCCGCTCGTCAATACGAAGCAACTCGCCGTACTCGCGGAGGATGCGCGGATGATCGTGCTCGACCCCCTAGCGGAGACGAGCCTGATTTCGGTCGAGCCGGACGGTCGCGACATCGTGCTCGTCGTCGGGCCGGAAGGCGGCATCTCGCCCGCCGAGTTCGACACGCTCTACGCCGCCGGTGCGGTCGGCGCGAGGCTGGGCGACGGCATCCTCAGGACGAGCACGGCGGGCCCGGCGGCGATCGCTGTGCTGAGCGCGAAACTCGGGCGCTGGTCGTAAGCAGCCGTTACGCTTATCGGGTGTCAACGAGCGAGCCCACCGTCTTCGAGCTCATTGTCGCGCGCGAAATTCCGGCCGAGATCGTCTTCGAGAGCGAACGCCTGATCGCGTTTCGCGACATTGCGCCTAAGGCTCCCGTCCACCTGCTTGTGGTCCCGAAGACGTCCGAGTACGCCAACGTCGCCGAGCTGGCCGAGGGCGACCCGTTCCTCCTGGCCGAGATCGTGACGACGGCGGCAGAGCTTGCCGCCGAGCACTCCAACGGGGAGTACCGGCTCATCTTCAACAGCGGTGAGTCTGCCGGCCAGACCGTCTTCCACGTTCACGCGCACCTGCTCAGTGGCTCATCAAACGGCAGCGGCCCCTTAGACGAGAGTTCTCTTGGCTTCGAGTAGCGCGAACGACGAGCTCGATACCGCGAGACTCACGGTCGATGGCCTCGCCATGGTGCGGCTGCTCGGCCCGCAGGACCGTCTGCTGAAAATAATCGAGCGCCAGCACCCCGCAGTGCAGGTGCTCGTGCGCGGAAATGAAATCACGCTGACCGGCCGGTCGGCGGAGGTAGAGGCGGCGAAACGCCTGGTTGAGGAGCTGATTCAGCTGGTACGAAATGGAGCCGACCTTGGGGCGAGCGACGTCACATCGTCGGCGCGCATCCTGGAGTCGAACGCGGGAAGTCCGGCCGAGTTGCTGAGCCAGGCCATCCTGACGAGCCGGGGCAAGAGCATCCGTCCGAAGACGCTCGGCCAGAAGGACTACGTCGACGCGATCGACCAGAACACCATCGTGTTCGGCATCGGCCCCGCGGGCACCGGCAAGACGTACCTCGCCATGGCGAAGGCAGTTCAGGCGCTTCAGCGCAAGGAGGTCGAGCGGATCATCCTGACCCGCCCGGCCGTCGAGGCGGGGGAGCGGCTCGGCTTCCTGCCCGGCACGCTCACGGACAAGATCGACCCATACCTGCGTCCGCTGTACGACGCCCTCAACGAGATGATGGATCCGGAGATCGTGCCGAAGCTGCTCGCGGCGGGCACCGTCGAGGTTGCGCCCCTCGCCTACATGCGTGGTCGCACCCTCAACAACGCGTTTATCGTGCTGGATGAGGCGCAGAACACCACGCCCGAGCAGATGAAGATGTTCCTTACGCGCCTCGGCTTCGGCTCGAAGATGGTCGTCACGGGCGATGTCACCCAGGTCGATCTCCCGATCGGCGCAAGCGGATTACAACTCGTCACTCGCGTGCTCGATGAGATCGACGACATCTACTTCTCCCGGCTCACCAGCGCGGACGTCGTGCGGCACTCGTTGGTCGGCAGGATCGTCGACGCGTACACGAAGTACGACGCTGAGCGCCAGGCGGCGAAGTTCGAGCGGGACAATGCCCATAACAGCGGTGGCGACCCTGATGGAGTCAACCGCGCCGAGCGTCGTGGCCACGCGCCGCAGGACCGCAAGGCCCCGACGCGTCCAGACCGACGGTGGGGTCGCTAATGTCGATCGAAGTTAACAACGAGTCGGGAATCGAGATCGACGAGTCCGTGCTCCAGCGGCTTGTCACCTACAACCTCGACCAGCTGCATGTGCACCCGGATGCCGAACTCGCGATCCTCCTGGTCGACGAGTCGGCGATGGAGCAGCTGCACGTGCAGTGGATGGACGAGCCGGGTCCGACGGACGTCCTGAGTTTTCCCATGGACGAGCTGCGCCCGGGCACCGAGGACCAGCCGACGCCGGCCGGACTTCTCGGCGACCTTGTGCTCTGCCCGCAGGTCGCGATCGCGCAGGCCGAGGCCGCCGGCCACTCCTCGATGGAGGAGATGCAGCTTCTGACGACCCACGGACTTCTGCATCTGCTCGGGTTCGATCACGCCGAGCCCGAGGAAGAGAAGGAGATGTTCGCGCTGCAACGCGACCTCCTCATCGGCTTCGCCATGGCAGAGCGAAAGCGCTAGGTAGCGCACCATGATCGCGATCTTCGTTCTTGCGGCCGTCGTGCTCGTGGTCTTTGGTGGATTGCTCGCGGCATCCGACGCCGCGCTGACGGTACTGAGTCGAACCGATCTGGTCGATCTCGCTGCTCACAGTCGTTCGCGACGGTCGCTGCTCGCGATCGCGAGCGACATGGGCGCACACGTCAACGCCCTCAACTTCATGCGCGTGGTGTCGGAGACGACCGCCGCAGTACTCGTCTCGCTGTCCTTCGCCTACACGTTCAAGGACTGGTGGTGGGCGCTCCTCGCGAGCGCGCTGATCATGACCGCGGTCTCCTTCGTGTTGGTCGGCTCTAGCCCGCGGAGCGTGGGGCGGGCGCACTCGCGTGGGATTATGCGGTTCTCTGCCCCGGTCATCCGCGCGATCCGGGTCATTCTCGGTCCGGTCGCAAACGCTCTCGTCGCCATCGGAAACCGCGTCACGCCGGGCCGCCCGAAGAACGCGACGTTCTCAAGCGAGGAGCAGCTGCTCAGCATGGTCGACGAGGCGACGGAACTGGACGTGCTCGACGAGGATGACCGCGAGCTCATCCACTCCGTGTTCGAATTCAACGACACCGTGGTGCGCGAGGTCATGGTGCCGCGCACCGACATGTTTACGGTCGACGCCGACGACAACCTCGACACGGCGATGGGCCTCTTCCTCAGTCGGGGCGTCTCGCGGATGCCCGTGCTGGGCGAGGACGTCGACGAGGTCGTTGGCATCCTGTATCTCCGCGATGTCGCCCGACTCGAATTCGAGCAGACGCTGGGTCACGACGACGAAACCGCTGCCTCGCTCGCACGCAAGGCGTTGTTTGTGCCCGAATCGAAGAAGGCGGATGACACCCTCCGCCTGATGCAGGCCGAGTCGAACCACCTCGCGATGGTCGTGGACGAATACGGCGGGATTGCGGGCCTCGTGACGCTGGAGGACCTGATCGAGGAACTCGTCGGGGAGATCTCCGACGAATACGACCGCGAGGTCCCCGACTTCGAGGACCTGGGCGGCGGCCGGTTCCGGGTCGCGGCCCGAATGCCCGTCGATGAGCTCGGTGACCTGTTTGGTATCGAGCTCGATGACGACGAGGTCGATTCGGTCGGCGGCCTGCTGACGAAGGCGGTCGGCCGTCTGCCGCTCGCCGGTTCCCGCGGAGAAATTTCCGGGCTCATCCTTATCGCCGAGCGCACGGAGGGTCGGCGAAAGCGGATCAGCACCGTGCTCGTGGAGCGCGACCAGTCCCTCATCGACGCACAGACGGCGTTCGCGGAGGACAATGAAGGCTCTCGGGTCGACACGGGACCGACACCAGCGCAAAAGAAACAGAGCAAAAAGTGACCGAGCCAGCATCGTTTCGCGCCGGGTTTGTCAGCTTCGTGGGGCGACCAAATGTCGGCAAGTCGACCCTGACGAACGCGCTCGTCGGCGAGAAGGTGGCGATCACCTCATCCAAACCACAGACCACGAGGCGTGCCATTCGCGGGATCGTGCATCGGCCGACCGGTCAGCTCATCATCGTCGACACCCCCGGCATGCACCGGCCGCGCACACTGCTCGGCGAGCGCCTGAACAACATCGTTCAGGACACGTTGGCCGAGGTAGATGTCATTGGGCTGTGCGTCCCCGCCAACGAGAAAATCGGCCCGGGCGACAAGTACATCAACGAACAGCTCGATCGGTTCCCGCGCGCGAAAAAGGTTGCGATTGTGACCAAGGTTGACGCGACCTCGCGGCCGGCCGTCGCCGAGCAGCTCCAGGCGGTCAGCGAACTGCGGGAGTGGGACGCGATCATCCCGATCTCGGCGCTCACCAACGTTCAACTCGACGTTCTCGCGAAGGAGCTCATCGCTCTCATGCCGAAGTCGGAGCCGCTCTACCCGAGCGATGCGGTCACCGACGAGGGGCTGGAGTCGCGCATCTCGGAACTCATCCGTGAGGCGGTGCTCGAGGGCGTGCAGGACGAGCTTCCGCACTCGATTGCCGTGACCATCGACGACATGACGGAACGCGAGGATCGGGACATGCTCGACATCTACGCGAACCTGTTCGTCGAGCGCGACAGCCAAAAGGGCATCATCATCGGCCATCAGGGTGAACGGCTTGCGGATGTCGGCGCCCGCGCGCGGGTGGAGATCGAGGCGCTCGTCGGAAAGCAGGTCTTCCTCTCGCTTCGCGTCAAGGTCGCGAAGGAGTGGCAGCGCGACGCGAAGCAGCTCGGACGACTGGGTTTCTAAGCCGACCCGCGCTCTACATCGAGCGGATGATTTGAGGCGCTTTTCGCCTCGGGGAGCGTTTCGCACCTCTAGCGTTGAAGCATGTTCACCCGGTTGACGCGCGGCCAGACGGCTCTCGACGTCGGCATCGCACTCGTCTACTTCCTGATTTGCTCCGCGCCGCTGAACCGGACCGACCAGGTCTCGCAGGTGACGATCGCCCTGCTTTTCGCGATTGCGCTGGGCTTTAGACGGTTTTCGCCCTCGCTCTCACTGGGGATCGCATGGGTCGCGGCGCTGTTCCAGATGTACTTCGCCACCACGCAGCCCGGTGTCCCGGATCTTGCGATTCTTCTCGTGCTGTACACGAATGCCAGATACGGGGAGCGTCGCCTCCGCTGGATCGGTTTCGCCTCCGTCTTCGTTGGTGCGGTGCTTGGGTCGATCTATCTGGTGTGGGGGACGCAGGCGCCGACCATCGGGGTGAGCCTTGGTGTGCGATCCATCGGCGAGGCGGCGGGCATCCTGATCAAGCTCGTCTTCAACCTCGGTCTCCTGATCGGCCTGCTGGGCCTTCCCTGGACGGCAGGAACACTGGTGCGCACCCGCGTCGCGGCACGAGCGAGCCGTCTCGCCGAGCAAGCCGCCCAGGCGGAAGCGGAGGCCGCCGAACAGGATGTGATCGTCGAGCAGGAACGAAACCGCATCGCCCGTGACATGCACGACGTCGTTGCACATTCTCTCGCGGTCGTGATCGCCCAGGCGGACGGCGCACGGTACGCCAAGGCGCACGATCCGGAGGCGGTGGATGGCGCGCTCAGCGCAATCTCGTCGACGGCACGCGAGGCGCTGGCCGACGTCCGACTGCTGCTCGGACAACTGCGGCATCCGCAAACCGAGGGACCGCAACCGGCTCTCGCCGATCTCGGACGGCTGCTCGACCAGCTGCGCGCATCCGGACTCACGGTCGCGTTCACCACCAAGGGCCAGCCCCTTCAACTCGGCACCGGCCAGCAGCTCGCGGTATACCGGATCGTCCAGGAGGCCCTCACCAATGCGCTGCGCCACGGAGACGTACAAGAGGAGGTCACGGTGAGATTCCAGTGGATCATCGACGAACTCGAGATCACGATCAGCAGCGCCGTCACGGCTTCTCCGGCGACCGCCGAACTGCGCGTGGGCCACGGGTTGGCCGGCATGAAGGAACGCGCGGCGCTCGTCGGAGGCAGACTGACGACCGCCGTCGATGACCGCCGATTCATCGTCACGGCTAGCATTCCGGCAACCGCGGCGGCACGGGCATGAGCGCTCAGATCAAGGTCGCACTCGTCGACGACCAGGCGCTGTTTCGTACGGGCATCCGAATGCTCGTATCGTCACAGACCGACCTCAAGTTCGTGGGCGAGGCGGCCAACGGCGTCGAGGGGATCGCGCTCGCCTCATCGTCCCGTCCCGATGTCATCCTGATGGACATCCGGATGCCCGTAATGGACGGCATCCAGTCCACGGAGGCGATCCTCAGGGCGGCGGATGCCCGCGGCGGCGTACGGCCGCGCATCATCGTGCTCACCACGTTCGACCTCGACGAGGCGGCGACGCGAGCGATCCGCGGCGGAGCGAGCGGATTCCTTCTCAAGGACGCGGACCCCGAGTTCCTGCTCGCCGCCATCCGCACGGTGCACGCGGGGACCTCGGTCATCGCGGCCGCGGCCACGCGGGAGCTGTTCCAGCACTTCGATTCGCAGTCCGGTGGCAAGCCCGTTCCGGCCGAGTTCCACACCCTCACCTCCCGCGAGAACGAGATCTTCCTGCTTGCGGCGCGCGGGCTGAGCAATTCGGAGATCGCCAGGGGCGAGTTCCTCAGCGAGGCAACGGTGAAGACCCACATCAGTCGCATCCTCTCCAAACTGAGCTTGCGGGACCGCGTACAGCTTGTGGTCTTCGCGTTCGAGAACGGCCTCGTCGACTGAAGGTCATCCTGACGGCTGACGCGGTCGCATCCCGAGGCTGATTCGGTCGGTCGGCCACGCCCCCTACCGTCGAGGCATGGAAACGATTGCCCCGCCCGCCCCCTTCGCCGCGCAGGTCCAGAACGTCAGCAAGGTCTACGGATCCGAGCCCAACCGGATCGAGGCCTTGTCGAACGTCACGATCGGAATCGACCGTGGCCAGTTCACCGCGATTATGGGTCCGAGCGGCTCGGGCAAGTCGACCCTGATGCACGTTCTCGCCGGGCTCGACACGGTGACCTCCGGTCGAGTCTGGCTCGGCGACACCGACATCACCGGCCTGGATGACACCGAGCTCACGCTTCTGCGTCGCCGCCGCGTCGGATTCGTCTTCCAGTCGTACAACCTCGTTCCGACCCTCGATGTCGAGAGCAACATCCTGCTCCCGTTTGAACTGGACGGGCGTCGGCCCAACGAGGATGAGCGAGCGTGGATTTTCCGCCTCGTCCAGTCGCTCGGACTGGCGTCGCGCCTTCGCCATCGGCCGCACGAGCTGTCGGGCGGCCAGCAACAGCGCGTCGCGATCGCACGAGCGCTCGCTACCCGACCTGATCTTGTTCTCGCCGATGAACCCACCGGTAACCTCGACTCCCGCACGGGTCGCGAGGTGCTGTCGCTACTCGCGGCGGCAAGCTCCGACTACGGCCAGACCATCGCGATGGTCACCCACGACCCGATCGCCGCGAGCTACGCGGACCGCATCCTGTTTCTCGCCGACGGCACCCTGACCGCCGACCGCGGGCGGTCATCCGCCGAGGAGGTCGGCGCATTCATGCTCGGGATGGAGCGCCACTCGTGAACCGGTTTGTGCTGCGGGAGCATGCCGCCAGCATCCTCGTCGCGACGCTCAGTTCGACCTTCGGTGTGGCGCTGCTGCTCGTCACCGACGATCTCGTGAGCTACATCCATCATTCCGAGGCGGGCGGGACCGCCGCGGTCCAGGCCGCGCTTCGGATTGTCGCGTTCGTTTTCATCGCCATCGCCCTGTACACGGCCTCCGTCGTCACCTCGAACACTTTCGCCACGATCATCGCCGGACGAACTCGGACCATCGCGCTCCTTCGGCTCATCGGCGCGACGGCGAAGAGCCAGCGTCGAGCCGTCGCTCGCGAGGGACTGATCGTCGGAGTGCTCGGATCGATCCTGGGCCTCGCGATCGGGGTCGCAATGAACGCGCTCGTGATCTGGATCGGTACTGCGACGGCCTTCATCCCTCCCTTGGCTTTCAGCTACATTTCGCCGATCGACCTGTTGCCCGCCGCGGCCGTGATCCTGACAACCTGGCTCGCCTCCTGGGTCGGGTCGCGTCGGGTCCTCGTCGTATCGCCGATCCAGGCGACCGGCGCCGCCCAGGAACGTAGCGCCAGCGAGGTGTCGGGTCGGCGCACGCGGAACAGCGCCTCGGTCGTTCTATTCGCTATTGGCATCGCTCTCCTGCTTCTCGGGGTGGTCGTCGGGCAGAAGAGCCCGCTCGGCATTCTCATCGGCGTGATCGGCGGAATGCTGTCGTTCACCGCGGTGGTTCTGTCCGCCCAGGTCGTCATGCCGCCCGCGCTCCGGCTGGTCGGACGACTTTTCGGCACGAGCGCCACCGCGAGGCTTGCGGCACAGAACGCCGTGCGCTACCCCGAGCGGAGTGCGCGCACGACTATCGGGATCGTCATCGGCGTGACGCTCGTGTCCATGTTCTCGGTCGCCGTACAGACGGCCATCGTCATTCTCGATGCGGTCGGCAGGGCGCATCCGTCGTCCGAACAGCAGACCGGGCAAATCCTGACGGTCATCGCCGTCATCTTCAGCGTGATCAGCGCGTTCAGTGCCCTGCTCGCAGCGATCGGCCTGGTCAATAACCTCTCGCTCAGCGTGCTGCAACGCATTCGCGAGCTCGGTCTTCTCCGCGCGCTCGGTTTCACCGCTCGCCAGATTCGCGCCATGATCGTGGCGGAGAGCGCACAGCTGACCATCGCGGCCGTCGTCGTCGGACTGCTCCTCGGGACGTTCTACGGTTGGGCCGGGGCCGAGGCGTTGCTCGGGTTCTCGCCGGGTGCTCCCGGCATCATCTGGCCCGCCTTCCCACCCGTGTTGCTGATTGTCATCGTGCTCGCGGCTGCGCTGCTGACCTGGCTGGCGTCGGTCGCGCCGACCCGGCGAGCGACACGGGTGACACCGGTGGATGCGTTGGCCGTGGAGTAGCGAGGAGTAGCCCGGCTTACTCCCGCCGGACGAGGCGAGCGCTCGCCCGCCACCCTAGAGTTGACGGGTGAGAATCGGACTGCTGGGCGGCCTCACGGTCGAGCACGACGGTCGCACCATCCCCGTTTCCGGTGCGATGCAGCTTGCCGTGCTGTTTCGTCTCGCTGTCGACACGGGAACCGCAGTCAGCTACCGCGCGATTGCCGAAGACATCTGGGGACTGGACGCCCCGGAAAACACCAAGGCTGCCCTCCAGTCGATCGTGTCCCGGCTCCGCTCGCAGCTCCCCGCCGGCCTGATCGAATCCACAGTTGGTGGCTACCGACTCAATGTCGCCCGGGCGGACGTGGACGCGCTCGAGTTCTCGGATCTGGTCGCCACCGCGGGAGGGAGTGCCGACGGCGCGGCTCTCGCGTCCGCCGCACTCGAACGCTGGGTGGGGGAGCCGTGGATCCCATCCGACAACTTCGACTGGTTCGTCCGCGATCTGGCGACCGACCGAGCGAGGGCGATCGAGCTCGGCGGTTCGGTCGAACCGTCGCTGCGCGCGCCAGACCTGCCGGCGCAACTGACCAGCCTCATCGGCCGCGAGGTCGAGCTCGGAATCGTGGCAGACCAGCTGCTGGCAAACCGACTCGTCACCATTATCGGCACGGGCGGGGCCGGAAAGACCAGACTGTCGATCGAGGCCGCGACCGGTCGCAAGAACGCCATCCTGGTTGAGCTTGCCCCGGTCGGTCCGAGTGAGATCATGGGCGCGATCCTTGCGGCGTCGGGCCGCGAGATTCGGATGGCGGATGCCCTCGCCGAGCAGGCCAGCAGTCGAGACCGGGTGATCCATGCCCTTCGCGGCCGCGAGGTGCTCCTTGTTCTCGACAATTGCGAACACGTCATCGATGCGGCGGCCAAGATCGCGCAGGACCTCCTGACGGCGCTGCCGCAACTACGCGTCCTGGCGACCAGTCGGGAGCCGCTCGGCGTGCCGGGTGAGGCGTTCGTCGGTCTCGGCTCGCTGCCACATCCCGCCGACGCCGAGATCGACGGGTTGCGACCGCGCGACCTCGCGGCCTTCGCCGCCCTCGAACTGTTTTGCCAGCGCGGGATGTCGGCACGCGGAGAGGCCATCTCCGAGAGCGAGATCCGGTCCGCGGCGCGAATCTGCGCGCGCCTCGACGGTCTGCCGCTCGCGATCGAGCTGGCGGCGGCCAAGCTTCGCACCATGAGCGTGGACGAGATACTCGCCGGACTCGATGATCGCTTCACCCTTCTGACCGGCGGATATCGCACCGCCCTTCCCCGGCACCAGACCCTCAGGGCGATGATCGACTGGAGTTGGAGCCTCCTCTCCGAGGATGAACGTAGCGCCTTGCTGCACTTTGCGGTGTTCCCGGCCGGCCTTGCCGCGACTGAAACCCGCGACTTCGCGCACGATCTGGGCATTTCGGATGCCGGAATCTTCGACTCCCTGATCGATCGGTCCCTGCTCCAACGAAGCCGCGGACGTCTTCGCGCGCTCGAGACCGTGCGCGAGTACGGGATCGATCGGCTGTCCGAGACGGGAGGCCTCTCGGAGGCGCTGGCCGCGCAGGCGCGCTTCATTACCCGTCGCGCGCGCGAGGTTGATCAAACGCTCCGCGGTCCGCGAATTGTCGGTGCCATCGCGTGGTTCGACGCCGAGGAGGACAACGTTGCGAGCGCGCTTCGATACGCGATCGGCGCGCCACTGCCCGACATCGCGGTAAATCTTGTCGTCTCCTGTGCCTGGTACTGGCTCATCCGCGATCGAAACGATGAGGCTCAGCTGTGGTTTGCCGCCGTTGCCCCGCTTGCCGCGAGCGCCGAGGGGACCGAGGCTCAGTTCCTCTCCCTGGTCGGCAAAGCGCTCAAAGCGTTCGAAGGAAACGACCCGGCGGAGCTTCAGGCCATGACGGGCGGGATGCCCGAGGAGATCGCCGATCTCGTCGCCCAGCTCCAGCGTCTCCCCGTCACCCGGGACGACCACGAGCTGATTCAGCTGGTGATCCCGTTCGTCGGCGCCTTTGCCGAGGCGATCGGCAAAGGCGAGTGGGTGAATGCGATCCGGATCCCGGATGCCTCAACTCTCGACCTTGGCCCGTGGCCAACGGCACTACTACACGTCGGCAGGGCGGCGATGGCCCAGAACCGTGGTGCCCTCGCGGAGCTCGGCGCGGAGTCCGCCAAGGCGCTTGCGATGTTTACCGAAATCGGCGATGTCTGGGGGATCGCACTCTCCGAGCAGATGCACGCGATCTGGCTCTCCGCCATCGGTCGGCTCGAGGAAGCGCTCGAGCTCAGCGACCAGTCGACGGAACACATGCGGGACATCACGACGAACTGGGACCTCGCCCAGCAGCAGGGACTCGCCGTCCAGATGCTTGTGCGGCTCGGCCGCGTCCCCGAGGCGCGGGAGCGAGTCCAGCGGATGACCGACGCCGCCGAGGAGAGCGGAAACGGCAGGAGCATCCTCCAGGCCAACCTCGTTTCGGCGAGCCTGTTCGCCGAACTGGGGGAGGTGGCGGAGGCCTCGGCTCGCCTGCTCGCCATCGACAACGTTCGCGACAGCTGGGATCACGAGCCGGCACAGATCACCGCGATGGTCGAGGCGCTCCGTGGCCTGATCGCGACCCGCAGGGGCGATCTCGACGAGGCGGAGAAACATCTTCGGCTAGCGGTTCAGGGGGCCGTTCGCAGCCAGGACCAGCCCGTCATCGGCGCACTCGCCATCAATGTCGGCACCTATGCACTCGCCCGCGGCAACGTCGAACTGGCGGTGCGGGCCGTGGATTTCGCGAGTTCAATGCTGGGAGCGTACGACGCAGCACATCCGGAGGTCATCGCGATCGCCGAGGCAGCGTACAACGCGGGAATCGAGCGGCCCAGCACCGAAGTGCCGGACCGCCCGATCCCGTTGGCTTCTCTCGAGGAACTGCTCGGAGCCTAGATCTTCCTGCGGTAGGCCCACATCGCCAGCGGGAAGAACACCGCGAACAGCACGACGCACGACGCGATGACCCAGAGCAACTGGCCCGTGAGGGTATCGCCGGCCACGCCGGTGTTACCCGTCAGCAGACCGCGCATCGACTCGATCACGTGAGTGACCGGGTTGATCGACACGAAGCCCTGCATCCAGGTCGGCAGGGTGGATGCCGGAACGAACGTCGACGAGGCGAACGTCAGCGGGAACACGATGAGGAACGAGAGTCCCTGCACCGCGCCTGAGCTGCGCGCGAGCATCCCGATCAGCACCGAGACCCAGCAGAGGCTGACCGCGAACGCGATGATCACGACGATGGCGAGTCCGGTGTGCCACCAGGGCGTGTTGAACTCGAAGCCGATGATGGCACCAAAGACGAGGGTGACCGTGATGGCGATCGAGTGCCGAACGATGTCGCCGAGAACCGCGCCGAACAGCGGCGCCGAGCGCGCGATCGGCAGCGACCGGAACCGATCGAAGATGCCCTTCTGGATGTCCGTGTTGAGGTTTACGCCGATGGTGAGCGACGTGAACATGATGGTCTGCACGATGATGCCGGGCAGCGCGAATTCGACGTACTTTCCGGTCGAGCCTGCGATCGCGCCGCCGAAAATGAAGACGAAGATCACGGTCATCAGGATCGGCTGCAGCGTCACGTCCACAAACTGCTCCGGGTTCCGGAACATCTTGGTGACGGTTCGCTTCGCGAGGATAAATGAGTCGCGGATCATGCTGCCGCCTCCTTGGAGTCGTCTTTCTTCTTTTGTCCGGTGAGTGAGTAGAAGACCTCGTCGAGGCTCGGGAGCCTCAGCGAGAGTTCGGCGACCGAGATCTTCTCGGCGGCGACGGCCGCGACCAGGTGCGTCAGCGCGGACTCGTCGGCGACCGGCACCGCGAGAAGATCCGGTGCGGGCTGCTCGGGTTCCCGCGTTCCGAACTTGATGAGCAGCTCGCGGATGCGGGGGAGCGAGTCGACCGACGTCGGCCGCACCTCGAGGGTCTGGCCGCCGGTCTGGCGCTTGAGTCCCTGCGGGGTGTCGTGGGCGATGATCTTGCCGTGGTCGATGACCGTGATCTCGTTGGCGAGAGCATCCGCCTCTTCCAGGTACTGCGTGGTCAGCAGGATCGTGGTTCCCTGCTTGACGAGCACGCGAATCATGTCCCAGACGTCGTCGCGCTTGGCTGGGTCGAGGCCCGTGGTGGGCTCATCCAGGTAGACGACGGCGGGTCGGCCGATGAGGGAGGCGCTGAGGTCCAGGCGCCGACGCATTCCGCCCGAATAGGTCTTCGCGAGCCTGCCCGCGGCCTCGGTGAGGTCGAATTCTTCGAGCAGTTCCCTGGCGCGAATCTTGGCCTGCGCCGTGGTCAGATCGAGCAGCTGCCCGATCATGACCAGGTTCTGCATGCCGGTGAGGTCTTCGTCAACGCTCGCGAACTGGCCGGTAAGCCCTATTGTGCGGCGAACCGCCTTGGCCTGGTGCACGACATCCAGGCCCGTGACGGTGGCGGTGCCGCCGTCCGGTCGAAGCAGCGTCGCGAGGATGCGCACCGCCGTGGTCTTGCCGGCTCCGTTGGGGCCGAGGACGCCAAGAACGCGACCCGTCTCGACTGTCAGGTCAATTCCGTCCAGCGCTTTGGTCTTGCCGAAGTGCTTGATGAGGCCGTGTGCCTCGATTGCAGCAGTCATGGTTTCTCCTTACGACTGGCCCAATCCTCGCCCGCCCGCGCTGTCGCGTCGCTGTCAGCCGCTGTCACGCTCTCGCCCGGCGGCGCTGGGCAGACCGAAAAAGCGGTGGTAGCCTAAAACGGTGTTCTCCGGTCTGCTCCTTCTTAGCTGCCGCGACGAGTCCTAAACAGGCCTCCCTCGTCGCGGAGTTTGCCATTGGCTGACCATCTAAGACTTGAAGGAAGAGCGACCTGATGAAAAACACCCAGAAGCCGTCGGCGATGCCGACGCACAAGTACCGCCCGTACCACGAGCAGTTCCCGATCGACCTGCCGGATCGCACCTGGCCCACGAAGCACATCTCCGCTGCGCCCATGTGGTGCGCCGTCGACCTCCGCGACGGCAACCAGGCCCTGATCGACCCGATGAGCCCCGAGCGCAAACGCATCATGTTCGACCTGCTGGTTCGCATGGGCTACAAGCAGATCGAGGTGGGGTTTCCGAGCGCCAGCCAGACCGACTTCGACTTCGTGCGGTCCCTCATCGAGGAGAACCTGATTCCGGATGACGTCACCATCCAGGTGCTCACCCAGGCGCGCGAGGCGCTGATCAACCGAACCTATGAGTCGATCAAGGGCGCGAAGCAGGCGATCGTGCACCTCTACAACTCCACGAGCATCCTGCAGCGCGAGGTCGTGTTCCGCACGGACAAGCAGGGCATCATCGATATCGCGCTCGAGGGCGCGCGCCTGTGCAAGGCCGCCGAGAAGCTCGCCTCGGGCACAGAGATCTACTACGAGTACTCGCCCGAGAGCTACACGGGCACCGAGTTGGAGTTCGCGCTCGACATCTGCAACCAGGTACTCGAGGTGTTCCAGCCGACCCCGGAACGCAAGGTCATCATCAACCTGCCCTCGACGGTGGAGATGGCGACCCCCAATGTCTACGCCGACTCGATCGAGTGGATGTCCCGGAACCTCAACCACCGCGAGAACGTGCTGCTGAGCCTGCATCCCCACAACGACCGTGGGACCGCGATCGCCTCCGCGGAGCTGGGCTACCAGGCCGGCGCCGACCGCATCGAGGGCTGCCTGTTCGGAAACGGCGAGCGCACCGGCAACGTCGACCTCGTTGCCCTCGGCATCAACCTGTTCACACAGGGCATCGACCCGCAGATCGACTTCAGCGACCTTGATGCCATCCGCCGCACCGCCGAATACTGCAACCAGCTCAAGGTGCACGAGCGCAGCCCGTGGGCCGGCGACCTCGTCTACACCGCGTTTAGCGGCTCGCACCAGGACGCCATCAAGAAGGGCTTCGAGGCGATGGCCGCGGATGCCGCGGCCAAGGGCGTCACGGTCGACGAGCTCGAGTGGGCGGTGCCGTACCTGCCCGTCGACCCGAAGGACCTTGGGCGCGGCTACGAGGCGGTCGTTCGCGTCAACTCGCAGTCGGGCAAGGGCGGGGTTGCCTACCTGCTGAAGACCGACCATGCACTCGACCTGCCGCGCAAACTCCAGATCGAGTTCTCCAGCGTCGTCCAGGCGAAGACGGATGCCGAGGGTGGCGAGGTCACCAGCGACCAGATCTGGGAGATCTTCACCGACGAGTACCTGCCTGCGCGGCAGCCCGAGGACAAGTGGGGACGATTCGAACTGCTCTCGACCCGAACCTCGAGTGACATGACCGGATCGACCAGCCTTGCCGCGAAACTGCGGGTCGGCGAGACGGAGGAGGAGACTGCGGCGAGCGGCAATGGCCCGATCGCCGCGTTCCTCACAATCCTGGCCGAGCACGGTCTCGAGATCGAGCTGTTCGATTACAGCGAGCACACGCTCAGCGCGGGTGGCGACGCTCTTGCGGCGTCGTACGTCGAGCTGCGGGTCAACGGCAAGACCATCTGGGGTGTCGGCATCGACGCGGACATTTCGACGGCATCCCTCAAGGCGGTCGTGTCGGCGGTCAACCGTGCGGTTCGCGCCGAGTCCGATGATCTAGAGCTCGCCGCGGTCTAGACCCTCTCGCCTCGTCGAACCTTGTTCTCGCCCTGTCGAAAATTCAGGAACCTCGTAGGCCGCAGATCGCCGCGCCGTTGACTTTGTGCGCCCGGGCAGATCGAGGCGAACGGATCTCCTGAATTCTCGACGTGGCTGGTGCGTTGCGGGCGGCAAGGTCGGCGAGCAGCCCGCCGTCTCCCGCTCCGCGCCCCTGGCAGCGAGGGTGTTGAAAATTCAGGATTCTCGTCACGAGGCTAGACGGCGCCGCGCTGATGCCAGCGTCTCGCGCTACACCGCTCGACGCATCTCCTGAATTTTCGACAAGCGCACGGGAAAGGGGCACGCCGGCGGCGCGGCTAGGGCTTACGGATCCCGGGGATTCGTTCGAGCTGGCGCTGTTCGGGGAGACTCCAGTTGAACAGCACGGCCAGAATTCGCACGCCGAACGTGACCGCGACGCACACTATCGCGGCGACGAGCACCGGCACGCCAATTGCGACGAACACCACAAGACTCGCCGCGCCTGCGACCGCGGCGACAGCGTAAAGCGAGCCGACGGACATGACCGCGATGGGGACGCCCAGAAGCAGGTCGCGAAGGATCGAGCCACCGACCGCGGCCAGCACTCCGACAAACACGGCGGGCACGGGCGGCAGTCCGGCCGCTAGTGCCTTCGAGGTGCCGATCGCGCAGTAGAGGCCGATCGTCAGCGCGTCGAGCACTGTGACGAACACGCTGAGGCGCGCGAAGAGCCGCTCGAGCAGCATGCCGAGGAGGGCGGCAGCGGTGGCGACGATGAGGTACCAGTTGTTGCCGAGCGCAGCGGGGAGCTGCGACAGCAGGATGTCGCGCAGCAATCCGCCGCCGAGGCCGGTCGCGATTCCGATGATCGCGACGCCGAGAAGATCCAGCCGCCGATCCCGGAACTGGGCGCCGAACGTGGCGCCCTGAAGCGCGCCGATGCCGACCGCGAGGAGGTCGGCCCAGAGCGGGATGGAGAAGAGACTGGCGTGCACGGCTCCATTGTGGCCTCATCCGCAGGGCGGAGGCGGGATCTCGGGGGCTGAGGGGATACTAAGTGGGTGCCCCTGTACCGTGATGAAGCCGTCGTGCTGCGCACCCACAAGCTGGGTGAGGCCGACCGTATCGTCACGATGCTGAGCAGGCAGCACGGCAAGATTCGCGCCGTGGCCAAGGGCGTCCGGCGCACCGCATCGAAGTTTGGCTCCCGGCTCGAGCCGTTCATGGTCGTCGACGTGCAGCTGTACGAGGGGCGCACACTCGACATCGTCACCCAGGCCGAGTCCATCGGCGCGTACGGTGCCGACATCGCCAGCGATTACGGCAGCTACACAGCTGCCAATGCCATGGTCGAAACCACGGACAAGATCACGGATGACAGCGGCAGCCTGCAGCAGTACCTGCTTCTGGTCGGCGGGTTGCGGTCGCTCGCGCGACGGGAGCATGCGGCGGGCCTGATTCTCGATTCGTTCCTGTTGCGGTCGCTGTCGATCGCGGGCTGGGCTCCGAGCTTCGTGGACTGCGCCGTGACCGGCGCCCCAGGACCCCATTCCGCGTTCGTCGTGCAGCTGGGCGGCGTCGTCGCGGACGCGGTTGCTCCGCCCGGATCGCCGCGTCTGGACGCGGGCACCCTCGACGTGCTCGCGGCTCTCCTCGCCGGGGACTGGGCCGTCGTCGAGGAAGCCACGGATCGCGAACGCGGCCAGGCCAGCGGCGTCGTCGCGGCCTACACGCAGTTTCACCTCGAGCGCGGCCTTCGATCGCTGCAGCACGTCGATCGCACCGCGCCGAGGGTCGCCGAGGCTCGCCCATGAGCCCCGTTCCGAAGACCCACCGGGACGCCGTCGACTTCAAGCCCGTCGACTGGACGGGTCTCTACCCGCCCGCGCTTCCCATCGAGGCGGTGCCAGACCATGTCGCCGTGGTCATGGACGGCAACGGTCGGTGGGCGAACGGCAAGGGACTTCCGCGGATCGAGGGCCATCGCGCGGGCGAGGCGGCCCTTCTCGACGTCGTCGCGGGAGCCATCCAGATCGGCGTCAAGCACCTCAGCGTCTACGCGTTCTCGACCGAGAACTGGCGACGCTCACCCGACGAGGTGCGATTCCTGATGGGATTCAACCGGGATGTCCTCCATCGCCGCAGAGACCAGCTGAACGACTGGGGAGTGCGGGTGCGCTGGGCGGGCCGCAAGCCGCGGTTGTGGACCTCCGTCATCAAGGAGCTCCAGTTTGCCGAGAAACTGACAGCAACCAACAGCGTTCTGACACTCACCATGTGTGTGAACTACGGCGGGCGGACCGAGATCACGGATGCCGTGCGCGCGCTCGCGACCGAGGTCGCCGCCGGGCGACTGACGCCATCCGGAATCTCCGAGAAGACCATCCAGCGCGCCCTCTATGCGCCCGACCTGCCCGATGTCGACCTGTTTGTTCGCAGTTCGGGGGAGCAGCGCACCAGTAACTTTCTGCTCTGGCAGAGCGCCTATGCCGAAATGGTGTTCCTCGACACGCTTTGGCCGGACTTCTCGAGGCTCGACCTCTGGGAAGCGGTCGCCGTGTACGCTTCGAGGAATCGTCGTTTTGGCG
>JAUZFP010000047.1 GCA_030838475.1 Actinomycetota bacterium
CTGACACGGAAGAGGTCGCTGGTTCGATCCCAGTACCGCCCACTTCAAGAAAAGGCTCCGGAGCTCCGGAGCCTTTTCTGTTTGGCAACCGCGGAGTCGGCTCGATATGGATGTCAGCCGATACAGCGAATGCGGGCGGATTCGGCGGATGCGGTCCAGCACGCACGCCCGCATGCGCCGAACTCGCCCGGATCAGTAGGCGACTTGCCGCCGGTCGAGATCCTCGAGCAACGTTGGGAGCAACGCAGCCAGGTTCTCTTCTTTGGTGACCTGATGACCTTGCGCCAGGGGCAGCGACAGCCCGGATCCGCCGACCGTCAGATTTAGACGAATACGTGTCGGCCAATGTGGGTCATGCCGCGCTTCGCTGACCTCGAGTAGGTCGATGCTCGAAATGTCGCGCCGCGACTGTGCCCGCACGCGGGACGTGAAGGATCCCGCCTTGTCGGATTTTTCGGGGGGAATCAGCTCGGCGCTCACGACGAGACGCGACGTCAGCGCAACGAGCGCTCCCTGACCGCCCGGTCGAATGCTTCCTGTGACATACAGGATGGGCTCAACGCGACACAGCGCAAGAATCTTGTCGACGGTCTTGACCTGGTCTCTCGGCAGCTCGTCTTCGGCCACGTCCGCGCTCGACTTCCAGTATCCATATTCGACGACCATCGAGATTCGGTCGTTCAGGTCCCGCTTGAGGATGTCCCAGTCAATGTCGATTGTCCTGAGCCCGTCCGCGGGCGCGAGCGTTAGTACGGAGTCGCGAATATGCAGGTCGGGGGCGTCTTGCTCTTTGGAGTCGGGTAAGTGCGTTGGCATGCTTGCCTCCTCGGGTGGTGCCAGTATGCCCCCCAAAGACGGGGGTAGCCGGGAGGTCAAGCTCGTACTTTTGGGCGTTTCGTTTTGGACAAAGGGTCGGGCGAGGATTCCTCGGATACGATCGGGGCATGGCCGAATCGGAAGACGACGTCTACCGTCGCATCGCGAAGCACAACAACACGACGGTGGAGCAGGAGCGAGCGAAGCAGGCCGAGCGTGAACGACTCCGTCACATCGCGAATGGTGAGCTGCCCACCGACGCAGACGAAGAGATTACTGCGCCATCCGTCATTAAAGTCGGAGCCAATCCGTTCGGCACCGCCCTCGCGATCACCTACATCGCGGCGTTCGTCATCGGTCTAATCCTGCTCGCCGATGGATCAGCGAATGCGGGCAGCTACAACCCTGACGATTTTCCCGGCCAGACCGACAACGGCATCGCCGAGATCGTCTGGGGTGGGGCATTCATCATTCTCGGAATATCGGCCGCGATGGTGCACATTGGGGCCTCCGCGGTGATCTGGCACCTAAGGCGCGACCCGCATAACAACGACTGAGTAGTGCGAGCACGACTCTCACGTTTCTGCCTCAACTTGATGGGCATGTTCAATCCGGGATGAGCGGACTCGCGCCACTAGCATCGTCTCAAATCGAAGGAGCGCCTTGTTTATCGTCGCCGCAGTTTTCATAGTCATCGCCGTCGTCCTTTTCATCATCAGCGGTCGCCCCTTCCTCATCTCGGAGACGGCGGCGGCCCGCAGTAGCAACGGAGCAACGGCCGGCACTCCGCACCCGTATGTGCACAAACTCGTTCGCGGGATCGGGGTCGTGAGCCTGCTCCTCGGTCTCGGCCTGGGGTTTGCCTCAGCGACATTCACACAGAGTGCGGGCGAGGCCGACGTGCTCGTGGACTGGACCGGCAACATCGTCGGCTCGACCACCACGACCGGCCTGCACTTTCGTGCGCCCTGGGACGACGTGACGACGTTCAATATCCGCAACCAGCAGGTCGTGTACGTCGGCAACTCGCAGGATGAACCTGATAACACCGGGGGCAAGGCGAACGGCCCGGATGTGACCGTGCAGGACAAGGACGGCGTCACTGACCACATTGACATCGCGCTGCGGTACTCGATCAACCCGAGCTCCGTGATTGCGATCTACAAGTCGTTCAAGAACGAGGACGGCTTCAAGACAACGTTCATCGAGCAGGATGTCAGGTCGGCAGTGCGCACTGCGCCGAACCAGTTCACGACCCTTCAGTTGCTCACAAAGCGAAGTGCCGTCGAGACGGCCATCCAGTCGCAGATCGAGAAGCACTGGGCGGGGTCAGGAGTCACGATCGACTCGGTCAGCATGCAGGAGGTGCGTCCGCCGGCGAACGTCGTCGCGAGCTACGCGTCAGCGCAGCAGGCGCAGATCAACGTCACCACACAGAAGAACAACCTCGCCGCGGCGCAGGTGAGCGCACAGCAGCAGGTGGTGCAGGCGCAGGCTCAGGCGAAGGCCAACGACCTGCTGAGCGCCAGTTTGTCGCCGCAGATTCTGCAGAACAAATACCTTGATGCCCTGAAGGCGGGCACGGTCTACGTAGTGCCGTCCGGGTCGACCCCGTTCATCCAGACCAAGTAGCACTCGGGAGTCACTGACTAGGGCGATGCCCGCCGCGTCCGATCAGGAGGAGCGACGGGCATCGACTCGTACACCACAACGGGAACGTAACCACTCGTCTCCGTGTCGGCGCCTCCCTCGACGTTATGTCATTCCCGGTCGCGGCGCGCGTCCCCATTACGGGAACTTGCAATTTGCCGTTCTCATAGCGCGTCTGCTTCACCAAAAGCAAGCCCTCTCATCTGATCTTGCGACGGCGTTAGCGTCGAATTGCTAGATCTAGCGAAAAGGGAAGGTCGAAAAAAATGAGCATCTTGTTCGTTATCATCGCCATCGTCGCAATCATTCTCGCGATCACGGGTGGACTCGTCCACGCGCTCAGTTTCCTGCTGTGGGTAGGAATTGTGCTCCTGGTCCTCGCAGTGATCGCGTTCTTGATTCGGTCGATCTCAGGTCGCCGCAGCGTATAGCGCGCTGACCTGTCCAGCATCGCGGGCCCGTTCCTGAACACAGGGGTGGGCCCGCGGCCCGTTAAGCCCCCACGCCAATATGGCGCGACAGAGGCGGGATGCCTGTCCCGGTAAAGTTGACGACATGTCTACCGGCTTCGAGTTGTTCACCGATCGGAACGTTGTCGCCATGCTCGTCAACGGCGAACTGAAAGACCTCGCGGCCGAGACGACGACGACCGACACGGTCGAACCGGTGACCATCGATTCGCCGGACGGGCTCAGCATCCTGCGCCACTCCGCCGCGCACGTCACCGCGCAGGCTGTTCAGTCGATCAACCCGGAGGCCAAGCTCGGCATCGGCCCACCGATCACCGACGGTTTCTACTACGACTTCGAGACACAAGAACCATTCACGCCCGAAGACCTTAAGGCCATCGAGAAGGCCATGGATCGGATCATCCGCCAGGGCCAGCGCTTTGTGCGCCGGGTAGTGACCGAGGATGAGGCCCGTGCGGAACTCGCCAACGAGCCCTACAAGCTCGAGCTCATCGGACTGAAGGGTCACGTCGGTCACGGCGTGGGCTCGACCGACGACAACGAGGATGTCGAGGTCGGCGGCGCCGAACTCACCATCTACGAGAACGTCGACGGCAAGACCGGCGAGGTCTACTGGAAGGATCTCTGCCGCGGACCGCACCTCCCGAACACCCGGATGATCGGCAACGGCTGGAAGCTCCAGCGCAACGCCGCCGCCTACTGGCGCGGATCCGAGAAGAACAAGCAGCTCCAGCGCATCTACGGAACCGCCTGGGCCAGCAAGGACGAACTGCGGGCATACCTTGAGCGCCTCGAGGAGGCCGCCAAGCGCGACCACCGGAAGCTGGGCAAGGAGCTCGACCTGTTCTCGTTCCCCGAGGAGATCGGCTCCGGGCTGTCGGTCTGGCACACCCGCGGTGGCATCGTGCGCCAGGAGATCGAGCAGCACTGGATTCGTCGGCACCGCGAGGCGGGTTACAACTACGTGTACACGCCGCACATCTCCAAGGCCGACCTGTTTATCAAGTCGAACCACCTCGTTACGTACAAGGAGGGGATGTTCCCGCCCATTCGCATGGATGAGGAGGTCGACGCCGACGGCCACGTCACCAAGGTGGGCGTGGACTATTACCTGAAGCCCATGAACTGCCCGATGCACATCCTCATCTACAAGGAGCGCGGCCGCAGCTACCGTGACCTCCCGATGCGGCTGGCCGAGAACGGCACCGTCTATCGCAACGAACTCTCCGGAGCGCTGCACGGACTGACTCGCGTGCGCGGCTTCACGCAGGACGACTCGCACCTGTTCGTCACGCCCGAACAACTCGAGGACGAGACCACAAAGGTTCTCGAATTCGTGATCTCGATTCTTCGCGACTTCGGCCTCGAGGACTTCGAGCTCGAGCTCTCGCTGAAGGACGACGAGAAGGAAAAGTGGATCGGCTCAGACGAGTTCTGGGACTATTCGACGAACGCGCTGCGCAATGTCGCCATACGTAGCGGGATCAAACTCACCGAGGTCGCTGGCGAGGCCGCGTTCTATGGGCCAAAGATTGACCTGAAAACCAAGGATGCGATCGGACGCACCTGGCAGCTCTCCACCGTGCAGGTGGATGTCAACCTGCCGGATCGGTTCGAGCTCGAATTCACCGACAAGGACGGCTCCAAGAAGCGCCCGATCATGATCCACCGCGCACTGTTCGGCTCGGTCGAGCGGTTCTTCGCCATCCTGCTCGAGCACTACGCCGGGGCGTTCCCGGTCTGGCTGTCCCCGGTGCAGGTCGTCGGCATCCCGGTCGCCGAAGCGTACGACGACTACCTGGGCGAGGTCATCGACCAGCTGAAGGCGAAGGGCGTTCGTGCCGAGCTGGATGATTCGAGCGATCGCATGGCGAAGAAGATCCGCACGCACACGACGATGAAGGTGCCGTACCAGTTGATCGCCGGCGAAGAGGACAAGGCGAACGGCTCCGTAAGCTTCCGCTTCCGCGACGGGCATCAGGAGAACGGCATTCCCATCGCCGAGGCGATCCAGCGCATCACCGACTCCATCGCGACGCACGCGCAGGTCTAGGCCTTCGGACGACGAATGGATGACGCAGAGCTCGAGCGGTCGAGCGAGTTTGCCGGTGTTCCGGATGCGTTCCAGCGCCTCTGGACCCCGCACCGCATGGTTTACATCGAAAGCAACAAGCACCCGGTCGATACCGCAGACCCGTTCTGCGTTGCGCCGACCCTGTCCGACGAGAAGGCCCTCATCGTCGCGCGCGGTACGACGGCATACGTGTTACTGAATCTGTTCCCGTACAACAGCGGTCACCTCCTCGTCTGCCCGTACCGTCACGTTGCGATGTATGACGAGGCCACCACGGAGGAGCTCACCGAGATGGGTACCCTCACACAGACGGCAATGCGTGTTCTCACCGAGGTTGCGCGCTGCGAGGGCTTCAACATCGGGATGAACCAGGGCAGGATCGCCGGCGCCGGCGTCGCGGACCACCTGCACCAGCACATCGTTCCGCGCTGGTCGACGGATGCCAACTTCTTCCCGATCATTGCAAACACCAAAGCGTTGCCGCAGCTGTTGGGCGAGATGCGCGAGCAGCTCGCTCAGGCCTGGCCAGCAGACCCCAAGTAGAATCAAAGGATTATGAGCGACAAGAGCACGTCAGAAACGCCCAGCACGACCCGCGTCAAGCGCGGGCTCGCCGAGATGCTCAAGGGCGGCGTCATCATGGATGTCGTCACGGCCGACCAGGCGAAAATCGCCGAGGACGCCGGAGCGGTAGCGGTCATGGCACTCGAGCGCGTTCCGGCGGACATCCGCTCTCAGGGCGGCGTCGCACGGATGAGCGACCCAGACCTCATCGATGGAATCATCGCCGCCGTCTCAATCCCGGTGATGGCGAAGGCCCGCATCGGTCACTTCGTCGAGGCCCAGATTCTGCAGGCGCTCAAGGTCGACTACATCGACGAGTCCGAGGTGCTCTCGCCCGCAGATTACGTCAACCACATCGACAAGTGGAAGTTCGACGTTCCATTCGTCTGTGGCGCCACCAACCTGGGCGAGGCGCTTCGCCGCATTACCGAGGGTGCCGCAATGATCCGCTCGAAGGGTGAGGCCGGCACGGGGGACGTCTCGGAGGCGACCAAGCACATCCGCACCATCAAGGGCGAGATTGCGGCGCTGTCCAGCATGTCCAAGGACGAGCTGTACGTCGCAGCCAAGGAGCTGCAAGCACCCTACGAACTCGTTGCCGAGGTCGCGGCGGCAGGCAAGCTTCCCGTCGTACTGTTCACGGCCGGGGGAGTGGCGACGCCCGCCGACGCCGCTCTCATGATGCAGCTCGGCGCAGACGGCGTCTTCGTCGGCTCCGGAATCTTCAAGTCGGGAAACCCGGCGCAGCGGGCGGCAGCAATCGTCAAGGCGACGACGTTCTTCGACGACGCGGCCGTGATCGCCGAGGCGTCCCGCGGACTGGGCGAGGCCATGGTCGGTATTAACGTTTCCGACATCGCCGCTCCGCACCGCCTGTCCGAGCGTGGCTGGTAGTTCACTGACTGAGTCGTCTGGGGCGCCGGTAGGCGTCCTCGCCCTTCAGGGCGATTTTCGCGAGCACATTGCGGTCCTGAAATCCCTGGGAGCCGATGCCGTCGGTGTGCGGCGACCGGCTGAACTCGCGGCCGTTTCCGGACTGATCATCCCGGGCGGAGAATCATCCGTCATGGACAAGCTCAGTCGCCTCTTCGATTTGGCGGAGCCCCTGAAGAAGGCGATCGCAGACGGCTTGCCGACGTGGGGTACCTGTGCTGGATTGATCATGCTTGCCGACACGATTCTCGACGGCATCGAAGGACAGCAGTCGCTCGGCGGCCTCGACATCGCGGTCCGGCGGAACGCCTTCGGATCGCAGCTCGACTCCTTCGAGACCGAGCTGGCCATCCCCGTGCTCGGGGAAACCGCGGTGCACGCGGTGTTCATTCGCGCGCCCATCGTCGAGACGACGTCGTCGACGGTTACGACCCTTGCTGCGCTATCGGATGGCCGTGTCGTCGCCGTTGAGCAGGACAATCTTCTTGGCACGTCGTTCCACCCCGAGATGACGGGGGATACGCGGTTTCACGAGTACTTCCTCGAGAAGGTCGCCGGCCGCTGACGGTCCGCCTCCCGGGCAGGTGGCCTCTCGTGCCCCACGGTTGGGGCGTCGAAGTTGTCCACAGATTGGGCTTTTGGGCTTCCGGGTGTCGAAGGTATGTTCGATAATTGTGGTATGAATTCAACCGACACCCACCTGCTTGAGCGCTATCGCGCCGCGGCCGCGGTGTTGGCGGATCTGCCAAACGATGCCGCCCTCTACGCTGCAGCGAGCGAGTCGGCGCTGCTGGAAGCAAACCAGTTGTTCGCCACCTCGCAGGTGGCTCTTCGCAGCGGTGGAGCGTTCATTGCTGGAGAGATCGCGCACCGCTCCGCACCGGAGCTTGGCTCCCAGGGGCTGGCACAGCGTTCTGGCCACCGCACGGCGGAACAGTTCATTAAGACCACCAACGGAGTGACGGGTCGGGATGCGGTTACCGCGGTGCGGGTCGGGTCGCTGATGCGGGAGGCCGCAGTTGAGGGAGAAGTCGACCTACTCACGGGCGTTGTTGCAACACCGACGCAGCCGTGGCTGTCCGTTGTCACGTCTGCGCTGACGGCCCGCACGATCTCGATCGAGGCCGCCGACGCAATCCGGGCGGGGCTTGGTGCCCCGAACTCGGCGATCACGACGGAGCAGTTGGCCGATGCGGCCCGTCAACTCGTGGAAGCAGCGCGAAAGCTCGACCCCGACGCGCTAGCGCGTGAGGCACGGGCATTCCGTGACGAGCTCGATGTTGACGGGGCGGCCCTTCGCGAAGAGGAACGCCGCCAGAAGCGGTCCCTGCGACTCTACGTACAGGCAGACGGGACGACGAAGCTGGTATGGATCATGGACCCGGAGACCGCGGCCACGGTCCGGGACATCTACGACCGCACCACTTCACCCAAGCTCGGCGGTGTCCGTTTCGTTGACCCTGCGCGGCAGTCGCTGGCGGAGCAGATCGCCGCCGACGAGCGCAGTCCCGAGCAGATCGCCTCCGACGGGTTCGAGCAACTGCTCAAATTGGGAGCAGACGTCAACCCCAGCTTCCTGCTCGGATCGGGTGCACCCGTCGTCAGGCTCACGGCCACAAGGACCGCGTTCGAGCGCGGGACGGGGCTGGCCCGCATCGAGGGACAGGTCGCACCTGTGTCGATCTCGACGGTCTGGCGCCTCACCTGCGAGGCGGGGGTCGCCGGGGTCGTGCTCGACGAGAATGGCTACGTGTTGGACTTCGGGCGGGAGCAGCGTTTCTTCACCCGGAAGCAGAAGGAGGCCCTCGCAATAATGTGGGGCGGATGCGCCTTTCCTGGCTGCCAGTGCCCACCCTCCTGGACGGAAGCCCACCACATCGTCTTCTGGAAGCGAGACGGCGGCAAGACCGACCTCGCCGATGGAATTCTGCTCTGCCGCTACCATCACCTCTTGCTTCACAACAACGGGTGGGAGATATTCCGAGACGACGGTGGAAAATACTGGCTCGTTCCGCCACCCGAACGAGATCCCAACCAGACGCCGATCGAACTGGTCTCAAAAAACCTGGCGCTACGCGATCTCCAGCGCGAACAACTCGCATCCTGAGACTGCTCGCGCCATTCAGAGGATGATCGCGCGTTCCCGGCCACTAGCTGACGGCTAGCTGGCGAGGGCTCGTACCAGGACGTAGACGCCGAGCACGACGACCGCTACCCCCACCGATCAAATCCGTCCAGGTGGCCAGGGATTCCTGCGCGCTCTTGCCCCTCTTCGCTACATGCAGGACACCCGCAATCAACAGGTAAATGCCTCCCGCGAACCCGGCAGGGAGCGCCCACCCGGGGACAAGCGACAGAAGCCCCGCCAGACCGATCGCAATGTTCGCCATTCCGAGCTCGCGAGCCAGTTGGTGCTCCTGAACAGACGGAGCAGTCGAACCCAGAATCGCCGCCGTCGGACTCTTGCCGGACACCTGCACGATTCCGGCGACCAGCAGGCGCGTCCCAACGCCCCAGAACACCCACCACTTGCCAAACACCAGCACCGGGTCGCCACCGACCACCGCGAGCTCGATGATGCCAGAGACGATGGGGAACACCACCGTCTGAGCAATGACCAGAATGAAGTAGCCCATAGGTCCCGATTCCCTCAATTGAAGTCGACCGCACCACAGTAGCGAGTGGGCAGCGCGCCCACCGGAAACCCTGCTGGCTAGAATGGTCGGGCATCCCCGGCACCCACGAGCCCGGATGCGAGAACCGGGTAAGGGAGATTCATGTCAGGCCACTCCAAATGGGCGACCACCAAGCACCAGAAGGCGGTCAAAGATCAGCGACGCGCGAAATCCTTCGCCAAGCTGATCAAGAACATCGAGGTCGCGGCCAAGATGGGTGGGGCCGACCTCTCGGGTAACCCGACGCTTGTCGACGCGATCCAGAAGGCCAAGAAGACCTCGGTACCCAACTCGAACATCGACTCCGCGGTCAAGCGCGGATCGGGCCAGCTCGGCGTCGCCGTCGACTACCAGACCATCATCTACGAGGGTTACGCCGCGGGCGGAGTCGCACTCCTGATCGAGTGCCTCACCGACAACAAGAACCGCGCAGCAGCGGATGTCCGCACCATCATGACCCGCAACGGCGGCACCATGGGTGACCCGGGCAGTGTCGCATACAACTTCAGCCGCAAGGGTGTCATCAGCGTTGAGAAGGTCGACGGAGTCACCGAAGACGACATCCTTGGCGCGGTTCTGGATGCCGGCGCGGAAGAGGTCAATGACCGCGGTCTGGGCTTCGAGATCATCACCGAACCGCACGACATGGTCGCCGCCCGTACGGCTCTGCAGGACGCGGGAATCGACTACGACTCGGCCGACACCGAGTTCGTGCCAGGGCTCACGATTGCGGTCGATCTCGAAACGGCCCGCAAGATCTTCCGCCTGATCGATGCGCTCGAAGACAATGACGACGTGCAGAACGTCTACGGAAACTTCGAGATCCCGGCCGACGTCCAGGCCGCGCTCGACGACGAAGAGTAGCCGTTGCCGGGGGCGAGCCAGCCAGCACTTCGAGTGCTCGGGATCGACCCCGGACTGACCCGCTGCGGCGTCGGAATCGTGGATGTCGAGCCGTCAAGGCACGCCACGCTCGTGCACGTGAGCGTGATCCGCACACCACCCGACATGCCGCTCGAGCAACGACTCCTCGCCATCGGTAACGGCATTGCCGAACTCCTCGACGAGTACTCACCGCAGGCCGTCGCCCTCGAGCGCGTGTTTGCGCAGCACAACGTCAGGACCGTCATGGGAACGGCACAGGCGAGCGGCGTCGCGCTCTACGCCGCTGCGGCACGTGGTCTCGCGGTCGGCCTGCACACACCCAGCGAGGTCAAGGCCGCGGTCACGGGCTACGGATCCGCCGACAAGAAGCAGGTTGCGACAATGGTGCAGCGGGTGCTGCGGCTGGATGCCCCACCGACACCCGCCGACGCATCCGACGCCCTCGCACTCGCGCTCTGCCACGCATGGCGCTCGGGGATGTCCTCCGGCGGGTCAAGTGCACAGGGCAAACTCACTCCCGCACAGGAAGCGTGGCGAGCCGCCGAGAAAGCCGCACGCTCGTAGGCTGAACGCATGATTTCTTCCGTGCGTGGCACAGTTCTTGCCATCGCCGGGCCGGCGGTGATCATCGAGGTCGGTGGAGTTGGCCTCCTCATTCAAGTAACCCCCCAGCATGCCCTGTCGCTGCGAGTCGGCAGCGAGGCATCCGTTCGCACCGCACTCATCGTGCGGGAGGACGACCTCAGCCTCTACGGCTTCGTGGATGCCGACGAGCTCACCGTGTTCGATGCCCTGCGCGGCGTCACCGGTGTCGGCCCAAAATCGGCGATGGGCGTACTGGCCGCAATGGACCCTGGGGAGATCGCCCAGGCCATCGCGCGCGACGACGACAACGCCTTTCGCAAGGTCAGCGGGATCGGTCCGAAGACCGCGAAACTCATCGTGCTCTCGCTTGCAGGCAAGCTCGCCATCGCCCCGCGCGGTGCGACGGGAACTCGCGCCGCACAGGGCGTCGAAGAGAGCGTGCTCGTTGCCCTCGTCGGACTCGGCTGGAACGAGCGCGCGGCAAGCCACGCGCTCGACGAGGCCATGGCGGGAGCGACACCCGCCGAGCGCGAGGCGGTTCCGGCACTGCTCAGGCTCGCGCTGACCCGACTCGGACCGGCCCAGTACGCCGGAAGTACCACGGGTAGTTCCGCCGGGAGCTCCAGCTGATGTCCGAGGACGCGCTCGACCAGGTCCTTCGACCCACCCCGGAATCGGATGCGGAGCTCGCCTTCGAGGGCGCGCTTCGCCCACGCACACTCGCCGAATTCGTCGGCCAGGCCAAGGTCCGCGGGCAGCTGCAGCTGCTACTTCAGGCGGCCGCGATGCAGAATCGTACCCCCGATCACATCCTGCTCGCTGGGCCCCCCGGGCTCGGCAAGACGACGCTCGCCATGATCGTCGCGAGCGAGAGCGGACGACCGCTGCGGATGTCGAGCGGTCCCGCCATCCAACATGCCGGTGATCTCGCCGCACTGCTGTCGTCGCTCACACCCGGAGAAATCCTGTTCATCGACGAGATCCACCGGATGGCGCGCTCGGCGGAAGAGATGCTGTACCTCGCGATGGAAGATTTCCGGATCGACATCATGGTCGGCAAGGGCGCGGGCGCAACATCCATACCCCTCGATCTCGCCCCCTTCACGCTGGTGGGGGCGACAACGAGATCGGGTCTGCTGCCCAACCCCCTGCGGGATCGCTTCGGATTCACGGCGCATCTCGAGTTCTACGACGAGCCCGAACTCGAGCAGGTCCTCACTCGCGCCGCAACGCTTCTCGACCTGGAGATCGATCGGCGCGCAATCGCCGAGATCGCCGGACGCTGCCGAGGCACTCCGCGAATCGCGAACCGACTGCTGCGGCGCGTGCGCGACTACGCGCTCGTCCACCCTTCGACGAGCTCGGCGACCGAAGGGGAAGCCGGCCTCGAGGCAGTTCACGCAGCGCTCGAGCTCTACGACGTGGATGCCCTTGGCCTCGATCGACTCGACCGCGAGGTCATGAAAATCATCCTCACCCGATTCGACGGGGGACCGGTCGGACTGAACACGCTCGCCGTCTCGGTGGGCGAAGAGGCGGAGACGATCGAATCTGTCGTCGAGCCGTTCCTGGTTCGTATCGGCCTGCTCACTCGAAGCCCGCGGGGTCGAGTGGCGACCCGGGATGCCTGGCGGCACTTCGGCCTGGCCAAGGGCACAGCCGGAACGCTCTTCGGGGATGACCTATAATCCTGAAGGCGACCTTGTAGCCAGTCTGTCTAGACTGACCCGGTCCCCAAAGACTGCCCGGAAGGCTCCCCATGGATCAAACATACATAATCGTCATTTTTGCTGTCCTGCTGATCGGCTTCATGATCTTCAGCAGTCGACGCAACCGCAAGCGCCAGGCCACCCTCCGCGAGGCGATCGTGCCCGGTGTCGAGGTCATGACGAACTTCGGACTCTTTGGCAAGCTCCTTTCCGTCGATGAGGCGACCAATGTTGCCGAGATCGAAACCTCTCCCGGCACGATCGTTCGCGTCCACCGCCAGACGCTCAGCAAGGTTGTGACCCCCGAGGAGCTCTCGCCGAGCACGAGTGGTGACGCGCCGCGTTCCGTCGAGGAAGCCATGGCGATCGCCAACCGCGAGCAGGCCGACCGCGACGCCGCGGCGAAGGTTGATTCAGAGGCGCCCGCCTACGGCGAGCGCATCGATGACCCGATCACCAAGGCCACGACGAAGCGTGCACCTCGCGCTCCGAAGAAGACCGACGACTGAGCACCACAACTTCCTACTAACCTTGTGTGCGGTCGGCGCGAGTCGACCGGTGTCCTCATGCGCCGCAGAGCATCCTTTGCGCGCACGACTACAGAAAGCTGAGTTCCCAGGTGGCAAGAACCACTCCGGTCAGGAAGGCAACACGCGCTCTGGCGTGGCTCGGCGTCATCATCATCGGTCTCGCGGCCCTGAATGTGCTCGACTTCTTCACCTCGCAGGTCCCGAAGGGCACGTCTCAGGCGGCGACCTTTGCCCCGAAGCTCGGCCTCGACCTCATTGGTGGAACCGAGATCATCCTGCAGCCGCAGCTTGCCAAGGGCCAGGCGGTGACGTCAGACCAGCTCAACCAGGCGGTTGCCATTATTCGCGAGCGCATCGACGCGGCCGGCGTAGCCGCGCCGTCGATCAGCACGCAGGGCCAGGGCGGCAGCGAGAACATCCAGGTGCAAATTCCTGGTGCACTGGACAAACAGACCCAATCGTCAATCACGAAGGCAGCGAAACTGAGCTTCCGTGCCGTACTGGTCGAGAGCGCGGCAACCACGAGCACCGTCTCGCCCACGCCGACACCCGGCGCGACATCGACCCCGGGTGCGACGCCTTCGCCATCCGCCTCGCTGCGCAGCACTCCCACCAGCAAACCGACGAACGGCAGCGATCTGGCCTACGTGACTCCGGCCCTGCAGGCGGAGTACGACAACTTCAACTGCAAGAGCAAGGCGGCTGCCGCAGCGAACCTCGCCCCCGAGAACAAGCCGCTCATTACCTGTGACGCCCCCGTAAACGGGACGTATGCCGCGAAGTACATCCTCGGGCCCGTCGAGCTGTCCGGAACGGCCATCACCGACGCCGAGGCCGCTCTCACGACGACGCAGAACGGCGCCAGCACCGGTGAGTGGGGCGTCAACATCACGTTCAACTCGGCCGGCGGCGCGAAGTTCGAGTCCATCGGTACGCGCCTGATCGCGCTCACTTCGCCGCAAAACCAGTTCGCGGTGGTTCTTGATGGCCAGGTGATTACCAACCCGCAGGTCGAGGGCGTATCGAACAAGCCCCAGATCACGGGAAACTTCAACCAGACCTCGGCGACGGCGCTTGCGCAGCAGCTCAAATTCGGTGCACTACCGATCAGCTTCAGGGTGCTGACCTCGAACAACGTCTCGGCGCAACTCGGCTCGGCATCGCTGTTCGGTGGCCTTCTGGCCGGCGGGATTGGCCTCCTGCTGGTCATCATCTACTCGTTCTTCCAGTACCGACTGCTCGGTCTGGTCACGATCGTCTCGCTCGGACTCTCCGGCATCATCACGTACGAACTGATCACGTACCTGTCCTGGCAGGCGGACTACCGCCTTTCGCTGGCCGGTGTCGCCGGACTTATCGTCGCCATCGGTATCACCGCGGACTCCTTCATCGTCTACTTCGAACGAATACGAGACGAACTACGGGATGGCCGCGGGCTCGAATCGTCCGTCGAGGCGGGTTGGAAACGAGCGATCCGAACCATCCTGGCGTCGGACAGCGTCAACCTTCTCGCGGCGCTGATCCTGTTCATCCTCGCCGTCGGCGACGTCAAGGGATTCGCGCTCACGCTCGGTCTGACGACGATCATCGACGTCATCGTCGTCTCGCTGTTCACTCATCCCACGCTTCAACTACTCGCACGCGTGCCCTTCTTCTATGAGGGACACCGCGCCAGTGGTCTGGATCCGAATGCGCTCGGAGCGGTGTATCGCGGTCGAGCACAGTTCCGGGCGCCTGTCGCGGTCGCCGCCAAGAACAGCGGGAGTTCGCGCGAAGCCGCCCGTCGCCAGACGATTGCCGAGCGTAAGGCCGCAGAGGCCGAAGCGAACCGTCCGAAGGGTAAGGACTCCTGATGGCCAGTTTCTCGAAGTTCGGTAACGACCTCTATACGGGTGCGCGTTCGTACAACATCGTCGGGCGTCGTCGCATCTGGTTCTCCATCGCCGCCGTGCTCGTACTCATCGCGATCCTGGTGCCCATCGTCAGGGGCTTCAACTTCAGCGTCGAGTTCAAGGGTGGCTCGCTGTTCACCGTGTCGGATGTCGGTTCGAGCCCCGATCAGCGGCTCGCGACCGCGGCCGTCGGTAGTGTCGTGCCGGGTGAGGTGCCCACGGTCGTCGTCGCCGGTGCCGGCACAAACACGACGTCGGTGCAGGTAACGACAAACCTCCTTACCGCTCTGAAGACGACGGACGTCCAGGCCGCACTCGCCAAGGCGTACGACGTACCGCAAAGCAAGGTAGCCGCGACATTTATCGGCGCATCCTGGGGCCAGGACATCACCCAGGCCGCGATCGAGGCACTCATCGCGTTCATCGTGCTCGCGGTCATCATCATGGCCCTGTACTTCCGAACCTGGAAGATGTCCGTCGCCGCGATCGTCGCCCTCGCGCACGACCTCATCATTGTCGTCGGCGTGTATGCACTCCTCGGCTTTGAGGTCAGCCCGGATGCCGTTATCGGTCTTCTGACGATCCTCGGATACTCGCTCTACGACACCGTCGTCGTGTTCGACAAGATTCGTGAGAACACGAGCGAGGACGGCGAGAAGTCCGTTCGGACGTTCTCCGAGTCGGTCAACCTGGCCGTCAACCAGACCCTGGTTCGTTCGATCAACACCTCGGTCGTTGCTCTGCTCCCGGTTGCCGCGATTCTCTTCATCGGTGCCACGCTGCTCGGAGCCGGCACGCTACGCGACATTTCCCTCGCGCTGTTCGTGGGAATCCTGTCCGGTACGTACTCGACGATCTTCGTGGCCGCGCCGCTCTACGCGCTGCTTCGTGAGCGGGAGCCCGACATCCAGAAGCGCACCAAGCGCACGACCGTCGCCCGCACAACTTCCGGCGCCGTCAGGTAACCACGTCCGTGCCAGAAGCCGCCCAGATTCCCGCCGAGGATGCGATCGCCCAGGTCGCTGACTCGGCCTGGCTGCTGGACGTGCGCGAGCCGGACGAGTGGAATCGCGGTCATGCACCCGATGCACACCTAATCCCGATGGGGTCGGTCATCGATCGTCTCGATGAGATCCCGACCGATTCGCGGGTTGTTGTCATCTGCCACAGCGGTTATCGCTCGTGGCAGGTCACCAAGTACCTCGCCGAGGCCGGGTACGACGCCGTGAACGTCGCTGGCGGCATGGAAGCATGGCAGTCCGCTGGCGGCGTAGTCGTCGCAGGCGGTCCAGACTCGCCCCTCGATTAGAATTGCGTATCGAGGGAGGGTCATGAGTACTGAGACCTCCGACGGCGTCACGACGTCGCCAGCCGTGCCAGCGGCAAGTCCACCGGCACCGTCCCGTCGCGCCCTTCTTCCCCGAATCTTCTCCCGCGCGCAGCCTTCCGGGGCGGTCGACCAGCTCATGAAGACGGTCCGGCTGCACCATCCGAAGTCGGACCTTGCTCTGATCGAACGCGCGTACGCCACGGCCGAGCGCGCCCACTCCGGCCAGAAGCGTCGAAGTGGCGAGCCGTACATCACCCATCCGGTCGCGGTCGCGCAGATTCTTGCTGACCTGGGAATCGGGACCAAGACCCTCGCGGCCGCCCTGCTCCACGACACGGTGGAAGACACCGAATACACGCTCGACATGCTGCGCAACGACTTCGGCGACGAGGTCGCGATGCTCGTCGACGGCGTCACCAAGCTGGACAAACTCAAATACGGCGACAGTGCGCAGGCCGAGACCGTGCGCAAGATGGTCGTGGCGATGTCGAAGGACATCCGCGTTCTCGTCATCAAGCTCGCCGACCGCCTGCACAATGCGCGCACCTGGGGTTTCGTGGATGAGGCATCCGCGACTCGCAAGGCGCAGGAGACTCTCGAGATCTACGCGCCACTCGCGCACCGGCTCGGGATCCAGGCCATCAAATGGGAACTCGAGGACCTGTCGTTCTCAGTTCTGTACCCGAAGCTCTACATCGAGATCGACAGTCTGGTGCGGCAGCGCACCCCGCAACGCGAGGAATTCGTTCAGGTCGTCATCGACGCGGTCAACGACGACCTGAAGTCGGCCAAGATCAAGGGCTCCGTCGTCGGGCGACCAAAACAGTACTACTCGATCTACCAGAAGATGATCGTGCGCGGTCGCGACTTCGACGAGATCTACGACCTCGTGGGCATCCGGATCCTCGTGAACTCCGTGCGCGACTGCTACGCGGTGCTCGGCAGCATTCACGCGCGCTGGACGCCGCTTCCCGGGCGGTTCAAGGACTACATCGCTACGCCGAAATTCAACCTGTACCAGTCGCTGCACACCACCGTGCTCGGGCCTCAGGGTCGCGCCGTCGAGATCCAGATCCGCACCCCGGAGATGCACCAGCGGGCCGAATTCGGTGTCGCCGCGCACTGGAAGTACAAGGAACGGGTCAACGGCGGGAAGAGCGCCGGGGCGGCAACCCAGGTCGCCGACACCGAGATGGCGTGGCTCGCGCACATCTCGGACTGGCAGGCCGAGACCAGTGATCCGAGCGAATTCCTCGACAATCTTCGGTTCGAGATCGGCGCGAAAGAGGTCTACGTCTTCACGCCGCAGGGCAAGGTCATCGGGCTGCCCGCCGGAGCGACACCCGTCGACTTCGCCTACGCCGTGCACACAGAGGTCGGCCACCGCACCATGGGCGCAAAGGTCAACGGCCGACTCGTGCCGCTCGACAGCGAGCTCCTGAGCGGGGACGCGGTCGAGGTGTTCACCTCGAAGAACCCGGATGCCGCCCCCAGCCAGGACTGGCTGAACTTCGTCAAGAGCCAGCGGGCGCGCAACAAGATCCGCCAGTGGTTCAAGATCGAGCGCCGCGAAGAGGCGATCGAGCAGGGCAAGGATGCGATCGCGCGCGCCATGCGCAAGCAGAATCTTCCGCTGCAAAAGCTCATGAACCAGAACTCGTTCTCCGAGGTCGCCGCCCAGTTGCGCTATGACGACGTGTCGTCGCTTTACGCGGCCGTCGGTGAGGGGCACGTCTCCACGCAGTCGGTCATCGAGAAGGTTGTCGCGTCCCTGCAGACCGAGGCGGAGGCCGAGGACTCCGAACTCGTCTTCACGCCGAAGTCGCGCAGCAGCAAGGAGCTTCGACACAGCGACTCCGGCGTGCTGGTGCGCGGGGCGCCCGACATCCTCGTCAAACTGGCGAAATGTTGCACCCCGGTTCCCGGGGACCAGATCGTTGGCTTTGTCACCCGCGGCGCGGGGGTATCCGTGCACCGCGCGGACTGCCGCAACGTCGAGTCGCTGCTGACCGAGCCCGAGCGGATGATCGAGGTCGAGTGGGCGCCGTCATCCAAGAGCGTCTTCCTGGTCCAGATTCAGGTCGAGGCGCTGGACCGGTCCGGCCTGCTGTCGGACGTCACCCGCGTGCTGAGTGAAAACCACGTCAACATCCTGTCGGCGACCGTGTCGACCTCGAGCGACCGCCTGGCGCTCAGCCGTTTCGTATTCGAGATGGGCGACACGACACACCTCGACGGTGTGCTGAACTCGGTACGCAGGATCGACGCCGTCTACGACGTCTACCGCGTCAACTCTGGCTAGCGGCCAACCTCTCGAGCGCGATGCGCTTGTTCGGCAGATTGCGTTTGCGGTTCATCACCCGGGCGCACTCGATGACGCCGACGCCGGCCAGGGAGAGCAGCGCACGCACAATGTCCGTCTCGGTGTCGTTCCAGAGTGGAACAAATCTCGCGAGATCGATCGCGGTGCGCATGGGCGTCGTGACGGACAGTCCGGCCAGCAGGCTGGTGTCCTCGTGGAGCAGCACCACCTCGCGAACCGATAGCGGCGCGCCGACGGCGGGCCGGGCTCGCGCGGTGATGTCTGCACACACCTCGTGGCGCTGTGGCGGATGCGGCTGCGCGCCCCAGACCCAGGCTGCGCTGTGCTGCTCCGCGATAAGACGCGCCGGGAGCTCGGCGGCCAGAGCCGCCGCACGTTGGAGAGGCCCTGCGACCTCGTCCACCGGGGCGACGCAGTCGCTCACCTGGTAGGCCTCGCCGTCGAGGACCAGCGCCCGGAGTTCGGGGACGGGGAAGTCGGACCGGTGCAGGACGGGGCTGAGGCGCATCCCGCAACTATGGATGTTCGGCTAATCGACGAACGAACTCGACCCAATCCTGTGGACAGGTGAGCGGTGTGGAGAACTATTTGATCGCGTCGAGCCAGATCTTGCGCGCGTCGAGCGCTTCCTGCGCTTTCGCGACCTTCGCCTTGTCCCCGGTTGCCTGGGCTTCTGCGAGTTCGCGCTCCAGCTTTGCAATCGCCTCGTGGAGCTGGCTCGCCAGACCCTCGCTGCGAGCCTGCTTCTCCGGATCCGACTTCTGCCAGTGCTCTTCGTCCAGTTTCCGTACAGCAGTCTCGACCTTGCGCAGGCGATCCTCGACGACCTTGACCTTGTCGCGCGGAACCTTGCCGATCTTGTCCCAGCGCCGCTGGACGCTCGCCAGCGACTCTTTCGCCTTGGAGCGATCCGTCACGCCGAGGATCTTCTCGGCCTCCACCAGCAGCTCCAGCTTCTCGGCCAGGTTTGCCTCAAACTCGACGCTGTCCTTTGCGTCGACCTCGGACTTCGCGGCGTAGAGCGCGTCACCGGCCGCTTTGAACTGTGCCCACAGCGCGTCGTCGAACTTCTTGCCCGCGCGCCCGGCGAGCTTCCACTCGTCGAGCAGCGTGCGGTACGTCGGGATGCCGTCTGCGCCCTTGGGGAGCAGCCCCTCCGCCTTGGTGACGAGCTCCTGCTTGCGCGTGCGCGCATCCTTGTGGGTGCTGTCGAGTTCTGCGAAGAACGCTTTGCGATGCCCGTCGATGATGGCTCGGGCAGCACGGAATCGCTTCCACAGCTCGTTGCTCTCGTTCTTGGGAAGGCGAGGACCGTCCTGCTGGTGCTTCTGCCAGCGAGCGAACAGCTCGTCGAGGCTCGCGCTCACCTGCTTCCACTGCGCCTTCGCGGCGTCCTGTGCGGCGAGCTTCTCGACCTCGACCACGATCGCCTCGCGTTCGAGCAGTGCGGCGGCGACGAGCGCTTTCGACTCTTCGGTCTGTTTCTCGGTCAGCTCCGTGACCGTGCCGCCGAGGGCCTCGAGGCGGGTGTGGAGAGCTTCGAGGTTGCCGACCGCGTTGGCAGTGGAGATAGTGGCGGTCAGTGACTTGACGGCCTTGGCGATATCCGCGGCTGGCGCGCCGCGCTTCGCGCGCTGCTCCAGGAGGGTCACCTGGCCGGCGAGTTCGGTGAACTTGCGCTCGAAGTATGCGAGCGCCTCCTCGGGCGAACCATCCGGGTACTGTCCGACGGCGCGTTCGCCCTCGGACTCGCGGACAAAGACGGTACCCGTCTCGTCAACGCGACCCCAAGGGGTCAGTTCGTCTGTTGCCACGATGTTCACCTTGTTTGGTCTGCGGAGGATGGTCGTCGGTAGTGCTCACGGCCGCCGTCCAGCCTATTGCACGCGCTTCGGAGCCGAATCGAACCTTACTTGATCGTTACCGACGTGATCTTGGTGGTCACGACCGGAGGACCGTCGTTCTTGTTTGTCGATGTATCACCGGAGGCCGGTGGAACGATGCCCTTCGAGGTGATGTCAGAGATCAGCTGGTCGAGACCACTCGTGACATGGCCGAAGATCGAATATCCGCCCGCGCTGTCGGCGGGGATCGTCGTGTCCTTGTACGTGATGAAGAACTGGTGACCCGAGCCGTACGCGTTATCGCTGGTGCGCGCTTCGACGATCGAGCCGGCGGGGTACTTGTTGTCGGACGGCGTGTTCTCGAGAGGACCGAACGAGTATTGGCTCGCGTCCGCACCCGTCGCGGATGACGTTCCACACTGCAGCACGTCGAAGTTCGCACTGTTGGTCAGGCGCCAGCACAGGAGCCCGTCGAAGTAGTTGCCTTTGGCGTCGGTCACGAAGGACGCGACCGCCTGCGGTGCCGCCTTCCCGTCCAGCGAGATGCCGAGCTTGACACTGTTGAGCGTCAGGTCTCCGGTCCAGGTGCGCGCCTCGGCGACGCTGGCGCTCGGCACGTTGCCGATATTGCTTCCCGCGGCGGTGGGGGTCGGAGTAGGCGTGGCGGAGGACTTGGCGGCGGGCTTACCTGGACCGGCGCTGAAGTAGTAGATCTGGGTGAACGTCGCGAGCGTGGCCACCACGATGAGACCGATAAGGGCGAGCACGTTGTCGCGCACGCGCCGCTTGGACTGGTGTGTGTGCACGGTCTGCCGGGCGGTGTACCGACGCAGCCGGTCGCGAGCCTCGCGTGCCTCGCGGTCGGTGTTCTTGCTCGGTGCCACGGGTGTCCTCCATCGGTTGCGTAAGGCTCACGCCCCAGAGAACTTTACGGGCGCGGGCAAGATGGCGCCAAATGCGCCCGCCCGACGAGTGCCGGTCCCGCCCCGGCGATTGCCGGTTGCGGACAGTACGCTTTCGCTCATGGACTCCCGGCCTGGACTGCGCGGCGGCGTGACGCCGCTTGCCGTGCGGATGCGACCGCTGAGCCTCGACGAGGTCGCCGGCCAGAAGCACCTGCTCGGGCCTGGCTCGCCGCTCGTGAGTCTGGCCGCGGACAAGTCGGGCGAGCAGGGGGCGGTCTCGGTCATCCTGTGGGGGCCGCCCGGCATCGGCAAGACGACGCTTGCCCAGGCCGTTGCCCACAGCTCGGGCAGAAACTTCGTCGAACTATCCGCCGTCAACGCCGGTGTCGCTGACGTGCGCAAGGTGATGGAGCAGGCGCTGTCCCAACGCGACCTGTACGGCGTGACCACCGTGCTCTTCCTGGACGAGATTCACCGCTTCTCCAAGGCACAGCAGGACGCGCTGCTGCCGGGGGTAGAGAACGGCTGGATCATCCTGATCGCCGCGACGACCGAGAACCCGTCCTTCTCGGTGATCTCGCCGCTGCTCTCACGGTCGCTGCTGCTCACGCTCGAGCAGCTCTCCGATGACGACGTCGGGCTCCTGATCGACCGCGCGGTGACGGATGCGCGCGGTCTCGCGGACGCCGTCATCCTGACCCCTGAGGCTCGCGCGGCGCTCATCCGGCTCTCGTCGGGGGATGCGCGCCGAGCACTTACCGCGCTCGAGGCTGCCGCGTTCTCGGCGACCGCATCCACCGATCTCGACGAGGATGACCCGTCGAAGCCGATCATCACCGACGAGATCGTCTCGTTGGCGGTCGACCGGGCGCTGCTGCGATATGACCGGCAGGGCGACGAGCACTACGACGTCATCAGCGCGTTCATCAAGTCGATCCGCGGCTCGGACGCGGACGCCGCACTCCACTACCTGGCGCGCATGATCGAGGCGGGGGAGGACCCGCGATTCATCGCGCGCCGGGTGATGATCAGCGCGGCAGAGGACGTCGGGATGGCCGACCCGCAGGCCCTTCTGGTCGCCGTCGCGGCGGCCGACGCCGTGCAGTACGTGGGCATGCCCGAGGGGCGAATCCCGCTGGCCGAGGCCGTCGTGTACCTGGCGACCGCGCCGAAGTCGAATGCCGCATACATGGCGTTGGATGCCGCGATCGCGGACGTGCGCGCGGGAAACTTCGGCCGCGTTCCGAAGCAGATGCGGGACGCCCACTACGCCGGGGCGAAGAAGCTTGGCCACGGCAAGGGCTACAAGTACTCTCACGACTCCGAGCTGGGGGTGGTCGAGCAGCAATACCTGCCCGACGAACTCCTCGGCGTCAACTACTACAAGCCGACCGAACACGGCAACGAGCGCGACGTCTCGGCCCGCTGGGACAAGCTGAAGCGGATCATCCGGGGGAAGTAGGGGGCTGCGGGTTTTGGCTTCCGCCGCGCGAAAAGCAGCACGGATCGGGTGCGTGGCCGATCTATCCCGCGTTTTCGATGCCTCCCCGTGGATCTCAGCACGTTCGACAGGAGAAATTGCGCTGACACGATGTCCAACAGGACGAAATCGGGTATTTTCGGCCTGGGTTCCTGTTGAAGCAGTCTCCGGGAGGAGATCGTCCCCGAATCGCGCCTCGGGGGGAGAAAATCCGCCTCGAATCGGCCAAATCTCCTCCTGAAGTAGGCCGAGGAGGACATCCACGCCGCTTTAACACCCCGGGATACCCGTGTTACGCTGATACCTGCCTAAATCCGGTTCATTGCGCACGGCTGCTGCTTCGAACTGGACTCGGCTTGTTTCAACTCCGCGAGAACTTTAGGTCTTTAGCCGATCTGGTTCTGCGGCAAACATCCTCTAACTTTCACCGATGCTCCTTGCGCGCTTTCGCGGAGGCGTGAGAGCCCGGTTATCCATCTGTCTGATCAACCGAAAGAGAAATAAGTGTCAACCAAGTCACGTACCCGCAGCAAGACTCGCCTGTCTCGCGCGCTGGGCATTGCACTGACCCCGAAGGCGGCCAAGTACCTGGAGAAGCGTCCGTACGCTCCGGGTGAGCACGGCCGCACCAAGCGCAAGGCCGACAGCGACTACGCCGTCCGCCTTCGCGAGAAGCAGCGTCTTCGCGCCCAGTACGGCATCCGCGAGGCGCAGCTGAAGATCCAGTTCGAGGAGGCACGTCGTGCCGCCGGCCTGACCGGTGAGAACCTGGTCGAGCAGCTCGAAATGCGCCTGGACGCCATCATCGTTCGTGCGGCGATCGCCCGCACGACCGCGCAGGCGCGCCAGATGGTTGTGCACCGCCACATCCTCGTCGACGGCCAGCTCGTCGACCGTCCGTCGTTCCGCGTCAAGCCGGGCCAGCTCGTTCACGTCAAGGCCCGCTCGGAGGGCATGGAGCCGTTCCAGGTTGCCGCCGCCGGCGGACACGTGGATGTTCTCCCGAAGCTCCCGCCGTACCTCGAGGTCGAGCTCGACAAGCTGCAGGTGCGCCTCGTGCGTCGCCCGAAGCGCGCCGAGGTCCCCGTGACCTGTGAAGTTCAGCTCGTCGTTGAGTACTACGCAGCGCGATAGCGCTGCGTTATCAGCACAGCGCCGCGTTTTTAGCATTCGGGAAAGGCGGGCCACCACGCGGTGGCCCGCCTTTGCCGTTCCTGCGCCGATAGGCTTGGGGCGACCATCAGCAAACTTTTGAGGAGCGTGAAATGAAGAACATCCTGTTGCTCATCCTTGGTGTCGGCGCCGGTTTCGTGATCGCCCACCAGGTCAGCAAGACCCCCGCCGGTAAGCAGTTCTTCGAGGACGTCGACAACCGCGCGAAGGAATTCAGCGGCGCGCTGATCGACGGGTATAAGGCCCGCGAGGCCGAGCTCCGCAACCGATAGACCACGCGGCGTTTGCCGCTGCCGTTAGACCAGGAACCCATGCAAACTGCAGACATTCAGAGCCGCTGGCTCAACTACTTTGGCGAGCGCGGCCACACGATCGTGCCGTCGGCGTCGCTCGTCAGCGACGACCCGACGCTGCTGTTCACCGTTGCTGGCATGGTTCCCTTCGTTCCGTATCTGACCGGGCTGGTTCCGGCGCCGTACCCGCGTGCCACGAGCGTGCAGAAGTGCATCCGAACCCTCGACATCGAGGAGGTCGGCAAGACTCCGCGGCACGGCACCTTCTTCCAGATGAACGGCAACTTCTCGTTCGGTGACTACTTCAAGGAGCAGGCCATCGCCTACGCGTGGGAGCTGCTGACGTCGGCCGAGGCCGAGGGCGGGCTGGGATTCCTGCCGAAGGACCTCTGGGTCACCGTCTACAAGGACGACGACGAGGCGATCGCGCTCTGGAAGAAGATCGCGGGACTTCCGGATGAGCGCATCCAGCGGCTCGACATGGACACCAACTACTGGTCGACCGGGCAGCCTGGTCCCGCGGGCCCGTGCTCCGAGATCTTCTTCGATCGCGGTCCCGCCTACGGTCGGGACGGCGGTCCTGCAACGGATGACGACCGCTACGTCGAGATCTGGAATCTCGTCTTCATGCAGTACCTGCGCGGCGAGGGCTCGGGCAAGAGCTTCGAGATTCTCGGCGAGCTGCCCAAGAAGAACATCGACACCGGCATGGGGATGGAGCGCGTCGCGTTCCTGAAGCAGGGCGTCGAGAACATGTACGAGATTGACCAGGTTCGTCCGGTGCTCGATATGGCGTCCGAACTCTCGGGCCGTCGCTACGGCGCGAACCACGATGACGACGTTCGGATGCGCGTGATCGCGGACCACGTGCGGTCCTCGCTCATGCTCATGTCGGATGGCGTGAGCCCCAGCAACGAGGGTCGCGGCTACATTCTCCGTCGCCTGCTGCGTCGTAGCGTGCGCGCAATGCGACTGCTCGGTGTCGAGGACCCGACGTTTGCTGAGCTTTTCCCCGCGTCCCGGGATGCGATGAAGGCCGCCTATCCCGAGGTGTCGACCGAGTTCGACCGCATCTCGCGTCTCGCTCTCGGCGAAGAGGAGACGTTCCTCCGCACGCTCACCGCTGGCACGGCCATCCTGGATGTCGCGGTCGAGAAGACGGCGAAGAGGGGCGAGAAGGAGCTGGCCGGGGACACAGCGTTCCTGCTGCACGACACGTTCGGTTTCCCGATCGACCTCACGCTCGAGGTCGCGGAGGAGGCGGGGCTCACGGTCGACCGCGCCGCATTCGACACCCTGATGCTCGAGCAGCGCACCAAGGCCAAGGCCGATGCGAAGGCCAAGAAGACCGCCCTTGCCGACCTCTCCGTGTATAGCGAGTTCCGCGCCGCGGGCGAGACCGTCTTCACCGGCTACGACCTGCTGACGACCGAGAGCACGATTCTCGGGCTGATTGTGGCCGGCGAGTCGGTCGATCGCGCCGTCGTGGGTGACATCGCGGAGGTCATCCTCGCCGAGACCGCCCTGTACGCGGAGTCCGGCGGCCAGGAGGCCGATGCTGGCGCGATTGTGGGTAAGGGCTTCGACCTCGAGGTTTTGGATGTCCAGAAGCCGGTCAAGGGACTGATCAGCCACCGCGTACAAGTGCGCAGCGGCGAGGTCGCCGTCGGTGATGCTGCGACCAGTGTCGTGGACCCGGTGTGGCGGCACGCGGCGGCGCAGGCGCACTCGGCGACCCATCTCATCCACGCGGCCCTGCGCCAGACGCTCGGCGAGGAGGCGCACCAGGCCGGCTCGTACAACAAGGCCGGCTACATGCGTCTGGACTTCAACTGGAACAAACCGCTCTCGCCGGCGACCCGCAGCGAGATCGAGAACATCGCGAACAACGCCATCGTCGACAACCTCGAGGTCACCACACGAGTTCTTCCGCTCGAGGAGGCCAAGGCGCTCGGCGCGATGGCGCTGTTCGGCGAGAAGTACGGCAACGAGGTACGCGTCGTGCAGATCGGCAGCCCCTGGTCGCTCGAGCTGTGCGCGGGAACCCACGTCAGCAGATCCTCGGAGGTCGGACTCATCAACCTGGTGAGCGAGTCATCCATCGGTTCGACCAATCGACGCATCGAGTCACTCGTCGGTATCGACGCGTTCAAGGACCTCGCGGCGGAACGTGCGATCATTTCGACGCTGTCGTCCTCGCTGAAGACGCCGCGCGAGCAACTGCCCGACCGGATCGCGGAACTTGCGGCCAACCTGAAGGCGGCCGAGAAGCGCATTGCCGCCTACGAGGCGAGCGAGCGCAGCGGTCGCGTCCCGGCGATCGCGGAGTCGGCAACGCGTGTCGGCGACGTGCTCCTGGTGGTTGAGAACGTCGGCTCGCTCGGCTCGACGGATGACCTCCGCTCGCTCGCAACGAGCGTCCGGGAGCGCCTGGGCGTCGAGGCATCGGTGACCGCGCTGGCCGCGACCGTCGATGGCAAGCCATCGGTCATCGTGGCAACCAACGAGGCGGCGCGCAAGACCGGCGCAAGCGCGGGCACCCTGGCCAAGATCGCAGCAGGAATCCTGGGCGGCGGCGGCGGCGGCAAGGATGACCTCGCGCAGGGCGGCGGTTCCAATGTCGCCGCGATCGGAACAGCGCTCGACGCCATCCGCGAATCGCTCGTCGCCTAGGGCAGTCGTGCGTCCGGGAGTTCGCGTCGGTGTGGATGTCGGCAAGGTTCGAATCGGAATTGCGCGCAGCGACTCCCACGGGATGCTGGCGACGCCGGTCGAGACAGTTCCCCGCGGAACGGGCGATATTGAGCGCATTCTCGCGATTGCAGCAGAGGCCGACGCGATCGAGTTGATCGTTGGCCTCCCGCTCTCGCTCGCAGGCAGGGCCACCGCGTCGACCGATGACGCCACGGGATTCGCCGCCCGGCTTGCGGCCTCGACAGATCTGCCCGTGCGTCTGGTAGACGAACGCCTCACGACTGTGTCGGCGCAGGCGGCACTACGGGCGTCCGGACGGTCGTCCCGGCAATCGCGTTCCGTTATTGATCAGGTTGCCGCTGTTATTATCGTCCAGCACGCTCTCGACTTTGAGCGCGCAGCGGGAACTCCGCCGGGCGAGATCGCCCACCCGGACGAAGGGCAGCACAATGGCCGATGAGCCAACCTGG